>JAJRVX010000099.1:0-26868 GCA_024277095.1 Chloroflexota bacterium
CCATAGATATCGCCTGTGAGGCCGCCCAGGCGTCGGGCGGCGAATTGCGCCATCGCCAGCGTGGCGATCAGTGCGATGGCCATGGCCACCGCACCTCCTGCTCCGGCCAGGACGCTTGTGATCAGGGCGATCAGGGTGGCCGCCGTCACTCGGCTCCAACCCAGCCCTTGCCGGAATCGGTCGCCCATGCCGCCCGGCCGGGCGCTGGGCCAGCCCCATGCCGCCAGGACGATGGCCCAGCGCCCCAACGTGGGGGCCAGCACGAGTGAAAGGGCGCTGGCGGTCGCCTGGAGCGCCGCGAATTTGGTCAGCAGGAGCAGGACGATCCCGGTGGCGCCGAAACTGCCCAATCGGGGATCGCGCAAGATCTCCAGGCGCCGTTCACGGTCCACAGTGGAGAATAGCGCATCGCAGGCATCGCCCCAGCCATCCAGGTGGAGGCCGCCGGTGGTCGTCACCCAGGCGACTAGCAGGAGCGCGGCGCGCAGGGATGTGAAGGGTCCGGCCGTCCATCCCAGGCGGGCGAGGAGGGCCGCCAGGCCGGCCAGCAGCCCTCCGATCCCCAGGCCGATCAGCGGGTAGAACGCCATAGAGCGCCCCAACGGGGAGCGCTCGTCCCAGTTGGGGCGCACGGGCAAGATGGTAAGCAGGCTCAGCGCCCGCAGGAGATCATTCACTTCGCTCGCTCACCCCGGCCTCGGCGAAGGTAGCCATCTCGTTGATGATCCGGGTCGCGGCCTCCACGATGTGAAACGCCAGGACGGCGCCGGTGCCCTCGCCCAAACGCAATCGCAGGTCCAGCAGCGGCTCCAGGCCCAGGTGGTCCAGCGCGATGTCGTGCCCGGGCTCCTGGGATCGGTGCCCGGCGATGAGGTAGGGACGCAGCCCCGGCGCCAGGGTGCAGGCGATCAACGCTCCGGCGGTGGCGATGAAGCCGTCTACCACGACGGGCACGCGGGCCGCCCCGGCCGCGATCATCGCGCCGGCGATGGCCCCGATCTCGTAGCCGCCCACCTTGCTCAACACGTCGAGGCCGTCGTTCGGGTTCGGCCGGTTGCGGGCGATGGCCGCCTCGATCACCTCGATCTTGTGCTCCAGGGCATCCGGATCGATGCCAGTGCCTGGGCCGGTGACTTCTCGAGGGGTGGCGTCGGTGATGACCGAGGTGATGGCGGCGGATGGGGTCGTGTTGCCGATACCCATGTCGCCGCAGGCCAGCAGATCAAGCCCTCGCTCGATCTCTTCCTGAGCGACGCGCGCTCGCAGCTCCAGGGCCGCCGTAGCCTGCTCTCGGGTCATGGCGGGGCCTGCGGTGAAGTCCATCGTACCGGGGGCGATCTTCCCCTGGATCAATCCGTCCGCGGGAGGGATGTTCGCGGCCACCCCCGCGTCGACTACGACCACGCGGGCGTTCGCCTGTCTGGCCAGCACGTTGATGGCCGCGCCGCCTCGCAGGAAGTTCAGCACCATCTGGGGGGTGACCTCCTGGGGGAAGGCACTCACGCCCTGGGCGACGACGCCGTGGTCACCGGCGAAGACGAGCACAGCTTTGCGCGTCGGGATGGGCGGCGGGCATTGGCCGGTGATCCCGGCCAGTTGCACGCTGAGATCTTCCAGGCGGCCCAGGCTGCCGGCGGGCTTCGTCAGCGTGGTCTGACGAGCGCGAGCGGCATCCATGGCCTCCTCGTTCGGCGGGGTGATCTCGTGGATTCGTTCCATGATCATTGGGCAGCTTCCTCCTCTCGGGTGATGACGGGTTGGGGCGGCAGGGGAGGGAAGCAAAATACCCGGCCATAGGGCAGCGGGCCGGGTCTCGTGCTCGCTCATGGCGCTGGCATCGGTGCGCCAACGCCAGCCCTAACCCCAATCCACGAAGGTTAACGGGCTCCTCCGAGGCGGTCGACCTGGCTCGGTCAGCGTGAGCTGACCCTACAGTTGCGGGACAGCGCCGGACTTCCCGGGCGTAACGGGTCACCGGCTTCGCCCTTACGGCCCCTGCCATCCGGGACAGGGGCACCTCGGATCGGAGCGTATGTGAAATGGATGGCGAGAGTGTAGCATACCGGGTTGGGCTTGTCAAAGCGTCGGTTGCCAGGTAGTGTATCTTTTTCGGTGGAAATGCAGCAGGGAGCTTTGAGGGGCGCAGCCCCTCGAAAGAGACCTCCCGGTTTCCGCCCCTCACCTGCCTTGCCCGGCCTGGTCCATCCGAATCAGGCCGGGCAAGGACAGGTGCAAAGCGGAAAAAGAGGAGGTTTTGGCGGAGGGACCTCCCTCCGCACCTCCCCTGTGGGCTTGCAATGGGCCTCGCGGAATTCCCACCATTTTGGATACACTACAGGTTGCCAACCGGACTATCTGGCGGTATAGTGCGTGCGAGCGAGATCCGCTTTGGATACGCCGGGGGATCCGTGCGCAATACGTTCCGTTAAGGGGGAAGACGATGAAGCTCGCCATCTCCAGCTATTCGTTCAATCGGTTCGGACAGCAGGTCGAGGGGCCGGAGTGTCCCCCGCTCACCGACATGATCCGGGCCGCCGCCGATTACGGCGTCTCGGGCATCGAGCTGTTGGGCGTGCAGTTCGAGTCCACGGAGCGCAGCTACCTAAACGATCTCAAATACACGGCGCTTAAGAACGGGATCGAGATCTGCGCCGTGTCCGCTCACCACAACTTCGTGCATCCGGATCCGGAGGAGCGTCGGCGGCAGATGGAGATCGTCACCAAATGGGTGGATGTCGCGGCCTATCTGGGGGCGGGCGTGGTGCGCGTCTTCGGGGGACGCTGGGGCACGATCCCCGACTTTGACGCCTATATGGCGGCTGAAGGTAAGGAGCCGCCCCTGGA
Source organism: Chloroflexota bacterium (assembly GCA_024277095.1). GTDB lineage: Bacteria > Chloroflexota > Anaerolineae > DUEN01 > DUEN01 > DUEN01. Next base: position 2,845 of record JAJRVX010000099.1, read on the forward strand.
GGGCTACACGGATGAGCAGGCCCTGGGTTGGGTGATCGAGGCTTTTCGGATGTGCACCTACTACGCCGAGCAGCACGGGGTCGTGTTGGGTCTAGAGAATCACTGGGGCTTCACCGGCGATGCCGAAGGGACGCGCCGCATCCTCGAGGGGGTGGGATCTCCCTGGTTGCGTGTGATCCTGGACACCGGGAACTTCCTGACCGACGCGGAGGCGCAGCGCGCCGCCCTGGCGCCCTACGCGGTCATGGTGCACGCCAAGACGTACGTGGGTGGTGGCATCTACTACACGCTGGAGATCGACTACCGACAGGTCCGGGAACTGTTGGAGCAGGTTGGCTTTCGAGGATACATCTCGCTGGAGTTCGAGGGGAAGGCGCATCCCGATGAGGGCATCCCTCAGAGCCTGGCCATGTTGCGGGAGGCGTTTGGCCCAGCGTTGCGTGGGTAGGTGGGGCCTCGTCGGGTCGGTGTGAAGGAAGCATCCGGCCCTGGGCGGAGATCATCAGGAGCAAGTTCTATGCTGGAGATCGACATTCCTGGCTGGCGCGTGCTGCGCCTGGAGCATCTGGTCATGGATCTGAACGGCACGCTGGCTGTGGACGGGATCCTTCAGCCGGGGGTCGCTGAGGCTCTGTGGGCGTTGCGCCCTCATCTACAGCCGGTGCTGTTGACGGCCGACACCCATGGGACGGCGGCGCAGGTTGCCCGGGAGCTGGATATCCCGCTGCGCCGCCTGGACCCCGGCGATCAGACCGCGCAGAAGCAGGCCGTCGTGTGTGAGCTGGGGGCGGAGCGGGTGGTCGCGATGGGAAACGGGATGAACGATGCGAAGATGCTGGCGGAGGCGGCGCTTTCCATCGCTGTCGTGGGAGGGGAGGGAGCCGCGTTGCAGGCCGTTTTGGAGGCTGACATCCTGGTCACCAGCCCGGCGGACGGGCTGATGTTGCTTCAATATCCCCGGCGGCTGATCGCCACACTGCGACGGGCGTGAGCGAGTCAACGAAAGCCGGCTGGCCGATCCATGAGCCAGCCGGCTTTATCATTTGGGTATGGTGAACCGCTCTTAGGCGTCCTGGGATCCTGGCTTCGCGGGCTTGGGCGAGCTCTCCTCGTCGTCCTCGTTCAGGGCCTTGCGGAAGTCGCGAATCCCCCGCCCGATGGCTCCTCCCAGCTCGGGCAAACGGCCGGCGCCGAAGATGAACAGCACGATCAGTAGGATGATGATGAGCTCCATTGGCCCTAGGTTCGGCATGGTGACTGGTCACCTCCTCCGGTGAGATGCGACCGGGTACGACCACGGTGCGCTCGCACCCTAAGATTACCACATTCTACAGTCCCCGACAAGTCTCCTGACCGGGTGGCGTTATCCGAGATGGTGGAAATGCCGCGGGGCAACTCGCATGTCCATCGCAATCCTCAGGGCGGGGCTGATGGATCCCTCCGCCCAAACATCCCCTTTTCGGCCTGGAGCCTGCCTTTGCCCGGCCTGATTGGGGCGGACCAGGCCGGCTATCGGGGCGGCCACGTGTGCAGCGCCCCCTCCCGTAGGAGCTTTCCGAAGTCGGCCAGGCTCCCGTGTCCCTCCGCCAGGGGTGGTGGGAGCTGATCCAGCGCGCGCTCGTGGATCCAGAACGTATGGATCCCGATCGTATGGGCGGCCATGTCCTCCGTGGGATCGTCGCCGACCATGATCGTCTCATCCGCCGATCGCCCGATCATGTCGAGGATCTCCTGGTAATAAGCCGGGTGGGGCTTGCTGGCGTGCATGATCTCGTACGTCGTCACCAGGGTATAGGGGAACTCGTCGACGGGGATACCCGCCCACGCCAGGCGGTGCTCGATGGCTCGTCTCGGGAAGAGCGGATTGGTGGCGATCACCACCTCGTAGCCCTGGGCGAATGCGGTCTGGATGATGTCACGCGCCTCCGGCTTGCGCCTCGTGAGGCCCTCCAGCCGGGGAAAGGCTTCTTCGTAGAAGCGGTCGGTGAGGGGTTGTACCGCCTCCTGTTGCAGGCCTGTGGATGCGGTAAACGCCTCCCAGAATCGCTCCTCGTTGGTGCGCCCGGGGTCCGGATGCGCGATGACGTGCTCGGTACATCGCATTAGCTCGGGGATCAGGCGCTCGGGCGGGAGCAGGTGTCCCAATTCTTGTCCGAGCAGCCGGAAATAGGGCGGCAGAAAGCGCTCCATGGGATTGTCGAGGAGGGTATTATCCAGATCGAAGAGGATGGCTTGGATCATATCGCTCCCTTTGCGTGTGAGGGTGGATAGGTGGGGGCCATTCTAGCACGCCCGAGGGAGGGTGCCAAGCCGACGTTGCCACTGGGGATATCCTTCGGGTATACTCTGGGTACTTTACTTGGGGAGGAGAAGAGGATGTCACCCGTGTCCATGCAAGAGGCGGAGACGCCCTTGGTGCTTACCCTCGATATCGGCACATCATCCACTCGCGTGCTGTTGTTCGACGCCCGGGCGCGACAGGTCTCGGGTGTGGAGGCTCGTGCCTCCTATACCGTCCACACCACGCCTGATGGGGGCGCCGAGCTGGATCCGGAGGTCGTCCTGGAGGCCGTTGCCGGGTGCGTGGATCAGGCGCTCTCCCAGGCGGGGGGGCGATCGCGTGAGATCGCCGGGGTGGGCGCGTGTAGCCTGGCCTCGTCTATGGTCGGCGTGGCCGATGGCCGGGCGGTGACCCCCGTGTATATCTGGGCGGATACCCGCTCGGCGCCGGATGCCGCTGAGCTTCGCTCCCGGCTCGACGAGGCCGCCGTGCACGATCGGACGGGCTGCATGATCCACCCCAGCTATCTTCCGCCCCGCTTCCTGTGGCTCCAGCGCACCCAACCTGATCTGCTGAAGCGGGCGCAGCGGTGGATGTCCATCAGCGAGTATCTCCACCTGCGCATGTTCGGTCAGGCCATATGCAGCTACTCCGTCGCCTCGTGGACAGGGCTGCTCGACCGGCGACGGTTGACCTGGGACCGTGAGTGGTTGTCCCTGCTCCCCATTGACGAGTCGCAGCTATCCCCGCTGGGGGATGCGGACACCGCTCTGCGGGGCCTGCGGTCGGAGTTCGCCCGACGCTGGCCGGCGTTGGCGGAGATCCCCTGGTTCCTGGCCGTGGGCGACGGGGCGGGCAGCAACCTGGGGAGCGGATGCACCACGCCTCGCCGCATCGCGGTCAACGCGGGCACCAGCGGGGCGATGCGTGTGGTGCTTCCCGGTACGCCGGATCAGGTGCCGAGCGGCCTGTGGTGTTATCGGGTGGACCGCAAGCGCAGCCTGCTGGGGGGCGCGCTGAGCAACACCGGCAACGTCTTCCAGTGGCTACGCCAGACGCTCCAGCTGGGGTCGGCGGAGGAGATTGAGCGTCAGCTGGCCGAGGCGGAGGCCGACGCGCATGGGCTGACCGTGCTGCCCTTCCTGGCGGGGGAGCGGGCGCCCGGCTGGGCGGGACACGCCCGAGCGGCCTTCACCGGCATCGGCTGGCACACGCGTCCCATCGATCTGCTGCAAGCCGGGCTGGAGGCGGTCGCGTATCGCTTCGCCCTGATCTATCGGCTGTTGAATCAGGCCATCGAGGGGGCCGAGGAGGTCATCGTCTCCGGCGGGGCCATGTTGAGCTCCCCTGCGTGGACGCAGATCCTGAGCGACGTGTTGGGGCGCCCCGTGATCGCCTCCGCGGAGTCCGAGGCGACCAGCCGCGGGGCCGCACTTCTGGCCCTGGAGGCGTTGGGCGTTGTACAGGATGCCAGCGACCTGGAGCCCGCGCTGGGCGATACGTTCCGCCCGCGCCCGGATCGGCACGAGCGCTATCAGCGGGCCATCGAGCGCCAGCAGGATCTTTACGATAAGCTGATCGGCCGACGCCCGGCCGGGGGCTGATGGGAGATGGCGGCGTGGGGGCTGCCGCTGGCGGATACGTGACGGGGCCACCGGGTGTGAGATCGCCCGGTGGCCTTTGCAATTCCCATAGTGCGCCATCTCCCTCACCGTGGACTGCCCGCCGCCGTCTCCCTCGTCCTGCGGTAGACGTCCGCGAAGCCCAACCAGACCGCCGCGTGCGCGAGCAGGCCGGCCAGCACCATGGCCGCGAACGGTTGCCCCACCAGGGCCCCGAGGAAGATCAGGAAGAGCCGGACGTCCCTGGAGGCTGGGATCCTCTGATAGAGCCGGTATTCGTTCAGCTCGTGCCCGTAGCGCACCTGGAACTCTTTCTTCGTGTAGCTGTACAGGATGAACCCGACGATGGCCAGGAGCCCGGCCGGCCACGCCAGGACATCCGGGTGGGTACGCCAGTACCCATAGGTGATCCCGCCCACGATGACCGCATCGGCGTAGCGGTCCAGGATGGTGTCGAACCAGGCGCCGAAGCGGGTGGCCTGGAATTTCAACCGGGCGATCTCGCCGTCGCAGCCGTCCACGATGGAGGCCAGCTGCACCAGCAGCCCGGCCGCTCCCGTCCTCAGGTAGTCCCCCGAGGCGAACAGCCATGCCCCGAGGAGGCAGAGCAGGAAGCTCAAGACGCTGATCGCGTTGGGCGTCAGCGGCGTGAGGGCCAGGAGGCTGGAGATCCGCCTGGAGATCGGGCGGTTGATGCGGCGGGAGATGATCCCATCGCCGCGAGGTTTGGCCAGGCGCGCCAGGAGGAGCCGTCTGGCATAGGCCAGGCTCTCCGGCGTGTCCACATCGATCCAGAAGCGCTCCCCGATCTCGATGGCCTGGATCCCGCCCCTCGAGATCAGCTCCCGTACGCCATCGGACAGGGAGCCGTCCCCGTGTTCTCGGGCCCTGGACAGGGCATCGAAGATCGACGGCCGGCAGAGGAAGATGCCCGTGTCGATCCCGTTGTACGAGGGAAGGTCTTTGCCGATAGCCGTGATCTCCCGGCCGTCGATCTGGACCTTCGTCGCATCATCCAGGTCGAACACGCGGTCGATCCGGCGGTCGACGGCGAGCAGGCATGTGTCCGTATGGGCGCCTGCGTGAAGGAGAAGTTCGGGGATATCCGGATCGAAGAGATGATCGCACATGGTCAGGAGGAACACCTCGTGTCCGTTCAGGTGCGCCGCGGCCGCGAGCGCCGAGACGCCGTTCCCCTCCTCCCAATCCGGGTTCTCCACGATGTGGATGGGAATGCGGTAGCGCCGTCCGATCGTTTTCGCGTGCGCGGCGACTTTCTCCTTCTCATAGCCGACGACCACGTAGAACTCCGTGGCCCCGGCCGCGCGACAGGCGAGGATGGTCCGTTCCAGCAGGCTTAGACCCAGGATCTTGATGAGCGGCTTCGGTACCCCGCGGTGGTTCTTTCGAAGTCGGCTGCCCTGGCCTGCGGCCAGGATGACCGCCGGCAGGCTGTTGTGTTCTGCTCCACCCTTTCTCACGCGACATCACCTCCTTCCTTCGCTTATCCCCCGGAACTTCACCATACGAACGCCCTCTCCATCGTGAAAGGACTGCTCTGCACGGCTCGGTGAGAGCCTGCCGGCGTGAGCCGCTCGATCCTGAGTTCACGGCCATCGGGTGCCCTCGCGAGCGAACCGCGTCGCCCATCGCGGGCACGATAGGTCGCCTCCGCCGTTGTATCTCGGCGGGGAGGCCATGGTACCGAACTGTCCTGATCGTCGAAAGGAGAGAGGAAACGAGAAAGCGATTTAGGAGCTGACCAGCGTAGAGGTTGAGCGCCACGCTCACGGATCGTGGGGCCGGCTGCCGGCGACCCTTGCCGGCGTCGATGCCCTGGACCCCAGATCGGGTTGTCGGAAGAGATACGCAGGCAAGCCCCCGCAGGGGCGGACGAGATCTCCGTCACCTCCCCTCGGGGCTCGTTTCATCCTCGAGGGATTTCTGGGGAGCCAGCGATGTGGCTCCCGGTCACTCATCTACGTTTACGTTGCCGAGCGGGCTGGCGCGTTGGCCTGCCTCGCCCGGCCGGAATGGAAGCGTCTTGAGAAGCGTGTGTCCGTTTATCTCCCTCCTATCGACGTTCCTCTCGCATGTAGGGGAGCCCCAGCGCGGCCGGGGCGCCCACCCGCTTGCGGAAGGTCTCCCACCAGGTGATGACCACCAGCACGGCGATGGTGAACAGATAGGGCATCATGTTCAGAAAGGCGGCCGGGATAGTCGTGCCCGCGGCCTGCATCCGGAATTGCACCGCGTTGATCCCGCCGAACAGCACCGCGCCGATCACGGCCCGCAGCGGATCCCACATGGCGAAGATGACCAGCGCGATGGCGATCCAGCCGCGCCCGCCGGTCAGGTTCTCCGTCCACCCGGGCGTGTAGGCGAGGCTCAGGTGCGCGCCGCCCAATCCCACCAGCATCCCGCCGAAGATCGTGTAAAAGTAGCGCACGCCCACGACATCGACGCCCATGGCATCGGCCGTGTGGGGGTTCTCCCCCACCGCGCGCAGGTGTAGCCCGGGCCGCGTCTTATACAGGAAGTACCAGGTCAGCGGCACGAGCAGGTACATGATGTACACCAGCAGGTCCTGATGGAAGAGCGCCTGCCCCAGGAACGGGATGTCGGATGCCCCGGGGATGGGGAGGCGCTTGAACTGGGGGCCGATCAGCCCCACCAACGGCTTGCCCTCCGGCCCCAGCCGCTGTCCCAGGAAGCTGGAGAGCCCCGTGCCGAAGATCGTCAGCGAGAGCCCGGATACGACCTGGTCCGCCCGCAGCGTGATGGTGAGGAAGGCGTGGATCAACGCCAGGAGCCCGCCTACCACCATCGCGGTGGCCACGCCGGCCAGCAGGCTCCCGGTGTGGTAGGCGGCCGCGAAGGCGGTCACCGCGCCCGTCAGCATGATCCCCTCCAGGCCCAGGTTCAGGATCCCCGATCGCTCGGTCAGGATCTCCCCCAGCGTGGCGTACAGCAGGGACGTGCCCGCCCGGATCGTGACAGCCAGAATGGATGTCAGCAGTGCCAAGCTCATCGACTCTTCCTCACACTCCTGCTTCCTCTATGGCCTGTGATGCCTGTGCCCTCTGCGCTCGAAGGATGCGCAGCCGGTACTGCGTGAAGATGTCCCCTCCTAGTACGAAGAAGAGGATCAGCCCCTGCAGGACGAGGGCGACGGAGGCCGGCAGCCCCATCGTGATCTGGAGCTGGTCGCCCCCGACCAGCAGGCCGGCCAACAATACGGCTACCAGCAGCACACCCCATGGATTCAGCTTGGCCAGCCACGCGACGATGATCGCCGTATATCCGTAGCCTACGCTGAGCCCTTTTTGCAGACGGTGTGAGATCCCGGCCACCTCGCCGAAGCCGGCGAGCCCGGCCAGCCCTCCGCTGACGATCATCACCAGCACGATGTTGCGCACCAGGCTGATCCCCGCGTAGCGCGCCGCCCGTGGATTTTCGCCGATGACCCGGATCTCATATCCCCACTTGGTGCGGCCGAGCGCCAGCCATAGCACGACGGCTGCCACGATGGCGATGATCAACCCCAGGTGGACCCGTCCCGTGATCCGGGGGAGCCACGCCGCTTTGGGGAATTGGGCGGTGCCCGGGAACCCGAACCCCTGCGGATCCTTCCAGGGGCCGACGAACAAGTACTCCACCCACAGGATCGCCACGTAGTTCAGCATCAGGGTCGTGATGATCTCGTTGACGCCCAGCCACGCTCGCAGCAGCGCGGGCCCCAGCCCCCATAGGGCGCCGACCGCGAACGCGGCCAGGAACATCAGCGGCAGCAGCGACCAGTCGGGCAGCCAGGGGAAGCGCTCCGGGAAGAAGAGCGCCACACCCGCCGCCGCGAAGCCGCCCATCACCAATTGCCCCTCGGCGCCGATATTCCAGAACTGCATCCGGAAGGCGATGCTGACGGCCAGCCCGGTCAGCATCAGGGGGATGGCCTTGACCAATGTCTCGGAGATGTTGTATTTCCCCCCGAACGCTCCGATGGCCATCGCCTTGTACGTCTCCCAGGGGGAGGCGCCCACCAGGATGAGCAGTATCCCGGCGACGAGCAGCGCCAGCACCAGGGAGATGACGGGCACCAGCATGCTCACGGTGCGGGAGGGGGTTAGCCGTCGTTCCAGGCGCAGTGAGAAGCCCAACATCCTATCTTTCCTCCACCGCGGACAGGCGTGTGCCCGCCATCATCAGGCCGAGGGCCTCGATGTTCGCGTCCTTCGCGGGGACCATCCCCATGATCTCCCCCTCGTACAACACGATGATGCGGTCGCTCAGCTCCAGGAGCTCCTCCAGATCCTCGGAGATCAGCAGGATGGCGGCCCCCTGCGCTCGCTGTTCCAGCAGCATGCGGCGCACCGCCTCCGTCGCGCCGACGTCCAGCCCGCGCGTCGGGTGCACGGCCACCAGCAGGCCCCGCCCGGCGGTGATCTCCCTCGCCAGGATGCAGCGTTGCAGGTTGACCCCCGACAGCAGGCGCACCGGCGTCGCATGGCTGGGCGTGTCGATCCGGAAGCGCTGGATCAAATCCTGGGCGAAGCGCACGATCGCTCGCTTCCTTAAGAAGGGGCCTTGCGCCAGAGGAGGCTTCCGATAGCCTTTGAGGATAATGTTGTCGCTGACCGGCAGGTTGGGCACCAGGCCCATCCCCAGGCGGTCGCCGGGCACATGGCTGATCCCGGCCTGGATCGCCTCCCGCGGCGAGCAGTTCGTGACGTCCTGTCCTCGCATGAGGATCCGCCCTCGGGTGACGGGCCGCAGCCCGGTCACCACCTCCGCCAACTCGCGCTGCCCGTTGCCCGCCACGCCGGCGACCCCCAGGATCTCGCCCTCTCGGATCTGCAGGGAGATCCCTCGCAGCGCGGGCAGGCCCTTATCGTTGGTGGCGTGCACGTCCTGAAGCTCCAGCACGACGGGGCCCGGCTGAATCGGCTCCTTCTCCAGTTGGAACAGCACATCCCGGCCCACCATCAGCCGGGCGAGCTCGCTCTTGGTGGTCTCGGCGGTGGGCAACGTCGCCACCACTTTGCCCTGCCGTAACACCGTCACCCGGTCGGAGAACTCGGCGACCTCGTCCAGTTTGTGGGTGATGAAGATGACCGCCTTGCCCTCATCGGCCATGCGTCGTAGCGTCCGCCCCAGGTCGTTCGCCTCCTGGGGCGTCAGCACCGCCGTGGGCTCGTCCATGATCAGGATGTTCGCCCCTCGGTAGAGCGCCTTCAGGATCTCCACACGCTGCTGTTCGCCCACGGAGAGCTGCCAGATGTACGCGGTGGGGTCCACCCGGAGCCCATAGTGGCGGGATAGCTCCTCGATCTCCTGCTCGACCGGGCGCATGTCCAGGATCAGGCGGGGCTCCTTCAGCCCCAGGATGACGTTCTCCGCCACCGTCAGGGTCTCCACCAGCATGAAGTGTTGGTGGACCATACCGATGCCCAGGTTGATCGCGTCGCGCGGGGAGCGGATATCGACTCGCCGGCCGTAGATGTAGATCTCGCCCTCGTCCGGGCGGTAGAGGCCGGCCAGGATGTTCATCAGCGTCGATTTGCCCGCCCCGTTTTCCCCCAGCAGCGCGTGGATCTCCCCGGCATACACCTCCAGGTCAATGCCCGCGTTGGCGACCACGCCTGGGAATCGCTTGACGATGCCGACCATGCGTACGGCCGGCGCGGCATCCGGATGGTTTGAGCTCACGTCGTGGACTCTCCTCTTTCACGATCGACCGCTGCGACGGTGCCTGGCAAACATGAGTCAGGCAGATCGCCTGTGGTGATCTGCCTGACTCAGCTTCGAGATCATGAGAGAACCGATCTTACTTGGGGATCTCCCCCACCACGCCCTCGACCAGCCAGTTGAAAGCTCGCTTCTCGTCGTCCGTCATGACGTGTCCGGCGGGGACTCGCTCCTCGCCCTGATTGTCCTTGATGGGGCCGACGAAGACATCGAACTCACCGGCGACGATCTCGGCCTTCTTGGCCTCGACCAGCTCCTTCACGTCGTCCGGCACCATCTTGCCGTAGGGCGCCAGCTCGAGCACGCCCTCCTTCATGCCCCACCAGATGTCCTCGGGCTTCCACGTGCCAGCCATCACGTCCTCGACGACCTTCTTATAGATGACGCCCCAATTCCAGATGGGTGCGGTCAGTAGCGCGTCGGGCGCCACGTCCGGCACGTAGGCGTTGTAGCCGATGGCGTAGACGCCGTTCTCCTGGGCGACCTTATCCGGCTCCGTGGAATCGGACTCCCGGGCGATGACGTCCGCTCCCAGGTCCAGGAGCGCCTGCGCTGCCTCCCGCTCCTTGGGCGGATCCACCCAGGTGAAGATCCACACCGGGTGTACTTTCACATCCGGGTTCACCGATCGTGCGCCCAGGGTGAACGCGTTCATGTTGCGGACCACCTCGGGGATGGGGTACGGCGCGATGTAGCCCAGGACGTTGGTCTTGGTCATCTTCCCGGCCACGATGCCGGCCAGGTACCACCCCTGGTAGCCGCGGCCGTCGTAGATGCCGACGTTGTCCGCCATTTTATAGCCGGTGGCGTGCTCGAAGATGGTATCCGGATACTCGGCTGCCACCTCCAACACGGAGTCCATGTAGCCGAAGGAGGTGGCGAAGATGATCTTGTACCCCTTCTCCGCGTAGTCCCGGATGACCCGGGTCGCGTCCGGGCCCTCGGGCACCAGCTCGCTGTAGGCGGTCTCGACGCCCAACTCCTTCTCGATGTACTGGCGCCCTAGATCGTGGGCGTAGGTCCAACCCAGGTCGCCCACAGGGCCGACGTACACGAAGGCGACCTTGGGCTTCTCCTCGGCGGGGGCGGCCGCGGGCTGTGGCGCCGGCTTCCCCTCGATGGGAGCCGCCTCGGCCGGGGCCTCGCCGACGACGCCCTCGACGAACCAGTTCATGCCGAGCATCTGCTCATCGGTCATGCATTGGCCCGCGGGCAGGAACTCGACGCCGTTGGCACCCTTGAGCGGACCGCAGAAGATGGCGTCGTCATAGCCGGCGGCGATGATCTCCTGCTTCTTCTGCTCCACCAGCGCCTTCACATCGTCCGGGACCAGCGGGCTGAGCGGCGCCAGATCCACGATGCCGTCGGACATCGGCCCCCAATACGATTCGGACTGATAGGTGCCGTCCAGCACCGCCTGGGCGATCTGCGCGTACTTGATGCCCCAATTCCAGATCGGGCTGGTGAGCACGGTGTCGCCCACGAAGGCGCGCATGTCGGAGTCATAGCCGATGCTCAGGGCACCTCGTTCGGCCGCGGCCTTCTGCGGCTCCGTGGTGTCCTGATGCTGGGCGATGATATCCGCGCCCTGATCCAGCAGCGCCTCGGCGGCCTCCTTCTCCTGCGGCGGCCCGAACCAGGTGTTCGTCCATACCACGCGCACCTCGGCGTCGGGGTTCACCTCGCGGACGCCCAGCGCGAAGGCGTTGATGCCGCGGATGACCTCCGGGATGGGATGGGCCGCCACGTATCCGATGATGTTGGACTTGGTCATCTTGCCCGCCACCAGGCCGGACAGGTAACGGGCCTGGTACATGCGGCCGAAGACGGTGCTCACGTTGGGAGCCGTCTTGTACCCGGAGATGTGGACGAACCAGGTGTCCGGGAACTCCTGGGCCACCGCGATGGTGGGATCCATGTAGCCGAAGGAGGTGGTGAAGATCAGCTTATATCCCTTCTGGGCGAAGTCTCGGATCACGCGTTCGGCGTCCGGACCCTCCGGCACGTTCTCGATGTATGCCGTCTCGACCCGATCGCCGAGCACCTGTTCCACGTACTTGCGCCCCTGGTCATGCGCCCAGGTCCAGCCCAGGTCGCCGATGGGGGCCACATACACGAACGCGATCTTCAGCTTCTCCGCCTCTTCCGCCGCCGGCTGGGGTTGCGGCGTCGGCGTGGGAGCGGCCTCCTCGGCCGGCTGTGGTGCTGGCGTTGGCTCGGGCGTGGCACCGCGGGCGCAGCCGCTTATGACCATCGCCAGGAGCAGGAGCCAGGTCACACTCCAGAGAACCTTGTTCCGCTTCATGATCCCTTCTCCTCCGCTTGGCTGAAAGTGAACGGATAGAACGGCGATGGACGAGTTACGCTCACGTGGGTCGAGGCGGGGTGTTGCCTCTTTACGTTGTTGAACTTCATATGGAAGCGCGGCTTGGGGCAGCGACAGGGCCGCAGCTTGCGTGAGCCATCCATCCAGGGCGACTATACTACAGCCATTTGTCTTTGTCAATCTCAGTTATGCGAAGGACGATCGGGGCTCACGCCTTCTCGATGGCAGACGGCGGCCTCGCCATGCTGTGTCGCTCCGGGGGGTAGTGTATCCAAAATGGTGGAAATTCCGCGAGGTCCATCGCAAGCCCACAGGGGAGGTGCGGAGGGACCTCCCTCCGCCAAAACATCCTCTTTTTCCGCTTTGCACCTGTCCTTTCCCGGCCTGATTCGGGTGGGGAAGGCCGGGCGAGGCAGGTGAGGGGGCGGAAACCGGGAGGTTTCTTTTGAGGGGTGCAGCCCCTCAAAGCTCCCTGCTGTATTTCCACCGAAAAAGATACACTACCCTCCGGGGATCGATGCCGCGACGAAGGGGTATGATAGTGGTCATGCAGTCGGTCACCCACCAATGCTATAATCGCGTAACGGCGTCGTGGCTCATGTGCAAGGAGGCACTGAATGGACCTTCCGGATATGCTTCAGGCCGCGCGTGGGGAGATCCCCGTGGATCTGCTGCTGCGAAACGCCCGCGTGGTCAACGTCTTCTCCGGCGAGATCGAACAGATCGATGTCGCCATCCTCCGCTCCTGGGTGGTCGGCGTGGGCGATGGTTACGAGGCCCGGGCGGAGGAGGACCTGCAGGGCGCGTACGTTTCCCCCGGCTTTATCGATAGCCATGTGCATATCGAGAGCTCCATGGTGACCGTCCGCGAGTTCGCCCGCGCGGTGGTCCCCCACGGCACCACGACCGTCATCGTCGATCCCCATGAGATCGCGAACGTCCTGGGATTGGACGGCATCCGCTATGTGCTGGAGTCGGCCAAGTACGGCCCGCTCAGCGTCTACGTCATGGCGCCTTCCTGCGTCCCGGCGACAGCCATGGAGACGGCCGGGGCCAGCCTGGAATCCTATGATCTGGCCCCGTTGCTCTCGGATCCGTGGATACTGGGCCTGGGAGAGGTCATGAACTACGCGGGCGTCATGCAGGGCGATCGATCGCTCGTGGACAAGCTGACCACGTTCCGTGGGCACGTCATCGACGGCCATGCGCCCGGCCTGGCGGGGCACGCGCTGAACGCCTATGTCCTGGCCGGGATCGGCTCGGATCATGAGTGCACTACGGTGGCGGAGGCGAGGGCCAAGCTGGCCCGCGGCCTTTACATCTTCCTTCGGGAGGGGAGCATCGCTCGCAACCTGGAGGATCTGCTGCCGATGATCACGCCGGCCAACAGCCGTCGTTGTTGCTTCTGCACCGACGATCGACACCCGGCCGACCTGCTGGAGCGGGGGCACATCGACGGCATGATTCGGCGTGCGATCCGGGGAGGGGTGGAACCGATCACCGCCATCCGGATGGCCACGCTGAACCCGGCCGAGTACTTTCACCTTCACGACCGCGGGGCGGTGGCCCCCGGCCGTCGGGCGGACCTGGTCATCTTCGATTCCTTCCATGACCTCCATGTGGAGATGGTCTACCGGGGCGGTCGGCTCGCGGCGGTCCAGGGTCGGCCGGTGCCGTGGCCGGAACATCCGCGCCAGCCCACCGTGCGATCCTCCATGAACATCGCCTGGGAGCGGGTGGATCTGCGGATCCCGGCTCAGGGCCGCCGGATACGCGTCATCGGCGCCCGGGCCGATCAGCTCATCACGGAGCATCTCGTCGAGCCCGCCACGGTCCGGGATGGCCAGGTAGTGGCGGATCCCGCGCGGGACCTGTTGAAGCTGGCCGTCATCGAACGCCATCAGGCCAGTGGAAACGTGGGGAAGGGGTTCGTCCGCGGCTTTGGGCTGCGCGAGGGCGCCCTGGCCTCATCGGTGGCGCACGATCATCACAATCTCATGGTGCTGGGCGCGGACGACGAGTCGATGCTCACGGCCGCCCGCGCGGTGGGCGATATGCGCGGCGGGATGGCCGTCGCTCACGGCCGGCGGGTTCTCGCCCGGCTGCCGCTTCCCATCGCAGGCCTGATGTCCGATCGCCCTGTCTTGGAGGTACGGGAGGGGCTGGACCGGCTGCTTCACGCCGCGCATCGGCTTGGTGTGACGATGCGCGACCCGTTCATGACCATGTCCTTCCTGGGCCTGGAGGTCATCCCCAGCCTCAAGCTCACCGATCGCGGCCTGGTGGACGTCGAGCGGTTTCGGCTGGTTTCCCTCTTCTCGGATTAGGACGAGGGTGGAGAGCCCGTCCGAGCCCTTTATCGGAGAATGTAGTAGGTGGCGCGGGTCTCGCCGATCTTGAGGAGCAGGCCCTTGTTCACCAGATCCACCAGATCCCGGCGGATGGTCTCGTCGGACACGCCGGGGCAGAGGGCCCGCATCTCGGAGTTCGTGATGCGGCCGTGCTCCTTCAGGTAGGCCAGCGCCTTCTCCTGACGTGGGTTCAGCAGCACGTTCCCCCATCGTTGGGCCTCCGGCGTCCGGCTGACCAGCTGCGTCCCATGCCCGATCAGCGTGACCTTGAAGCCCGCCGCGGTCTCCTCGAACCGGGGCGGTGGCAACCCTTCGCGCTCCATGGTGCGGATCATGCGGTCGATCCCGTAGCCCAGGCGCTCGATGAAGCCCATATCGGATAGCACCTGGACGATGGCCTCGTTGCGGGAGAAGCGCTCGTCGATCAGATTCTCCAGCGTCACGTGGCCGGGCAGCCGGCCGGGCGAGTAGACCTCCAGCCGGTCGCTGAACATGAGGACGCGAATGCTATCCCCCCGGATGGCGTAGTCTCGATGGGCCACGGCGTTGACGATGGCCTCTCGCACGACGGGCAGTGGATATTCCGTGCGCTCCTCTCGCTCCAGCCCGGCGATGCGCATCCCCCGCCGCATGTTGGCGGCCACGAACGCCTCCGCCCGGCGGATCTGCTCGCTCAAGGGGCCGCGGATATCCTCCCGCACGAACTCGTCGCCCATCTCAGGCCCCGCGTAGCGAACGGCGATGATCTCCGCCGCGGGTACGAAGCGCTCCGGCTGGCGGCCGAAGAGGAGGATCCCGGCATACGTGGGCACGAGCTGCCCATCCTCCCGGCGTAGCAGGCAGCCGCGTGCCAGCAGGGCCTTGGGGATGTCCTCGCGGGTGAATCCCTCCAGTTGCTGGACGTATTCGGCGACGAAGTCCAGGTCCAGGTCGTCCATGGTGGCGTTGGGGACGGGGCGTGCCTCGAAGCCCGCCTCGCCGCGGTCGAGAAGCAGGTGGCGCAGCTCGGAGGAGGTCAGCGGCCGGTTGTGGGCGCCGGTGCGCGTCAGGAACTGGCCCTTCAGGCTGTAGACATGTGGAAGGCCGGGGGGCACCGTCACCGCGCACACGGTTTTCCCGTCCACGGTCACGATATCGGGCATGGGCAGGATCAGCGGCGGATCGGCCATGAGCGCGGCGGCCAGCGCCCGTTCCTGGGCCTCCTCGGGGTTGCGCAGCCCCGTGAGGGCGCCGCGAGCGCTCGCCCCGATGAGTAGCACGCCGCCGTGGGCGTTGGCCATGGCCACCAGGGTTTCGGCCAGCTTTCGTGGTGATCTGGCATTGGGCGCGAAGGCCAGCGTCTCCCCGGGTCCTTGCGACAGCCAGCGGCGTATCTCGTCGGCTGTCGGCTGTGCGCGAGTGATATGTTCCCTCTCGATCATCGCCGCTTCACCTCCTCATCGCGCCGGACGTCGGTAATCCGCCAGGTGACCGTTCCCGTGATCTCGCGGGGGCGTTGTCGCTTCAGCTGCCAGACCAGCCGGTGCTGTCCCTTGCGATCCCGGTGGATGGTGCGCACCTCTACCTGGTCGCCTAACGGTCCGTCGTATTCGATCCGCAGCACGTGTAGCTGCTTTCGCTTCGCGAAGGCGTCATCGCCGAAGAGCTTTTCCCACGCCTTGATCCCGTCTTGCGTCATCATTCGATCGAAGACGCTACCCTGCTGCTGGGGGGGGACGGCCTTCTCCAGCTGTAGCAGGAAGCTGAGGACCGTGCCCTCCGGATAGACCGGGTCCTGAGGTCGGCCCTGGCAGAACGTGATCTCCGAGCGGGCGAGGACGAATCGGTGATCCTTCCAGTTCACCCGGTACTCATGTCGCTCGCACAGGTTGCTGCGATCGTTCATGCGGCGTCTGGTGATCACCTTCTTCAGCCGTCTGGCCCGCTCCTTCCAATAGCCCGGCTCATCGAACTGGAGGGGTTCGTCGCTGACCACATGAGCCACCCCGTATCCCTCTTTCGCATCGATCCACCAGGCCATGGTCAGTCGGGTGGGCACGCCCCGCCAATACCCCAGGAGCAGGAGCACGTCGGGACGGCCGTTCGCGTTCGTGTCCTCCGTTTTATACTCGGCTTTGTCGTTGCCGATGTAGCCCAGGCCGTAATCGTCCTCGGTATTGGGCAGCAGGGGATAGGCGATCAGAAACGCCGGCTGATGTGGCAGCTTCTCGGCGACCCGGTAGGGATCCGCCTTGCTCTGCGTATCGTAGATCACGGCGCCGATCAGCCCACCGTCATATCGATATCGCAGGAGCCATTCCGACGCCTTGTCTTCGTCGATGTTGATCTCGGTCAGTTCCCCGACCGGCTTCCAGCTCGGAGGTAGCACGGTTTCCAAAGGGATGGGGAGCGCGGGTTTCTCCCTGGGCCGTATGTTGCAGCCTGCGGCCGCCAGCAGGAGGAGCGTCGCCAGTAGGAGTCTCCACGCGCGGTGGGTCATTGTCTCTGTGCCTCTGGTTCACCATCGCCGCTCTCTTACGGGTGCTGATCGGAACGTCTCCGCGATGGGCGGAGGAGCGGTGGCTCCCGACGAGAATGACAAGGGCGAGCCAGGTCAGGAACCGGCCCGCCCTTACGAGCGTTTAGCCTTCCGGTGCGGCTACGGCCGGGGCCGCCGCGGATGGCCGGGGTCTCCGTTCCGCCCGCACCGTTTTGACCTTCTCCTTCATCTTCACCAGGGCGACCGGCAACACCTCGTCCATGTGCTCCACCAGCACCAGCTTCAGGTCACGCTTCACGCGTTTGGGGATCTCGATCAGGTCCTTCTCGTTCTTCTTGGGGATCACCACGATCGTGAGGCCCGCCCGATGGGCGGCCAGGATCTTCTCCTTCAGGCCGCCGACGGGGAGGACCCGCCCGCGCAGAGTGATCTCCCCGGTCATCCCCACCTCATGGCGAACGGGCTGCTTGCTCAGGGCGGAGATCAGCGCTGTGGCGATGGTGATCCCCGCGCTGGGGCCGTCCTTGGGCGTGGCCCCCTCCGGCACGTGGATATGGATGTCGATCTTGTCGAAGTCGAGGTCGCCGAACCCCAGCTCCTTCGCGTGGGAGCGGGCGTAGGAAAGGGCCGCCTGGGCCGACTCCTGCATCACGTCCCCCAGCTGTCCGGTCAGCAACAGGTTCCCCTTGCCCTCCATCAGGGTCACCTCGATGGACAGCAGGTCGCCGCCCGCCTCGGTGACGGCCAGCCCGGTTGCCACGCCGACTTCGTCTCGCTCCTCGATCCGGCCGAACATGTGCTCCGGAGGCCCCAGATACTTGCTCAGCGAGGCGGGGGTGATATGGTGGGGCGCTCGCTTCCCCTCGGCCACCCTCCGGGCGACCTTGCGGCAGATCTGGGCGATGCAGCGCTCCAGATTTCGCACCCCGGCCTCGTAGGTGTGCTCCCGGATGATCGTCCGCAGCGTCCGGTCGGAGAAGCTCAACCTGTGCTCGACCAGGCCGTTCTCCTCGAGCTGGCGCGGCACCAGGAACTGCCGGGCGATGGCCAGCTTCTCCTCCTCGATGTATCCGGGGAAGTGGATCACCTCCATGCGGTCCCGCAGCGCCGGTGGGACCGTGTCCAGCACGTTGGCCGTGGTGATGAACATCACCTTGGACAGGTCGTAGGGCACGTCCAGGTAATGGTCCATGAAGGCGTGGTTCTGCTCGGGGTCCAGGACCTCGAGCAGCGCGGCCGCTGGATCGCCTCGGAAGTCCAACCCGATCTTGTCGATCTCGTCCAGCATGAAGAGCGGGTTCAGGGTGCCGGCGGTGCGCATCGTCTGGATGATGCGGCCGGGCATCGCTCCGATGTACGTGCGCCGATGGCCCCGGATCTCCGCCTCGTCCCGTACCCCTCCCAGGGACATGCGCACGAACTTGCGTCCCAGCGCCTTGGCGATGGATTGTCCCATCGAGGTCTTCCCGGTGCCGGGGGGGCCCACGAAGCACAGGATCGGCTGGCGCATCTTGTCCGGCGCCAGCTTCCGCACGGCGATGTACTCCAGGATGCGCTCCTTGGCCTTCGGCAGCCCGTAGTGGTGCTCATCGAGGACCTTGGCCGCGTGCGCGATATCCATGTTGTCCTCGGTGATCTCTTTCCACGGCAGCTCGATCAGCCAGTCCAGATAGGTCCGGATGATGGCGACCTCCGGGGCGAAGGGGGGCATGGCTGCCAGGCGGTCCAGCTCCTTCTCCGCCTTCTTGAAGGCCTCCTCCGGTAACCCGGCCTCCTCCAGCCGCTCGCGCAGCTCGTTGATCTCGCGAGTCTGCTCATCCGTCTCGCCCAGCTCGCTCTGGATCACCCGCATCTGCTCCCGCAGGAAGTACTCCCTTTGGGAGCGATCCATCTCCTCCTGGACCTGCTGGTGGATCCGATTCTCCAGCTCCAGCACATCCAGCTCTCGTCCCAGCAGGATGCTCAGCCGTTGCAGGCGGGCGGTGGTGTCGATGGTCTCCAGGAGTTCCTGCTTCTCCTCCACGTCCATGTCCAGCACGGAGGCGATCAGGTCGGCCAGCCAGCCCGGCTCGTCCACGTTCATAGCGGCGATGTAGGCCTCCTCCGGGAGGCTGGGGTTGAGCTGCACGCACTTCTCGAACAGAGCGAGCACGGCCCGCATCAGCGCCTCGGTGGGAAGTCCCTCGTGCTCCTCCTCCCACACGGGCCTGCCGCGTGCCTGCAGGAAGGGCTCCTCCTGCGTGAACTCGCTGATCTGAACGCGCTGGCGCCCCTGGCAGAGGATGCTGGTGCTCCCATCGGGCATGCGCAGGGTCCGCACGACCAGGATCTCGGTGCCCATCGGGTACAGGTCGTCGGGCTCCGGGTTCTCCTCGTTCGCATCGCGCTGCGCGACCACCAGGATGGGCATCCCGGAGGCCGAGGCCGCCTCCACCGCTCGCACGGACCGATTGCGGCCGATGAGCAGCGGGGCCATCATGCGCGGGAAGACGATGGTGTTGCGCAAGGGCACGACGACGTATTCTTTTTCCTCTCTCTCTTCATCCCCTTCTACGAAGTCGTCTTCTAACGGACCCACCAGTGGGCCGAAAAAGGACATCTCACCCGAGAAGTCTAACGGCATATCGAATCTCATGTCCGGCTATTCCTCCAGATGCAAACGACTCTGTCGATGATACCACACGCATGTCGATTTGAGTAGTTTGCATCGCCTCCCGAGATCTTTTTCCCATCCGTTAGCGGTCCCGCGCCTGCCGGTGTACCGGTTGGGGAGGCGGATCCGCCTCATACACCCAGTCATCGGGCGGCAGACGAGCCAGATTGCGCTCGGCCAGAACGGCGCGCGCTGCCGCCACCACGAAGATGGAGCCGGTCACGAGGATCAGATCATCCGGTCGGGCCCAGGCGAGCATCTCGTCCAGGGCGTCTTCCATTCGATATGTCACGGTGAGATCCACGCCGGGGCGAATGCTGCGAGCCAACGCGGCGAGGTCGAGCGGGTCGGCGGCTCTGGGATGCAGGGAGGCGGAGACCACGTTGTGGTCCGCGATGGGCAGGAACACCTCCAGCATCCCTCGGATATCCTTATCGCGAGAGGCGCCGAACAGCAGCCCCAGCCGTTGATAGCAGAACCATTCCTGGAGCGCGAGGCGAAGCTTCTGCGCCGAGTCCACGTTATGCGCGCTATCCACGACGATCCAGGGCTCTCGCGCCAGGACCTCTAGCCTGCCCGGCCAGCGCGCCTGTCGCATGCCCTCGTACAGGGCGGTTTCAGGCACATTGGCGCCCTGATCGCGCAGCTCACACAGGATCGCCACCGCCACGCAGGCGTTGTCCAGCTGATGGTGTCCCAGGAAGGGGACCGGCAGGTCTTTGAACATGATCCCATTGGGGCCGTACACTGTAAGTCGCTGCCCGGATAGGTCTGCCCTGCTCCGGCTGGTCCATCGCCATGTGTAGGTGGAATCGCCCGGCTCGGAGGGCTCGGGGCCTACCGTCTTCAGCTCGGCGCCGGCCGTGCGGCAGACATCCTCGATGACCTTCATGGCCTCCTTGGCCTGGGGGGCCGAGATGACGGGAACGCCCGGTTTGATGATCCCCGCCTTCTCCCAGGCGATCAGGGACAGCGTGTGCCCGAGCAGGTTCGTGTGATCCAGGCTCAGGGAGGTGATGGCGCAGGCGGCCGGGTGGACCACGTTGGTGGCGTCCAGGCGTCCACCTAGCCCCACCTCCAGCACGGCCCAATCCACCCGGCGTTCCGCGAAGTACGCGAACGCCAGCGTGGTGATCGTCTCGAACGTGGTACGCTCAGGCTCACTCTCCAGAATGGGCTTGCACCGGTCCAGGAGGTCGATCAGATCCTCCTTGGGGATCAGATGGCCGTCCAGGCGTATACGTTCTCGAAAGGTGTGTAGATGAGGGGACGTGAAGAGGCCGGTACGGTAGCCTGCGGTGCGGAGTACGGATTCTGTCAGGGCTGCTGTAGAGCCTTTGCCCTTGGTTCCCGCGATATGCACACATCGAAAGCGCTTATGGGGATCTCCCAATCGCTCCAGCAGTCGGTGCATCCGGGAGAGGTCGTACCGTGCGGCACTGCATCCGTAACGTCGGTATCGCGTCGGTCCGTAGATGTAATCAAGCGCATCCTGATAGGGGTCCATCTTCCCTCGCTTGCCGGGAAGTGCCTCTCGACAGCTCGTCGGCTCTCCCGGGACGTGAAATCACCTCGCATATAAGGCTGGAGTGAGGCATTGGACGAGCCGCTGCCTGATTCTAGCGCATCAGGAGGGGAAAAGCAAAACGTGTGAACGAGCGGTCATCGCGTCACGGATGGCCCGCCGACGGCCGTCGGCGGGCCATAGATGTGCGCCCGCTGTGGCCCGCGTTCCCTCCTCGCTCACAGCAGGAAGTACAGCTTCTCCATGTCCGCAGCCGTGAGCGTTCCCTCCTCGATCTGCTCCCGGAGCCGTCCTGCGTCCCGGTCCGGGTCGACTGTCGGCCGTCCCGGGATAACGGCTCGGGTCGGGGCGGACAGATTCGGTGAGAGGTCCGGCCGGCCGCCATGGGCCAGGTCGATGACCGCCCGGATGACGGATCGATGGCTGGGGAGCTTGGCGTGCGCCTGGCGCACGTAATAGGTCTCGGCGTCGGGCAGCAGCGCGGAGGCCAGGGGGACCGTGCCGTCGCCGCCCGCCATCCCCTCGCGGCCGCGCTCTACCTCCAGCGTGATCCCCTCCTCCGTCCTCTCCCGGATGCGCACGCCGATGGTGGTCTCCAGCCCGCAGCCGGCGATCATGATGTGGGGGACCTGTGCCGTGGGCCCGGCCAACAGCTCCCAATAGGCCCGCCCCGCGTCCAGGAATCGCTGATTGAGGCCGCGAATCGGCCATGCTTGAGCGTCGTACAGGTCGAAGTTGGCCGGATAGCGCGCGTCGGCGGGCCAGAGATCGGGCGGCGCCGGCAGGATCTGGTAAATGGACGGGATGCGGCGGACCAAACGGGAGACATCGTTCGCGGGGTTCAGCTTCTGGGCCAGGTTCATCATGTCGTTGCCCTGCATCAGGTTGCGGATCGCCTCCGGGGCGCCGTGGTTGGGCGTCCCCAGCATGATGAGCCGCTCGATCCGGCGCTCCGCGGCCTCCGGGTAGAGGGCCAGGTAGGCGCGCGATACCAGGCCGCCCATGCTGTGCCCCACCAGCGTGAACTTGCGGTCCGTCCCGGCCGCCCAGCGTTCCAGTGCCTGGTGCAGGTCCCCTGCCAGGGCCCGGATATCCCGACGCCAATCGTATGGGAACTGGAATACGTCCACGTGTTTGCGCACGGCCAGGAGGAACTTGGTGTAGTAGATCATCTCGATGCCGGTGGGGGTGACGTACACGCGAGGATCGGCGTCCCGCTCGCCCGTCTCGTCCATCTCGAGCAGGTTCGTCTTCCCCCGCAGGATGGCGATGGGATTGATCCAGAGCAGATCGATGATACCCTGGGTGGACTGCAGGAGCGAGCCCATGATGCCGGGTAGCACGACGATGGCGGGTCGCAGCCCTCCCGTGACCCGAACCTCCTCCCCGGCTAGGCTGCACATCTCCTCGATCTCCTCCGGGCCGAAGAAGTAGGCGAGGCTTTCGTCCCCGCGCTTCAGTCGCTCTTCAATCTCCTCGGGATCAATGCTGGACCATCCTCGGATGATCTGGGTGGTGTCTTGAGGCATTGGGGTTCCCTCCCTCAGGGGGAAGAAGAGCCATGCGACCCGATCCCCGGATCGCATGGCTCGGATCGGCGTTCGTCCGATTACGCTCCGAATTTCGCCAGCCGCCCGGCGTGCCCCATGGCCATCGGCATGATCTCCTTGGCCAGGAAGTGGCCCAGGCCGCCGCGTGCGCACGCGCGCTCGCCGAAGGATGTGGCCTCATCGGGGCGGACCGTGGGGCCCCACATGAGAAGCGGCACGGGGTGCCAGGAGTGGGAACGCAACAGCGCGGGCGTCGAATGGTCCCCCGTGACGATGAGCACCGAGGGGTTCAGCGCGCGGATACGGCTCATGTAGCCGTCGACCTCCTCGATCACCTTCACCTTCGCCTGAAAGTCGCCATCCTCCCCGCGGCTGTCCGTGTACTTGAAGTGGATGAAGAAGAAATCGAACTCGTCCCAGTGCTGCTCCAGCGTGTCCAACTCGGAGGCCATCGTCTCGCCGGTGGAGAGGATCTGCATGCCGCACAGCCGCGCCACGCCCCGGTACATCGGGTAGGTGGCGATGGCGGCGGCTTTGAGCTTGTAGATATCCTGGAAGCTGGGGATCCCCGGGTCCTTGGCGAGGCCGCGCAGGTTCAACGAGTTGGCGGGATGCTCATTGGCCAGCACCCGGCGGGCCTGCTCCAGCCAGTCGTTCAGGAGCTTTGCGGTGCGCACCGTGGCGGGGTCGTCCCGCAGCGGTTTGATGGGCAGAGGGGGAACTCCCGTCCGCTGGGGGTCGGTCTCCGAGAGCCCGTCCGCCAGCCCCGGCCCCCGGACCACCAGGACGAATCGGTATTCCTTGACCGGACGTACGAAGATCTCGTAGCCGGGGATCGAGGTCTCCTTTTGCAGCTTCTCGCAGAGCCTTGCCCCGATCTCGGTGGGGATGCGTCCGGCCCGGCGATCGACGATGCGCCCCTCCTCGTCCACGGTGCAGAAGTTGCCCCGCGCGGCCAGGTCGTCCGGCTGCAGGTCGAAGTCGATGCCCAGCGCCTCCAGGACGCCGCGCCCGATCTCATATCGCAGCGGGTCATAGCCGAAGAGACCCAGATGCCCCGGGCCGCTTCCGGGCGAGATGCCCCGGGCGATGGGGATGCTCAGGCCGGTGGTCCCCTCCCGGGCCAGTTGATCCAGATTCGGGGTGTTCGCCGCCTCTAACTCCGTGGGGCCGCCCGGCTCGATGGGCAGCCCTCCCAGCCCGTCCATGACGGCCAGGACGATCTTGCCGCCGTTCGGCAGCGTACTCGGTTGCGCCAGCTCTTGGATGACTTCGATGTCCATCGGTTCCTTCCCTTCACAGCAGGATGATAGTGTCAGGTCGCGCCGCACCCAAGGGAGATCGATGATGGCTGCAGCGTCCTCTCCCGCGCCTCGCGTTTCCGTGCGGCGCTACCGATATTGGGATTATAAATGATATGCGGGGATAATGACATGATGTACATGACAAGGGGCTAGCCGCCAGGCTAGCCCCTTCTTTTGTCCGCGTGGTC
>JAJRVX010000008.1:0-2835 GCA_024277095.1 Chloroflexota bacterium
AGAGCTCGAAGTTCCTCGCGAGAGCTCTCATCCAAAGAGACAATTGGCACATCTACTATATTGACAAATTGCACATAATGTGTTATAATCCATATCGGAAAAGAGACATGGGCAATCAACACGGGGGATAGGAATGCCAAGAAGACGATGGCGAAGACGACACATGGGAGGGGCTCTCGGCGGCGGTGCATGTCCGCGACGTATCGCCCGATTTATCGAGCCGTGCCTTTTGGTGCTGCTGCGAGAGGGGGCCAGCCACGGATACAACCTGGTAGACGGGCTACGACGCTTCGGGTTCGTCGAGGGATCCATCGATCCCAGCATCGTCTACCGGACGTTGCGGGAGATGGAGCAGGAGGGGCTGGTCATCTCGGAGTGGGACACGACCGGCTCGGGACCGCCCCGGCGGGTATACCGGGTGACGCCAGCCGGCGAGGAGTACCTGCAGTGGTGGATCGAGGACCTGCGTCGAACCCGAGAGGAGTTGGATCGATTCCTCGCCATATACGAAGGCAAGGAGGGTCGCACCACTCCGACGGAGTGAGCGGTCACCTCCGCGACCGCTGAGTGACGACGTGCAAGATGCTCACGCAGTCGAGAGCCTCTCCCGGGAAGAGCGGTGAATACGGGGAGGTGAGAGCATGAGATATCGATGGATGTACTCCATGACCGGACTGCCGGGATGGATGCGCTTCGGATGGAGCCCGGGCTGGGGTTGGCGCGGCGGGCCAGGGCCGGCGGCCTGGTACGCACAGCCAGCGCCATGGTGGGGCGTATCCGCTCCCATCGACGAGCTGGCCTTCTGGAAGAACCAACAGACCTGGCTGCGCAATCAGCTCGCCTGGGTTGAGAAGCGCATCGCCGAGCTGGAGAGGACATCACATGGGGATGAGGCGAGCTAGGTGTACCGGGTCGACGAGGAGCTATGCCTGGGATGCGCGGTCTGCGTCCAGGCCTGCCCACAGCAAGCGATCCAGTTGGTGGACGGCAGGGCGCACATCGTCTCCGAGCGTTGCACGGACTGCGGCGTGTGCGCGGAGGCATGCCCGCAAGGCGCGATCCGGCAGGTCGCGCCGGAGCCCGTGAGGGCTGCCGCTCAGCCGATCGAAAAGGCGGAGCCCATCGTCCCTGTCACACCGATGACTCCAGCCAAGCCACCGCAGCCGGTGACCCACGTACAGGGCGAGGTGCTGCCGGGGGCGAGGCCTCTGACCGACTGGAAGGCGCGCCTGTGGCCGGCCATCGGTAGCGCGCTGATCTGGGCAGGGCGGGAACTCCTTCCCGGGATCCTGGCCTCCTGGCGCCTGCCTGCAGCTCAGATGTCCAACACGCCCGCACGGCCGGACCAGGCTCCGAGAAGGCTGATGAGCCGCGATCAGGCGAAGATCCCGCTCGGACGCCAGAAACGACGACGGCTGCGGGCAGGATGGCGAGGCAGGCGGTGACATAAGCTCCCACCGGAGTCGTTTCGTCACAACGCTCGCCCGCGGACTCCTATCACGAGGAGGTGATCCTTCATGCCGTTGTTTGGACGCGGTCAGGGACGAGGGAGCGGTCGAGACGCCGGTCAGGGCGGCCGCGGCCGCATGGGCGGGAACCGGCTGGGCGCAGGCCCGGGTGGCTACTGCATATGCCCGAACTGCGGACACCGGGTGCCACATCAGGCGGGCACACCCTGCTATCAGGTGCAGTGCCCCAAATGCGGCGCCACGATGATGAGAGAGTGAGCCACGTGCGAAGATGCCGATAGGGCCGATCTGACGAGAGGAGGTCTTGCGATGCCACGAGGAGATGGAACCGGTCCCATGGGATTGGGGCCGATGACCGGTCGAGGGGCCGGATTCTGCGCCGGCTTCGGTACGCCGGGTTTCATGAACCCATTCGGCTACCGGATGGGGCTGGGATGGCGACGCGGCGCGTGGGATGTCGGAGGTGGCCACGGATGGCGGAACATGTATTACGCCACCGGGCTGCCCGGCTGGGCTCGCGCCGGTTATGCCCCGGCATGGGGCGCACGTCCCGCGTACGAGGCGCCGACGGCCGCACGAGAGCAGGAGACCGAGGCACTCCGAGCTCAAGCAGAGCAGCTGAAAGCACAGTTAGAGGCCATCGCCCGGCGTATCGAGGAGCTGGAAACGGCCTCCGCATGACACATCGGGGCAGGGCAACCGAGGGTAGCGCCTTCGGCACCCTGCCCCGACGCCGTTCTGACAGCTTCTTCGCTACTTCGAGGATAGGGGACACATCGTCAACTCGCTCTTTAAAAACCCACCCGCTCCCCGCGAGATCAAGGGCATCTCGTCCCGACCGGCTCCGGGAAGGTCTGCCACCCTCACCACAGCGAATGCTCCAGCGCCGTTCGGAGCGCTCGATGACACCTTTTCCCGTCCCCTGCATCTATGAAGGGGGATACTTCCTTCCTCTGACTCGTCACCCGGTAGGGAGCCCGTGCATCGACCGGGCAGAGGACAGATCGCGAGGGGGAGACGAAGGCTTATGACGACAGAGACCCTATCACGTGAGGCGCTGGGCAGGTTCGAGACGGAAGTCGCCGCCTACTATCGCAGGAACTTCACCGCCGGGTTGGTTCACGGGGTGTTCTTCCAGGCCTCAGCGGCCTTCGTGGACACATATACGGTGCTGCCCGCGTTTGTGGGCATGTTGACCCCCTCCAAGATGGCGGTGGGGCTGGTGGCCGCCATCGCCGGCCTGGGCAGCATCCTGCCGGAGCTCTTCACCGCCTACCTGGTGGAGGGAAAAGCGCGTAAGAAGCCCTATCTCCTGGGTGTAATCACCGTGCGATGGATCTCGTGGGCGGCCCTGGCGGGGCTCACC
>JAJRVX010000100.1:0-6767 GCA_024277095.1 Chloroflexota bacterium
AGCTTGCCGCCGGTGCTCCGCCAGGCGATGGCCCCGGCGACCACGTCGTAATCCTTGCCGCGCTCGAACAGATAGAAAGCGCCGTCGCGCTCGCCGACGACCTTGACGAAGGCCAGACGGGTCTCGTCTAGGGAATGCTTCAGGTTGTAGGTGGGCGTGTCCTGGCGAAACCGGTGAGCCTCGCGGACATGTCCGCCGGTGAGCGCGGTGAGCAGATCATCGACGATCACGGCATACGGCTGTGGGTCAAAGCTCATGTTCGGGCTCCCGTTGTAGACGAAGGGCGGTAGACGGCGGACGAAGGCCCTCATCCTTCCTCATCCGTCTCCCGCCTTTCGTCTTTCGTCCATCGTCGTTATTCCCCGGCGAAGCTGAAGGGCACCTGCAGCGCCACGGGTGAGTCCTCCCCCACCGGGCGCACCCGAATCTCGATGAGCACCCGGTTGCGGTCGCGGGGGTCGGGCTGGACATCGACCTGCATCGCCTCCGGGTCCACCCGCGGCTCCTGGGCCAACGCCTCCAGCACGTACAGCTTGGCCAGGTTGCGCTGGGTCGCCGAGTTGGGCCGGCCGATCAATTCGTACAGGCGGCTCCCGTACTCGGGGTGGCCGAGGGCGGTCAGCTCGCCGCGCCGGGTGAGCAGGCGGTTCACCAGCGCCTGTCGCAGGTTGTCCACGCCCGCGACCTCGGCCAGATCACGCTCCGGCTTTTGGTCGGGCGGGACGCGATGCCCGGGCACGGCGCGCAGGTCCGGGCTGCCGCGCTCCCGCTCGCCGCCGAGGTAGGCGCGATAGATGCTCAAATCGGATGCGAGATGGTCTTCTGGCATGAGTCGGCCTCACTTACGCAATACGCATTACGCAATACGGATTATGTGTTACGTAGTGCGTATTGCGTGTTGCGTATTGCGTATTGCGTATTGCGTGTTGCGTATTGCGTGTCATGGCGCATTTTGATCGCTAACAAACGGCGCGGCAGGCGGTCCCAGGATGGTCAGGATGCCGGGCCCCGACGGGATGCGATCGCCCATCCGTACCAGCGCCTGTCCATCGATGGTGACGCCCGTGCTGGCGATGGGGCCGATGGGGAGCATGTAAGGAACGCCGCTCACCGAGTTCACCATCTGACAGATGGATCCGGTCACGGCCAGGGGCATGCCGCCTGCGGTGACGGTGAACTGCGGGATCACGGTGATCACGCCTGTATCCGGCGGCCCCGCCGCTCCCGGCGTCAGCATCACCGCACAACCGATGGTTACGGGTGGTCCGGGCATGGGTCGAGCTCCGTATTGCGTATTACGTATTGCGTAAAGATTACCCGGCGGAGAAGGCCGTGATCCCCTTGATGGCGACGTTGATCCCCTTCAGCGTGGCGGAGGTCTGGCCTTCCACTTGCGCGCTGAGCTGGGCCTTGATGTTCACGTTCATCCCCTCCAGGGACACGTCGCCGCTGGCCTTCATGCTCAGCGCGCCCTGGGCTTCCACGATGGTATCGCCTGAGCTCTTGATGGTTACCTTGTCGGCCGATTCCAGCACGACCTCGCCGTCATGGTTGATGACGAGCTTGGTGGCGCCGGTCTCCAGCGTGACGGCCTCGTCGTCCCAGGTCAGCGTGGCGCCGTTGGGCAGCTTCAGGAACGCCCGGCGCACGCCACCTTCCTCATCATCGGGCGACTCGTACACCCACTCCCCGGCCTTGGCGACAGGCGGCCGGGCCTGCTCGTTGTAGAGCCGGGCCGTCACCACCGGCGCGTTGGGATCGCCGCCCAGGAATTGCACCAGCACCAGATCGCCCACGTTGGGCAGCGCGCACAGCCCGATGCGCGAGGTGGCGATAGGCACGAATCGCAGCTCCAGGCCGCTGTCCCGCAGCCGCACGGAGCAGGCGTAATTGTTCTTGTCGCTCTCACTCTCGTGCGCGTGCAGCTCCGTCACCACGCCCAACTCCGCCAGATATAGATGGCGCAGCTCCTCCTGCACGATGGCCTGGATGGCCTCGATCAATTCGCTCACGACGGCTCCTATTGGTGGACGATGGACGAAAGACGAACGGCGACGGACCTTTACTGTCTGCTATCGGCTAACTGCTAACTGCTAACTGCTGCCCGCTAACTGCTATCGGCTGCGATGATCTCCAGCGTCGTCAGAAAGCCGCGGGCCTGGTCCAGGCGGTGGCGCACACTGATGACCTGGTACAGCCGGTTGAGCGCCTCGTCCGGCGCCCCCGTTACCTCCACGGCGTCACCCACCTTCACCTCCGGCCGCCCCAGCGCCCGCAGTGTGCCGCGAATCGCCCCGCGCGTCACCCGGTCCAGCAGGCCGTCGGCCATGGCCTGGGCCGTCTCCTGTGTGCGGGCTCCGCGTGCCTGAACCAGCCACGCGGAGGCGCCATCCCCCGCCGCGCCCCGGTAATCCTCCCAATCGCAGGCCAGCCAGTGCCAGGTCTCGCTTCCCTCGCCGCTAGCCGGGCTCTCCCCCATGACGATGACCTGCCCCACGGCCGGGGCCGCCTCGTCCACCTCCAGGCTCAGGATGTCCTCGCCATAGGCGAACGCCTGATCGGCCGCCGTCCTGGTGAACGGCCCGAAGACCAGCTCGTCCTCGGGGGTGAGATAGGCGTCGAATCCGCACATCCGGGCCAGCTCCGCCACGTGCTGGTGGGCGTGTCGCCTGCCCTCGACGACGTAGGCCGGCAGCGTGACGCCTGATTCGATGGCTCCGGCGGTCACGCCCGCCTGGGACGCCAGATCGCGGACGATATCCCCCGCGCTCTGCGACTCGTAGAGCTGACCGATGCGCAGCGCCTGCAGCTTGGCGCCGCCGTTGTGGGCCCGCACCCGCACGCCCGCCAGCGTGGGCTCGACCGAGGTCACCGTGCCCGCGAAGACCTGCGTGAGGCCGCCGCTCCCGCCGCCCACGGCTCCCAGCGCGCTGGCCAGATCCCCGCCGTCCTCGTACCCCAGCGCCAGGGTCAGCGCGTCGCCCACGGCCGGGCGATCTCCCGGGTCCAGCCGGATCACCACCTCGTCGGCCGCGGGTGCCATCCCGGCGCTCACCCGGATCGATACCACCCGTTCGGTCCAGTCTTGCGACGGGCTTGTGCCGACGGTAAGTTGGAAGGCCGGATACCGCACGCTGGCAGCGACGCTGCCGGGCAGGTTTCCCAGAGCCAAGTGATCCCTCCTACGGCACGTTGATAGCCACGTTGTGGATGCTATGCAGCCGGTTGCGCTGCCAGGTGTCGTTGCTGGTCACGCCGGTGCCGTGCGTGTCCGCGTTGCCGGTGAAGTCATCGGCGAAGGTGTCCCAGGCGCCGAACTCATCCCGGGCGCGCACCCGGAAGTCGTGGTTGCCGCTTTGCCTCAGGGCGGCGGACTGCCGCGCCTCGGTCAGGTTGACGTCGATCGTCGCCCGTTGGTTCGCGTCACCCTCCGGCACCTCTACAATGGGATCCAGATCCACGAAATCGGCTGTGCCAACGCGTCTGGCCTGGATGCGATAGGCGGTGATGCGTCCCATGGTCGCCACGTTCAGTCGGGCCCGATCGGCCGGCCGTACCTGAAACCGCCACACCTCGGGCACGGGCGGGCTGGCGCCCAGGTTTTGAGCGCTCCGTCGAGCGGCGGCCTGGATCCGTCCCCGGGTGAAGACCATGCCGTTGGCCTCGAACACGCGCCGCATTTCCTGGCGGATGTGTGTGATGTCGTGCGGCGGGATGAGATCCGAGGCCGCCAGATTGGCGCTTTGAATGGCCCGGTAAAGTTGATACGGCACCTGGCGGTTCGCATCCGCGCTCAGCGACTGGATCGGGTTCCAGATGAGCGCCAGGAAGCGCCGCTGATTGACCGGGTCGGAGTTGTCGGCATGGCCCCGTTTGACGATCTCTTGATCGATCTGGTAGAGCATATTCGCCACGGCAATGGGAACGATCTCGCCCGAGTTGTCGGTACCATCATTATCGCTGCCCCGCCAACCGTGACCGGAGGAATCGGGGCGGGTGGGCGTGGTCTTATGGGCGTTTGCCAGGTAGTCCGCCCAACCCTCAGCGAAGGCCAGACGTGGGTTCCGCTCGTCCGTTGGGTTGTATCCCCGATGGTTGGGAACGGCCACAGCCGTCCGGAAGGGGTCTAGATATAGGGTCTCCAGCACCGCGTGCCCGTACTGATGAGCGATGATCTCTCGGTTCCAGTGATCCGGCTGGGAGGCGCCAGATGCTGTGTGAGCCGTGTTCAGCGAGATGCGTGTGCGGCCGGCGTCGTATTTGCTGCCCTCGGTCGCGCTATTGAAGAGCTCGACCTGCAGGTCGTTGACGCCCGACCAATCGCCGTTGGTGCGGGTGCGCAACCAGTCATGCACCTCGCCGATGACCCTCAAAATGTAAGGGGCGGCATGCTCGACGGTGGCGTCGGCCGCGCCGGTGCCAATGCGAAATACCAACGGCCCGCCCGTCGCCGGCACCCGGGCCTCCACGTTCGTGAAGAGGCCGGCCGTTGTTCCATCGGTCGCCGTCTTCCCCTTCGTATCCCAGTGGATCACGTTGCCGCCCTGGCGGACATCCACGGTCGGCGGGAGGACCGCGTCCGGCGCGGCGCTCAGCCTACGGCGCATGACGACGCGGGCGTACAGGTTCAGCCGATCCCGCCCTCCCTTGGGCACGGAGAGCTCCGCCCGTCCATTCTGCCCCACGGTGCCGGTCACCAGCGGTTGGGTAGCGGCCGCATCGTCTTCCCACACTTCCACCTCGGTGCCGGCGGGCAGCGGCTGATATCCCCCGGCCTCGCGGTCGAAATACTCGAAGCGCAGGTGCATCTGGATGCCCGGCGCCTCCAATCGGAAGCGCAACCGCTCGTTGGCCCCCACCAGACTGTCCTGCGTCCAGTTCTGGAAATGTCCGGAGATGGTCCGCACGGAGCCGTCGGACGCGATGACCTCGCCCTGCTTGGTGCGGGAATCCCATCGGTCTTGATTGATAAAGTAGTCCACCAAGAGGAACAGGGAGGGATCACCCGCCTTCTCGATCAGGAAGTAGATGCTGGGATGATAGTCCTCCCGCTTGGGCAGGGAGGTCCGGATCTCCCCGTTCTCGTCGGTGGTGAGCGTGGCCAGGACCGGCTGTGGCGCGGCCGGGTTGGAGTCCATGATCTTCACCGGGATGCCTGCCGGCAGCTTCTCGAACTCGTTGTTGACCACGGAATAGGACTCAAAGGCGGCCTGGACCCGGATGCCCGTCGGTCGGAGGATCAGTCGCAAGGGCGAGTCGATGCCCAGCCGGTCGCCGCTGAAGTCCTCCTCGTAGAAGCCTCCCTGGGCGGCCGTCTGCGAGCGAGACGACCAGTGATCCGCTCCGGCGGCGAAGAAGCTGTTGGCCACGAACTCGGCGAACTCTGCCCCTGAGGGCTTGATCACCCGGCAGTATAGATCTGGCCCTCGCTCGCCCGACTCGCTGGTGGAGAACGTCATACGCACGGCGCTGGTGAGCTCTCCGTCGGGCCCGCGAAGCTGCACGGTGTGACCCTCGGCCAGCTTGTCATCCCCGGTGACGGGGTCATAGTCCCAGATCTCGACCTTCACCCCGGCGGGTACCGGCTTCACCTGGCCGTCTCGCAGGTCCTCGTAGAACACCTGGATCCAGGCATCGATGTTGCGCGGCGTTCCGAACCCGCTGATGATCCAGAAGATGAACTTATCCCAACCGCTGGGTTCCCCCTGCACCTCCGTGGCGTTGTCTTGCAGGTACACGTCACGGCGGGTGATGTTGTTATCCCAGCGCACATCACCCTCCCGAACGATGGGATCTTCCGGATGGACGGCCCTGGCGAAAAGGACGAGGTAGTTGTGCCCGCGCGGCGGGGTCCATTCAAATGGCCCGACCACGGTATTGCGACGCGCCGGGATGCTCGTCGTGATCTGGTTGCCCGGAGCGCCGCTGACCTGGATACCGTCGGTCTTCCAGTCGGCCGGATAGGCCATGGGCGTCGTCGGGTCGGCCCAGTAGAGTTGGACCTGGGCATTGTCCGCGTTGGCGAAGCCCAGGTTGTGCACGCGAATGTAGACATAATGCTTCTGCCCGGCTTCCACTCGGCCGACGGCCCGGGCCGGATCACTGTTGGCCTCCCGGCTCACCCAGATGTCAGGCGAGCCCAGGTCCATAGGTGAGCGCTCGGGTGAGGGCGCCAGGCCATCGTGACGGTGTCGGCCACCCTGGGCCGGCATCAGGTCGACGAAAGCCAGATCGGGCAGCGCGTGCATGGTGCCCGGGCTGCGGTGATCGGAGTGGCTGATGGGGCCCGAGACGACCAGGGCGAAGTCTTGATCCTCCCCGGCTACGGCGTGGGATGCGACGTTCGTGGCATCGACCCGGATGGTGTATTCGACGGGTTGCAGGTCGGCGCCGGATATGTCGATCTGCTGCACGTTGTTGTTGAGCAGGTTAAGGCCGGCGGGGAGGAGTCCGGCCGGCGCGGTGACCTGGAAGGCCGTCGTGGTGCCGTCCGCGTTATGTCGGATGATGCTGAGCCGGAGCTGGTTGACCAGGGTGCCGGGGTGCCCCGCGGGGCCGGGGTAGTCCGTCCACACCAGCGTGGCCCGTAGCGGGACGGAGTTGTTGGCCACCCGCACGCGTACTTCGTGACGACTGCGGCTGTTGGGATCGGCGGCGGGCAAGCTGTTCAGCTTGATGTCAGGATCATCGAGGAAGATGGTGCGACGCGGCAACCAGCCGTTATCCTGACTTGCCACGGCGTCAATGGGGTGAGAGAAGAGGGACCG
>JAJRVX010000101.1:0-3001 GCA_024277095.1 Chloroflexota bacterium
AGATGGAATATCTGATGCGGGAGTCGGTGATCCCGTTCCTGCGAGAGCGCTTGCATACCGGGGAGACCGTGATCAAGAGTAAGGTGCTGCGCACGTGTGCCATCGGCGAGAGCAGCATCGATGAGCGGATCAGCGATCTGATGCACTCGTCGAACCCCACGGTGGGACTGGCGGCTCACGTCGGACAGACGGATATCCGGATCACGGCCAAGGCTCATAGCGAAGCCGAGGCCGACCGGCTGATCGCGGACATGGAGGCTCGCGTGCGGGCCCGGGTGGGGAAGTACATCTACGGCACCGGGCGTGAGACGCTGGAGGAGGTGGTGGCCCGGCTGTTGGCCGAGCGCGGCGCGCAGGTGAGCGTGATCGAGAGCAACACGGCGGGAGAGCTCGCCCGGCGTCTGTCGGAGGCCTCAGGTGAGACGGCGGTGGTGCGGGCGGCCATGGTCGTCCAGGACGACGCGTCCGGGCTCCGTGCGTTGGGGATCGAGCTGCCCACCGCCGGGGATTACGTGTTCAGCGCGGAGGAGACGGAGATGCTGGCTCGGGCCTGGCGTCAGCAGACCGGCGCCGCGTACGGGCTGGCGGTTCTGGGCAGCATGGGAGAGGAGGAGGGGTTGTATAGCGAGCGCACCGGCTATACCCACATCGCCGTGGTGGATGAGGCCGGGCATGTGGCCCGGCGTGATCTGAATATCGGCGGGCGTGGCAGGCTTTCTCGCGTTTGGGTGGAGAATCACGCGCTGGACCTGTTGCGTCGCGTGCTCCTGGAGCCTTCTGGAGCGTGATGGCCCGCTTCCGAGGGATCATATCAAGTTGCTATCACCGCTAAAGGATGCTATAATAACGTCCGTTGGGAACATCCATAGAGGGCATGCATGACGCGAGTCTGCTTCGTTTTCCTGGACGGTGTAGGGCTGGGCCTCGATGATGACGCGAACCCTCTCGCTCGCGTGTGCATGCCTACGGTTCGACGGCTGCTGGGGCGTCCCCTGATCGATGGCCCCGCCGTCGAGATGCCTCGCCTGTTGTTTCGTCCCCTGGATGCCTCTCTTGAGGTGGATGGCCTCCCTCAGAGCGCGACCGGCCAGACGGCGCTTTTCACCGGCGTGAACGCGGCGAGGGTGGTTGGGCGTCACGTGTCCGCCTTTCCCACGGCGGCATTGCGCGAGATCATCGTCGAGCACAGCCTGCTCAAGCGAGCCGTGGAGATGGGGAAGCGGGCGACCTTTGCCAACGCCTACTCGCCTCAGTATTGGAACAGGGTGAAGGAGAGACGGTTCCGTCACTCCGCCACGACCTGGGTCAATATGGCGGCCGGGCTGGAGTTCCGCAGCTTCGATGATCTCGCCCAGGGTCGGGCCGTGTATTGGGACATCACCCATTGGATCCTGCACCAGCGGAACGGGCGATATCCGATCCCGTTGATCGAGCCGGAGGAGGCGGGGCGACGTCTGGCGGCTCTGACGGCTGAGCATGACCTGGTCCTCTATGAGAGCTTCCTGCCTGACCTGGTGGGCCATCGCCGACTGGATGTGGCGCCGGAGTCGGTTGTGAAGCTGATCGATCGCTTTTTGGCCGGGTTGCTGGATCATCTGCCCGAGGGGGCTACGATGGTGCTGTCCAGCGATCACGGGAACATCGAGGACATGCGCACGAAGGCGCATACCTATCATCCGGTGCCGTTGCTGGTGATCGGCCCGGGGACGGCCGCGTTTCGGGATGCTCGGTCCATTTGTGATGTCACGCCCGCGATCTTGCGGCTGCTGGAGGGAGGGTGAGCCCGATGGGGGAAGGCCCTCTCACGGTGAGGTGTGTGGCCGTCGGGTCGACCAATCCCGCGAAGGTCGAGGCCGTGCGGTCGGTGGTGGGGCGGATATGGCCGGCCGCTGAGATCTGGCCGGTGGAGGTCGACTCCGGCGTCTCCAACATGCCCATGTCCGATGCGGAGACGCGTCGTGGCGCTCTGATTCGCGCTCGTGCGGCGTTGGAAGTGACCGATGCGGACCTGGCTATCGGTTTGGAGGGTGGGGTAGACTCGCTCCCCGAGGGGATGTTCGTGTGCGGCTGGGTGGCCGTGATGGACCGGCATGGCCGGGTGGGGCTGGGCGCCAGCGGCCGGATCCCGCTACCACCCGTGCTGGCCCGGGCGGTGGCGGCGGGCCAGGAGCTGGGGCCGGCCATGGATGCGTTGAGCGGGATGCAGGAGACGCGACGCGGCCCCGGCACCGTGGGGATCCTCACCAACGGCCTGATCACCCGGCCGCAGGCGTTCGCCTTCGGCGTGGCTTATGCGCTGACCCCGTTCCTGCATCCGGAGTGGTATGCGGACGGGTAAAGCGCCTGGCGCGTGCCATCTCTCCCGTGGGGGATCTGTGGAGGGTTGATGCGTTCTCGTCTCATCATCGCATGTATCGTGGTGTCGATCTCGCTGGCCGTAGGGCTTCTGACCTCTTGTTCCTCTCGGGAGAGCCATGCCGCCGCGACGTCCGGCTCCTCCCCGTCCGTCATGGTGTTCCCGGGCGCGGTGACGCCTACGCCGCGCCCGACGCAGCCCCCCGGTGTGGTCCGCCCGATCCTGCCTACCATCCCCCCCGATCGGCGGCCGACGCCTACGCCGGAGTACGGAAATCCTCCCACGCCGATCCTCGGCGACGTTCGCATTCCCCGTTCGATGGCGAACACCGAGAATCTGCTGATCCTGGGCTCCGACCAGCGCAAGCCGGGCACCCCCTGGCGGACCGATGTCATCATGGTGGTCGCTATCGATCGACGGAACGAGCGGGTAGGGGTGGTCTCCATTCCCCGGGACCTGTGGGTGAAGATCCCCGGCGTGGGATGGAACCGGATCAACACTGCTGACTTCTACGGCTCCTGGCTCAAGAGAAAGAATAAGAACGGGAAGAAGGGGGAGAATCCCCAAGGCGAGGAGGGGGTAGAACTCCTGAAGGAGATCCTGCGTCAGAACATGGGGATCCCCATCCACCACTACATGCGCGTG
>JAJRVX010000102.1:0-9094 GCA_024277095.1 Chloroflexota bacterium
CCCCCCTCCCAGCGAAGCGAATTGGGGAGGGGGGACGACAGGGGGGTGGGGTACGTCTGGCCACGTCGTGTGCTGGGGGAAGCCGAGAAGACGCGTATACAGACACGACACCTTGCCTCGTCCCTGCAGGCGCCATGTATGCCAATATGGACGTTGGACTTTGAAAAGGCCCTATCACCGCGTGCACGAGATATTGACATGCCCTGCCGTTTCTAGTACAATCCGCTTCGGTGCAGACCTCTGCCTTTGGGCAGGGGTTCTTCCATTCCTGGCATAGAGGAGATGTTAAGAGGTCTATGAGCGAGAATCGGAGACGTGTGATGGTGATCATGGCCCATCCGGATGACCCGGAGTTCTTCTGCGGTGGCACCGTCGCCAGGTGGACCCGGGATGGCTGTGAGATCGTGTACGTCGTGATCACGAATGGCAATAAGGGGAGCAATGATCCAGAGATGACGCCGGAGCGATTGGCGGCCATCCGTGAGGAGGAGCAGCGAGAGGCGGCACGTCGACTGGGCGTCAAGGAGGTCGTCTTTCTGGGGTATAACGATGGGGAGCTGATGGCGGATTTGCGGTTGCGGGCCGATCTGGTGCGCCAGATCCGTCGCTATCGGCCGGATGTGGTCATCTGTCAGGATCCGACGACGTATTTCTGGCCGGGCGGTGGGGTCAACCACCCGGATCATCGAGCGGCCGGCGAGGCGGCCATCGCCGCGGTTTTCCCCCTGGCCCGTGATCGGCTCAATTTCCCGGAGCAGGAGCGGGAGGGGGTGCGGCCGCACAAAGTAGAGGAGCTCTACGTGTCGGGGACGACCCAGC
Organism: Chloroflexota bacterium; assembly: GCA_024277095.1. Taxonomy (GTDB): domain Bacteria; phylum Chloroflexota; class Anaerolineae; order DUEN01; family DUEN01; genus DUEN01. Next base: position 820 of record JAJRVX010000102.1, read on the forward strand.
CCGATACGTGGATCGACATCTCGGAGACGTTGGAGGACAAGATCCAGGCCATCCTGGCGCACCGCAGCCAGATCAGGGAGCCGGAGAAGCTGGCCGAGCGTATCCGGGAGTGGGCGGCCCAGTCCGATCAGGGACGTCCCCCGTTCGCCGAGGGGTTCCGGAAGATCGTGCTGCGCTGAGCCGCGTCGCGAGGGTATCGGCAAGCCGCAGGTCGTGGAGCGCTCGTGGCCGCTGCCCCTTGCCTCGTGGTTCCCCCTGTCAGAAGAGATGAACTTATTAAGGAAGGAGTGGGCGAATGACCAAGGAGACGCGCGTGGAGCGAGATTCCCTGGGCGAGGTTCAGGTTCCCGCTCAGGCGTTGTATGGCGCGCAGACGCAGCGGGCGGTGGAGAATTTTCCCATCAGCGGGATCCGGTTTCCCCGGGCCTTCATCCGGGCTCTGGGGCTGATCAAGGCGGCCGCGGCCCGGGTGAATCGCGATCTAGGGCTGTTGGATGCCGAGAAGGCGCGGCTGATCGAGCAGGCGGCACGGGAGGTCGCCGACGGGCGATGGGACGATCAGTTCCCCATCGACATCTTCCAGACGGGCTCCGGGACCTCCACTAATATGAACGCCAACGAGGTCATCGCGAACCGCGCCATCCAGCTCATGGGCGGCGAGCTGGGCTCGAAGGCGATCCATCCCAACGACCACGTTAATATGGGGCAGTCCTCCAACGACGTGATCCCTTCAGCTATTCACGTTGCCGCTTACCTGGAGGTGGCGGAGGTGTTGTTGCCGGCGCTGCGCCACTTGCTTGAGACGTTGCGCCGGAAGGCCGAGGAGACCGGGGACGTGGTCAAGACCGGGCGGACCCACCTGATGGATGCCACACCGGTGCGGATGGGGCAGGAGATCGGCGGCTGGGCCGCCCAGATCGAGAAGGGGATCGCTCGTGTGGAAGCGACGTTGCCGCGATTGGCGGAGCTGGCGCTGGGTGGGACGGCCGTGGGGACCGGGCTGAACGCCCATCCGGAGTTCGGGAGGCGCATGGCCGCGGCGTTGGCCGAGGAGACGGGATTGCCCTTCGTCGAGGCGACCGATCATTTCGAGGCTCAGGCGGCCCAGGATGCCGCCGTCGAGCTGAGCGGGCAATTGAAGGTGGTGGCCGCGTCGTTGATGAAGATCGCGAACGATCTCCGTTGGATGAACTCGGGCCCCCAGGCGGGGCTGGCCGAGATCTCCCTGCCGGCTCTCCAGCCTGGGTCCTCGATCATGCCCGGCAAGATCAACCCGGTCATCCCGGAGGCGGTCACGATGGTGTGCGCCCAGGTGTTCGGCAACGACGTGACCATCACCGTGGCAGGGCAATCGGGCAACTTCGAGCTGAACGTGATGTTGCCGGTGCTGGCCTACAACCTCTTGCAGTCCATCACCCTGCTGGCCAACGCGGCGCGGGTGCTGGCGGATAAGGCGATCGCCGGGTTCACGGTGAATCGTGAGCGTATGGCGGATCTGGTGGAGCGGAATCCCATCCTGGTCACCGCGCTCAACCCGGTGATCGGCTACGACCGGGCGGCCCAGGTGGCCAAGCGAGCGTACGCGGAGGGAAGGCGTGTGAAGGATGTGGCCGCCGAGATGACGGACCTCAGCCCGGAGGAGTTGGATCGCCTGCTGGACCCAAAGCGGCTGACCGAGGGCGGCATCCAGAGGTAAGCCGCCTCTCAGGGGGTCGACAGGTGCGCGCCGGATCGCTGACGGCCGGGTTTCCCAGGGGAGCCCGGCCTTTCGTATGAGGCGTTCCACTCAGGGGTTGGGCGTGGTCGAGGGCGGGATGGCGAAGCGGCATGTTTGCTCGCCGCCCGTCCAGAGGTGGACGGGGCGGATCTTCTCCGTCAGGACTTCTCGCAACATGGCCTGATCCAGCGTGCAGATCTCGGGGTGCTTTTCCACCACGCGGGCGTAAGGGCAGTTCCCTAGCTCCAGATACCGTTGGCTGCCGTCCTGTACGATTCGGGCCAGGTAGCCGTGCTGGGTGAGATAAACGACGAGGTCCTGCAGGAAGGCATCCATGGGCTGTCCGGGGAGGAGCCTCGGCGCCTCGGCGGCCATCTCCCGCCCCATGCGCTCGCAGCATTGGATGATCTGGGCAGCGGAGAGCGTCTCCTTCATCTCACGAAGCAGGCGCTCCGCCAGCCGGTCGTACCCGTGTGGAAAGGCGTCGAGCGCGTGCGCGGTGAGCCCGTAGAGCAGGCCCGGGCGGCCTACCCCTCGGGGCGTCATCGTGCCCAGGGCGGCGATCAGCCCGTTTCGCTCCAGGACGCGCAGGTGATGCCGCGTGGCGCTGCGAGAGAGGCTCAGCCTCTTCGCCAGGTCCCCCACGGTCATCGGCCCGTCCTGCTTCAAGATCTCCAGGATGTGCTCTTTGCTATCCACGCTGTACCCATTGGCCTCATCGCGTTGTGTGACGCCATTGTACCATAACCCGTGCAACTACACTAATTACATCACTTCTTTCGATGAAATTCCGTCCGGCCTCGAGGGGATTCTGCCCGGATCGCGGTGTGGTCGGCCCTGGAAAGATCCTGTGCGTCTTATCCGTATCTTGACAGGATCGACAGAGCATAGTACGTTGATGCGTGGTGGTAGTTGGGATCGCGACGATGATCGTCTGCTGGGTCTCGTGCAGACGATCGTGGGTAGGGCTGTGGATGAACGTCATTGAGCGTCTGCAAGTGTTGGGCTTCTCGGAAATATCATCGCCAAGGCACAGTACGAGGCGCTGATTCGGGGGGCGACACCTGAGGAGACCGCCATCGCGGAGGCCCAGGTGAAGATGGCTGTAGAGAGTTGCCCGCCGAGGAGGCGGAGTGTGGTCCTGGCAAACAGGCCCCGGCTGCACGATCATCTGTGTGGCCGGGGCTTGTTTCTTGACGCCCCCGTCTCCCCGGGGTATAATGAATTTGAGTGAGCGCTCACTCAAATTTGAGTCGGTCGGGGGCCGGTGGCTTGGACGGGGAGTGGAGGAACGCAAGGACAACCCCGTCGTCATCGGCCGTGAGCGTCCTGGGAGGAGGTTGCCGTGATCGAGGGGATGCGGAGGGATGAGAGGGCGGAACGCCGCGCGGCGGCCCGGGAGCGGCGTGTGGAGAGGCGGACGGCGCAGATCCTGGACGCCGCCGCCCGGGTGTTCGCTCGCAAGGGATTTCATCGGGCCACCACGCGGGAGATCGCGGCCGAGGCCGGCGTATCCGAGGGCACCCTGTACAACTACTTCGAGAACAAGCAGGCCCTCCTGGTCGCCATGTTGGAGCGCCTGGCCGAGATCGAGGCGCTGACCCGCACCCTAGAGGCCGGGGAGGAGGTCCCTGACATCTTTCTGCGGGAGGTGTTACGCCGACGGTTTGCGCTCTTCAAACGCAATGTGGACGTGGTGCGGGCGGTCCTGCCGGAGTTGCTCTCCCAGGAGGAATTGCGCCACGCCTTCCTGCAGCGTGTGATCCAGATGACGAAGGAGGCGTTGCGGCCGTACATCGAGCGGCAGATCGCCCTGGGGAGGCTACGCCCGGCCGATCCGGAGAAGATGACGCTCGTCCTGCAGGCGCTCTTCCTGGGCTTGATGGTCATGGACTTGAGCGGGGAGCCGATCATCACGCAGGGCGACCCGGATCTGCCGGATCAACTGGCCGATCTGTTGGTTCGTGGCCTGGGAGCAGGAGGGGAGACATGTTGACCCGAACGCTCTCCATCGCTCGCAAGGAGTTCCTGCACATCATCCGTGATCCACGCACGCTGGCCACCATGTTCCTGATCCCGATTATGCAGTTGATGTTGCTGGGCTACGCGGCCACCAACGATGTCGGGCACGTCATCATGGCCGTGTTGGACTGGGATCGCACACCCGAGAGTCGGGCGCTGATCGACGCGTATCGGGCGACGGATTACTTCGTCCCCAGGTATTATCCGCAGAGCGAGGAGGAACTGCGAGGTCTGATGGATCGAGGCAAGGTGCGGGTGGGGCTGATCATCCCGCCCGGCTATGGGCGGGATCTAGCGCGAAACGGCACCGCCCAGGTCGGCTTCGTGGTGGACGGCTCCGATCCAACGGTGGCCAATACGGCGTATGCGGCCGCGCAGAGCGTGGGACAGAGCATCGCCCTGGAGATGATCCAGCACCGCCTGGGGGGACAGGCCGTCCATGGGCCGGAGGTGCGGGCCCGTGTCTGGTACAACCCGGAACTGAAGAGCACCAACTTCATGATCCCCGGCCTCATCGGCATGATCCTGCAGACGCTGGCCATGCTCCTCACCGCGCTGGCGTTGGTACGAGAGCGGGAGAAGGGCACCATCGAGCAGTTGATCGTCACCCCGCTACGGGCCTCGGAGCTGATCGTCGGGAAGATCCTCCCATATGTCCTGGTCGCTTTCTTCGATCTGGGCGAGGTGTTGCTGATCGGCACCCTCTGGTTCAAGGTGCCCATCAACGGGAGCGTGCTCTTGCTGGTGGAGCTGTCGGTGCTCTTCCTGGTGACCGCGTTAGGGATCGGCCTGATGATCTCCAGCGCCGCGCAGACACAGCAGGAGGCCATGTTCCTCAGCTTCTTCACCATCGTGCCCTCGCTCTTCCTGTCCGGCTTCTTCTACCCCTTAGACGCCATGCCGGCCTTCCTGCAGATGGTCAGCTACGCGATCCCGCTGCGCTACTTTCTCATCATCGCGCGCAGCGTGATCATCAAAGGGGTGGGCATCGAGGCGCTACGTGAGCCGGTGTTGGCGCTCTGCCTCTTCGCCCCGGTGACGTTGACGCTGGCCGTGTTGCGCATGCGCAAGCAGACGGTGGCATGATGGAGAGGACTCGTCACGCGCTTATAGAACGCGATGCGGCCCACGCCGGATATGCGATCGAGGCGGAGGGTTTGACCCGACACTTCACGAGCGCGCACGGCGGCCGCCAGATCGTGGCGGTGGACGGGTTGGATCTGCGCGTGCCGCGCGGCTGCATCTTCGGCCTGGTGGGGCCGGACGGGGCGGGCAAGACGACGACCATCCGCATGTTGTGCGGCATCCTGGCCCCCACGGCGGGCACGGCCAGGATCTCCGGACACGATGTGGTTCGGGAGGTCGACCGCGTTCATGCATGCGCGGGGTACATGTCTCAGCGCTTCACCCTGTACGAGGACCTCACCGTCGAGGAGAACATCCGCTTCTTCGCGAACATCTTCGGCATCCCGCCTCGTCAGCGGGAGGAGCGCATGGTCCAGTTGCTGGAGTTCGCTGGCCTGAGCCCGTTTCGCCGTCGCCGGGCCGCGCACCTTTCCGGTGGGATGAAGCAGAAGCTGGCCCTGGCCTGTACCCTGATCCATGAGCCGGAGGTGCTCATGCTGGACGAGCCTACCACGGGCGTGGACCCGGTCGCCCGTCGTGATCTCTGGAAGATCCTCTACACGCTGGTGGGGCGTGGCGTGACGATCCTTGTCAGCACGCCGTACATGGACGAGGCCGAGCGCTGTAACCTGGTGGCGTTCCTTCTGGGGGGGCGGCTGTTGGCCGCGGGGACGCCGGACGAGTTGAAGCGGCGCTTCCCCTGGCGGGTGCTGGCGCTGCGGGCCAGGCCGTGGGAGGCCGCCCGGCGCATCGCGCGGGATATACCCGGCGTGGTCGATGTGCAGGTCATGGGGGACGTGCTGCATCTCTTCGTGGAGGACGAGCGGATGGTTCGCCTCGCTCTGGAGCGAGCCCTTGGGGATGCCGACGTGGAGGTGCGCTCCCTGCGGTGGGTGTCTCCATCCATGGAGGATGTCTTCATGGAGCTGACGGCGCGAGCGGAGGGGGAGCGGTGAGCACATCGCCCTATGCTGTGGAGGTCGAGGGGTTGACGCGTCGATTCGGCGATTTCGTCGCCGTGGATCACGTCTCGTTCCGCATCCGGCGCGGGGAGGTCTTCGGCTTCCTGGGACCAAATGGCGCCGGCAAGACGACGACGATCCGCATGTTGTGTGGCATCCTCTCCCCCAGTGAGGGCACGGCTCGCATCCTGGGCATCGACGTGGCACGGTATCCCGATCGGATCAAACAGCACATCGGCTACATGTCGCAGCGGTTCTCGCTCTATGAGGATCTGACCGTGCGTGAGAACCTGGAGTTCTACGCGGGCGTGTATCAGGTGCCGCGCCGGGAGCGCAAGAGGCGCGTGCGGGAGCTCATCGAGATGGCGGGGCTGACCGGACGCGAGCGAGAGCTGGCAGGGCATCTGTCCGGCGGCGTGCGCCAACGGCTGGCGCTGGGGTGTGCCATCCTGCATCGCCCGCCTATCCTCTTCCTGGATGAGCCCACCAGCGGGGTGGATCCCACCTCGCGGCGGCGCTTTTGGGACATGATCTATGGGCTTGCCGAAGAGGGCGTGACGGTGATGGTCACCACGCACTACATGGACGAGGCTGAGCGTTGCCATACCGTGGGGCTGATCCACCAGGGTCGGCTGGTCGCCCTGGGGTCCCCTGATGACCTGAAGGAGACCCGGATGCGTGGGCAGATCCTGGAGATCGACTGCGAGCCCTCCATGGCCGCCATCGATGTGCTAATGCCGCTGCCCGAGGTGCAGGAGGTCGCCCTGTACGGGCTGTTGTTGCATGTCACCGTCGCCGACGCGGCCGCGGCGATCGGCCCCATCCGGGCGGCGCTGTCCGCGGCCGGCATCACCGTGCGCTCGTTGGAGCAGGTGTCGCCCACATTGGAGGACGTCTTCATCTCCCTGGTGCGCTCTGGACAGCGCTCCCCAGCGCAAGGTGGAAACGCTTCGGATCTCTCCCCTTGACAGGCTGCTATTCTCGACTATAATTTAGCACAGGCTAAATCTTGGGTCCCGGCCTCTCCAGACGGGCACTATGGGCAGGCGAACATGCGCAGTCCGGCTGTGGAAGATTACCTGCGTGTTATCTACAATCTACAGGAGCACGGCGTGGCGGCCACCACCACGGCGTTGGCGGCAGCTCTGGAGGTGAGGCCGGCCTCGGTCACCAATATGCTCAAGCGGCTGGCCGCTCTGGGCTTGGTGGATTATGTACCCTATCGGGGCGCCACGCTGCTCCCCGATGGTGAGCGCATCGCGCTGGAAGTGGTGCGACACCATCGCCTGCTGGAGTTGTACCTGGCCGATGTCCTGGGCGTCCCCTGGGATCGGGTGCACGAGGAGGCCGACCGGCTGGAGCACGTGATCTCGGAGGACCTGGAGGAGCGGCTGGCCGCCGCGCTGGGGGAGCCGATCGCGGATCCCCACGGTGATCCCATTCCCACGCCGGACTTGCAGGCCCGGGAGATGCAGGGGACGCCGCTTGATCGGTGTCCTTTCGATCGGGAGATGATCGTGGTGCGGGTTGTCGAGCAGGAGCCGGGGACCCTGCGCCAACTGGCGCGATGGGATATACGGCCGGGGGCGCGGGTGATCCGATTGGAGGACCCCACGCCGGAGGGCCGTGTGCGCATTCGCGTGGGGGAGAGTGAGCGCGTGATCGATTCGCGATTGGCCGGCCGGATCCTGGTAACGGAGCCGGCTGCCGACGATCCTCCCGCTGCCTGAGCTCATCTTGCATGACATAAGGGGAAAGGGAGACCATGATCCAGATGCCCTTCTTCGTTGTGGCGCTTTTGATCGGGGTGATCCTTCTTGAGGCGATCGCCCTCCTGTGGCTCTACCGCGGCCGGCGGGAGATGCATCAGAGCCATCGACGGGAGGCGATGGAGGATTTTCTCAAGGAGCTGTATGATCTGGTGCCGGAGGGCCAGGCGATCGGGTTGCAGCGGCTGGCCGACGCGGCGCACCAGGCGCCGTCCGCGTTGGAGCGCATGTTGGAGCCGCTGGAGCGCGCCGGCTGGGTCGCGCGACAGCCGGCGGGCGACGTTCGGATCACCGAGGCGGGGCGAACGCGTGCGATTCAGCTCACCCGGGCGCATCGCCTCTGGGAGCGCTATCTGGCCGAGGAGGAGGATGTCCCCTTGGAGGCGGTGCACGCCGAGGCGCATCGGCGGGAGCACTCGCTGACGCCGGAGGAGGCCGATCGCCTGGACGAGCAGTTGGGCTTTCCCACGCGAGACCCTCATGGGGATCCGATCCCGGATCGCGAGGGGGAGATGCGGGAGAAGGTGGGCGACCCCCTGACGGCGTGGCCGGAGGGGAAGCCCGCGCTCATCACCCACATGGAGGACGAGCCGCCTGCCCTGTTCGCCCAGCTGCTCGCGATGGGGTTGTCGCCGGGCGTTCGCCTGGTCATCGAGCATCGTGAGGGAGACCGGCTGCGC
>JAJRVX010000103.1:0-4556 GCA_024277095.1 Chloroflexota bacterium
AGGCAAGATGAATGCTCGTGACCAGTTCATCCTCGAAGTCAAAGACCTGAAGATGTATTTCCCCATCCGCCAGGGGTTCTTCCGGCGGGTCGTCGGCTACATCAAAGCTGTCGACGGCGTCAGCTTCTCCGTCCACCCGGAGGAGGTCCTGGGACTGGTGGGGGAAAGCGGCTGCGGCAAGACGACGACCGGCCGCACGATCCTGCGTCTCTACGATCCCACAGGCGGCGAGATCTGGTTCCGCAAGCAGGACGGGGAATGGGTCGACGTCGCCAAGCTGAGCCAGAAGGAGATGAAGCCCCTGCGCCGGGAGATGCGCATGGTCTTCCAGGACCCCTTCAGCTCCCTGAACCCCCGGCTGACGGTGAAGGACATCATCGGCGAGCCGCTGGTGATCCACGGCATCGCCAAGGGGAGGGAGATGGAGGACCGGGTTGCGGAGCTGATGCGGGCGGTGGGGTTGGATCCCGCCTACATGCGCCGATATCCACACGAGTTCTCCGGTGGACAGCGACAGCGCATCGGCCTGGCCCGAACGCTATCCCTGAACCCTCGCCTGATCATCGCAGACGAACCGGTCTCCGCCCTGGACGTGTCCATCCAGGCCCAGGTCCTGAATCTGCTGGAGGAGCTGAAGGAGAAGTTCGGGCTCACCATGCTATTCATCGCCCACGATCTGTCCGTGGTGGAATATATGTGCGATCGCATCGCGGTGATGTACGTCGGCAAGATCGTCGAGCTGGCGGAGACGGAGGCGCTGCTGCGAAATCCGTTGCACCCCTACACGGAGGCCCTGATCTCCGCGGTGCCGCCGGCCGACCCGGACATCCGGCTGTCCCGGATCGTCCTGCCCGGCGACGTCCCCAGCCCGGCGAACCCGCCATCCGGCTGCATCTTCCATCCCCGATGCCGCTACGTTCAAGACATCTGCCGCACCGAGCCCCCCCCGCTGGCGGAGGTCCAGCCCAAACGCTTCGTCAGCTGCCACCGGGCCAACGAGCTCAGTCTGCAGGGAATTGGAGGCTAAACGTGCACGGGCCCAAACGATACCTCGCCTTTCTCGCCTACCTGTTCGGGATATTCGGCTGGCTATACGTGCTCCTCTTCCATCGCAAGGACGAATTCGCCGTGTACCACGCCAAGCAATCGATCGCGCTCACCGTGCTGGCCATTGGGACGCCGGTCGTGTGGGCGATCGCCGCCTGGGTTCTCTCTTGGATCCCCTTAATCGGCCCCATCACCGCGGCCGCCCTGTTCGCCCTGGTCATACTGGTCTATATCTACATCGCCGTGGCCTGGATCATCGGCATGGTGAACGCGCTGCGCGCCAGGGTCACCCCCCTTCCCATCATCGGCGGGCGGGCGGCCCGGCTCCCCATCGGCGTGAGCTACCCGGGAAGCCGTATGGCGGAGGAGACGGGGACGAATCCGGCTTAGAAGGGAACGGAAGGAGGATGCTGTGAGACGACGTTTCGCGCTCGCCCTACTCGTCACCCTCGCCCTCATGGCGGCCGGGGGCGTGGCCACACGATCCCTTGCCTCTGCGCCCCAACCGGCACCGCGCTCGCAGGAGGATACCATCACCGGCGTGGTCCGCGATGCGGAGGGGCCCATCGCCGACGCGGTGGTGCGCGTGCAGAACACGGAGAACAAGACGACGACGGAGGAGGATGGGTCCTTCACACTGAAGGGGATCGTCGCTACGGAACCCGTCACGGTCACCGCATGGGCGGAAGGATACTACTTTGGATGGGCCAACGCCCTCCCAGGATCCGAACCGGTCACGATCACCTTGAAGCGCTTCTCGACCGGCGACAACCTCGATTACTCTTGGGCAAGCTCCGAGATCTGCAGCGAGTGCCACATGGCTTACCCGGAGTGGAAGGACGACGCGCATTCCCAAACCGCGGTCAATCCCCGCTTCCTGACCATGTACAAGGGCACGGATGTGCACGGAAACCAGAGTCCCCCCACGCGGTACGGCCCCGCCGGGGTCCTGCCCCCCGATCCCGATCGGCCGTACTACGGGCCGGGATACAAGCTCGATTTCCCGGACCGGGCGGGGAACTGCGCGGCCTGTCACACTCCGCTGGCCGAATCCGCTCCGCTGCAGACCTGTGCCTGGCAGGGATGTCACACCGAGCAGAGGGCCGCCCAGACGAGATCCACCCTGCCCCGCTATGGGTTCCGTCTGGAGGGCATCGACCCCACCGGGCTGACCGGGGTGGCAGCGGAGGGGATCACCTGCGACTTCTGTCATAAGATCGGGGACGTGATCCTCGATCCGGAGACGCAGCTGCCTTACACGGACCGTCCCGGCATTCTGTCCATGCGGCTGTACCGTCCCGAGGAAGGACAGAAGATCTTCTTCGGCCCCCTGGACGACGTGGCAGCGGACGTGGATACCTACCTGCCGCTGCAGAAGGAGAGCGCGTTCTGCGCGCCCTGCCACCGAGGGGTGTTCGGGGCGGTCGACGGCAAGTACGGCGGGGTCGTAGTCTACAACTCCTACGGAGAGTGGCTGGAGAGCCCATACAGCGATCCGGAGACGGGCAAGACCTGTCAAGACTGTCACATGCCCACCGTGGACTACGATTCCTTCGTCCTCCCGGAGAAGGGAGGGCTACGCCGTGGCCCCGATCGCATTCACAATCACCGCATGCCGGGCGCCCAGGACCCGGAGCTGCTCCAGAACTCCGTCACCATGACCGCCACCGCTCAGCTGGAAGGGGACACCATCGCGGTCGAAGTCCAGATCACCAACGACAAGACCGGGCATCACGTACCCACCGGCGCGCCGATGCGGAACATGCTGCTGGTCGTCGAGGCCACGGACGCGAAGGGCAATCCGCTGCTGCCGCTCGGAGGCCCCACGCTGCCCGACTGGGCCGGAGACTACGCGGGCCAGCCCGGGCGCGGGTTCGCCAAGATCCTGGAGGACCTGTGGACCGGTGAGTCCCCGACGGCGGCCTACTGGCGGCCCATCCGCGTCGTGTCCGACACCCGCCTCCCGGCCATGGCGACCGACGTCAGCCGGTACATCTTCGCCTCACCCGGCGTGGGGCAGGCCACCATCCGGGTCCGGCTGATCTACCGACGGGCCTTCCCACAACTGGCGGAGTGGAAAGGCTGGGACGATCCGGACATCCTCATGGAGGAGAAGACCATCTCCCTGGAGACGAGGCGCTTCGACACCCCCCGATGAAGACCGTAGGACGCCGGCCGGTTCGGCCAGCGAGATCGATAGCACGCACATGATGGGATGGTTGCCGGAGGTAGGGGTCAACGCTGCCACCCTCCCCGGCAACCAGAGCCGACCCCATCGGAAACAAGCAGGGCCTCGCCCGATCGGGCGAGGCCCTATCCCTCACATCCCAAAAGCCAGATCCTCAGACGAAGATGATCTGCGCCCCCTCGGCCATCTCCAGGAACTCCATCGCGCCGACGATGTCCTCCACCCAGGGGACGAGATCATCCTTGGTGAGCCCCATCATGTCCGCAGCCATGCGGCAGCCATAGAGCTTCGCCCCCGCATCGTGAAGCATCTCCAGGAACTCTCGCACGGGCGGCAGGTCCAGCTCGTCGATCTTCTTCCGCATCATCATGGTGGCCATATCCGTCATGCCCGGCAGCGCCCCCAACAGCATGGGCATGCCCATGGAGGGGTTGCCCACAGGTGTCACCTTCAGGCGGTCCACCTTTTCCTTATGGATGATGTCCATGCCCCAGAAGGTGAAGAAGATCATGGCCTCAATGCCCAGCATGCGGGCGGCGTTGGCCAGGACCAGGCCCGGATATGCCATGTCCAGCGTCCCTTTGGAGCAGATGATGGCCAGCTTGCGCGTGGCCGTCCCGTTTCCGTCGTTAGCCATCGTGATACCCCCTCCGGTTCTCCTATTAGATGCATCCCTTGGGCTTGCCCAGCCCGGCCAGCCGGGCCACCTTCTTGGCCGGCCCGCCCGGGAAGAGCTGATACAGCTCCTTTGTGGAGACGCCCGAAAGCTTGGTGATCCGCCGCAGCGTGGGCGGCTCCCCTTTCTCCTGGTAGTACTTGCGCACGAAGTTGATCACCTCCCAGTGCCGGTCGGTCAACGGGGCAATCCCCTCCTCTTCCGCCAGCGCCTCGGCGATCTCCGGCGTCCAATCGTCCGGGTTCACCATGAACCCCTCCGCATCGAACTGCACCTTCGTCAAATCCACCGTCGCCATGATTGATCCTCCCTGTCTCTCTGGTAAATGATGGGTTATCCGCATGATCAGCGTGGCACCAGTCCGAGCGCCTCAATCGGCCGCCCGGGCCTGATTCTGGGCCACGATCTTCAACATCTGCATGGTCAAAGCCAACCCTCGCCGAACCTCCGGATCGCGCATCTGCTTGACCAGGTCCAGCGTGGAGGAGGGCAACGCCTCCGGGCGGGTCTCCGCCTCCCGATACGCGCTGGTGAGGCTGTGCAGAAGTCGCATGATCTCCGGCTGCGTCATCTCCTTCACCGTGTTCAGGATGAGCACCACGTTGTCCCCCAGCAGCCGGACATCCTCCGGGGTGAAGGAGGTCA
>JAJRVX010000104.1:0-3123 GCA_024277095.1 Chloroflexota bacterium
GACGCGGTAGGCGTTGGACTCGGAGACGTATCCACCCACCTCCTCGACCAATCGACGGATCTCCTCCATGGCCATCATGGTGTCCTGAACGATCAGGCTCAGGCTGGCGCGCCTGACGATCATGCGAGGCATGGGGCCCAGATCCTGGTCCGACGCGGCCGTCTTCTCGGCGATCATCTCGCCTTCGGCCACCATCGCACCACCGGCCGGGGCCGCGGGCGGGGCCTCTTGCACAGCCGGGGCCGGCGCCCGGAATCTCTCAACCTCCCGGGAAGACGCGCAGGAGATCAACAAGAAAAGGGCTATGCCCAACAGCAACATCGCGCGTCTCATGATCCCCCTCCTGTTCGCTGCACGGATCGAAAGCGACAAGATCACGCCTCAGAGACGCCGCGCCGGGCCGCCAGGTTCCCTCACCAGCCATAGGACAGGCGGGCGATCAACCGCTCGGGCAGCCCGGCCTCGCGCATCTTCGCCTGGGTGAGCTCAATGGGATACGGCAATCGGCGATAGAGCCAGACATCGTCTTCCGTGTCCAGCAACGCATAGCTGGCCCGGGGATCGCTATCCCGCGGCTGCCCCACGCTGCCGGGATTCAAGATCAACCGATGGGGGCCCTCCAACCGGATGAACTGGTCCTGGGCGGGGATCAACGCCTGACAACGCTGGCCTTCCTCCTCCCCTTCGGCCAGCCGGTAGATCACGGGAACATGTGTATGCCCCACCAGGCAATAGGGGGTGGAGAAGTAAGCGAAGTTGCTCTGGGCGATGCTGGGGGTGAGGATATACTCCCAAATGGGCCCTCTGGGGCTGCCATGAGTGATCGTATACCGCCCGAGCACTTGAGGGTCATCCGGAAGCTCCTCCAGCCACACCCGGTGGCGGGCGGTCAGCTCCGCTCGGGTCCACTCCACCGCGCGACGGGCCTCCGGGTTGAAATCGTCCACGCTCAGGCGCTCCAGGGCCGCCCAATCGTGATTGCCGGCCACGCACACGAGCTTGCCGGGGAGGTTTCCCAAACGCTCGATGCACTCGTTGGGGTCCGGCCCGTAGCCGACGATGTCGCCCAGGCACCAGGTCTCATCATAGCCCAGCTCCTGAGCATCCGCCAACACGGCCTCCAGGGCAGCCAGGTTCGCATGGATATCGGACAGGACCAGCACGCGCATGGACACCCTCCACGACGTAAAGTAAGGAGATCATACCACAACCCCAGCCGATCTGCCAGGTGTTTTCCGTAGCGGTAGTGTATCCAAAACGGTGGAAATTCCGCGAGGCCCATCGCAAGCCCACAGGGGTGGTGCGGAGGGATCTCCCTCCGCTAAAACATCCTCTTCTTCCGCTTTGCACCGGTCCTTGCCCGGCCTGATTCGGGTGGGCAAGGCCGGGCAAGGCAGGTGAGGGGCGGAAACCGGGAAGTCTCTCTTGAGGGGCTGCGCCCCTCAAAGCTCCCTGCAGGGCTTTTTCAAATTCAGTGATGGAAATCGGGGCGGTAGGAACACCCCGCGTGTCGCCCGACGCAAGACATTCCCCTGATCATCGACCGAGGAAAAACGGCCCTCATCCCCCAAACCCCCTTCTCCCGAGCCCGGGAGAAAGGGGCTCAGAGGGGAAACCGAGAAGACGCGTATACAGACACGACACCTTGCCTCGTCCCTGCACGCGCCACGTATGCCAATATGGACGTTGGACTTTGAAAAGGCCCTGCGTATGGCCCCCTAGGGCGCTTGCCAGACCGGCCGAGTGGCGCGAGAATGGGATAGGAGGGCGCGTCGTATGCAGGCAGCCAATTTCTGTCCGCAATGCGGAACCCGCCTGGAGAGGCGGGAGATCGGCGATCGCGTTCGTCCGGTGTGCCCCGCCTGTGGTTTCATCTATTACATGAATCCGGTGGTGGCCGCCGGGACCCTGGTGGAACAGAATGGACGCATCGTCCTGGTCCGACGCGGGGTGGAACCGGGGAAGGGACTGTGGGGGCTCCCGGCGGGCTACGTAGAGGCCGATGAGAGTGCCGAAGAGGCGGCCATCCGGGAGACCCGGGAGGAAAGCGGACTGGAGGTGGAGCTGGACGGGCTGATCGGCGTGTACTCGTTCGGCAAGGACACCGGATCACGGGGCGTGCTGATCCTCTACGCCGCGCACGTGGTGGGTGGGACGCTCCATGCAGGAGACGACGCGACCGAGGTAGCCTGGTTCGCGCCGGACTCGCTCCCACCGGAAGACCAGATCGCGTTCTGGACCCATCGACAGGCGCTGCGCGAATGGCAACGGGCCCGGGCGATCCGCTACAAGCTGGCCACGCCCGAGCAGGTCGCCGCCGTCCGACAGCTCAAGCAGACGTATGACACATCCGAACGTGAACTCCTGGTGAACGAGTCCATGCCCGATGGCGCGCTGATCGTGGCGCTAGATCGGGATGAGGTGGTCGGATACGTGGACGTGGTTATCGGGCGATCGGAGCATCAGGCCTGGCTCCGTCGCGTGTTCGTCCTGCCCAATCACCGTCGGTGGGGCATCGGCACACGGCTCATCGAGCGAGCCATCGCATTTGCCCGGGAGCACAAGATCGCACGCCTGCTGGCGGAGGTGGACCCGGGGAACGTGGGCATCGGCGCCTATTTGAAAGCGGGGTTTCGCGCCTGTGGCTTTCTCGACCCTCCCTGCCCACAGAATGGCGTCCACCTGTGCGGCCCCGTGCTGATCCTGGCCCATGACCTATCCTCCGACGAGGGTGAGGGCACCCAGCCCTAGCCTGCACCACGCACGCTCACGCCTTCGCCTTCACAGAGCCGCCGATCCGCCGGTCCCCGCCTGGGTCCGGCCTGGATCACCATCAGGGCTGGGGATGGCGGGCCAAGGGCAGGAAAAGAGCCGCCTTTCTGCAAAAGGAAGGCTCCCCGGACTCCGGTGAGATGGCCTTCCCCCACGCTCATTACGTGCGAAACCACCGATCCTTTACAGTATAGGATAAATGAACGCATTGTTGACCTTCCAACCGCATTTGACGGCCCTGTATATGGGTGCTATAATGGTAATGCCGTCCACCGCCTGGGGAGCGGGTTGCCTACGGGCCCCGCATAGGTGTCCCACGATATCTGGCGTGTGCGAGCCGGGGCGTATAGA
>JAJRVX010000009.1:0-9563 GCA_024277095.1 Chloroflexota bacterium
CACACCACAGCCTGCGCGGCACTCAGGTCGTCGTGCACACGGCGGAATCCCACCACCACCGGGGGCTGTCAGACATCGCCGGGATCCTGGAGGCGGCCGATCTGGACCCCGCGATTCGCGAACGGGCCCTGGCCGTCTTTCAGCGACTGGCTGAGGCGGAATCACGCGCGCACGGGACTCCCGTGGAAGAGGTGCATTTCCATGAGGTGGGCGCGCTGGATGCCATCGCGGACATCGTGGGAAGCGTCGCCGGCCTCCACGCCCTGGGGGTGAAACAGGTGGTGTGCTCGCCGCTGCCCCTGTCCCACGGCCTGGGGCGCGGGTCGCACGGCCCGCTGCCGCTGCCCGCCCCGGGCACGCTGGCGCTGCTGGAGGGGGTGCCGGTGCGCGGGGTGGACATCGAGGGGGAAACGCTCACGCCAACGGGGGCGGCGCTGCTGACCACGCTGGCCGACGCGTTCGGGCCCTGCCCGGACATGCAACTGGAACGGGTGGCCTACGGCGCGGGGCAGAAGACGTTCCCGGAGGCGCCGAACCTGCTCCGCCTGATGCTGGGCGAGGCGGAGACGCGCCCGGTAGCGTTTCAGGCGGAACATCTGCGGGAGCTGGAGGCCAACCTCGACGACATGAATCCGGAGTGGTTCGGGCCGCTGATCCAGACGCTCCTGGAGGAAGGGGCTTTGGACGTCTGGCTGACGCCTATCCAGATGAAGAAGGGCAGGCCGGGGACGCTACTGTCCGTCCTGGCCCGGCCGGAGGATGCCTCCCGACTGCGCGCCCGAATCTTCGCTGAGACGACCACCCTGGGCATCCGGGAGGCGGTCGTCGAGCGCTGGCCGCTGCCACGGCGGATGGAGGTGGTGCAGACACCTTTCGGGGAGATCCGGGTGAAGCTGGCGGAGTTCGCCTCGGGCCGGTGGAAGGCATCCCCGGAGCACGATGACTGCCTGCGAGCCGCCCGAAAGGCCGGAGTCCCCGTGCGGGAGGTCTATCAGGTGGCCCTGGCGGCCGCGCTGGCACAGGATCTCATACAGCGTCGGGATTCCACGACGTAATCCGTTCGACACACGGTCGCGGAAGGCGTTCCCACATGAAACCCCTTGGTATGCTCATCACCTGGTTGGTGCTGTTCGGGCTGCTGACGGCGGGGGCTTCCCCCACCCGGGCCTCCAACGGGGACCTGCCCGATCTCCGCTCCCCCCACGCCCCAGGAGAGTTGCTGGTCGGGCTACGGAATGTCCCCCTCCGGGCATCACCGGAGGCCCAGGTCACGGCTCTGGCCGCCGATCTGGACGCCGACGTGATGGAGCGAATCGACGCCCTGGGGATCGCCCGGCTGCGAGTGCCCGAGTCGCGGCTTGCCCTCGCGCTGTCCCGCCTGCGATCCGACCCTCGTGTGGACTGGGCCGAGCCCAACTACCTGTTCCGCCTCGACTTCACCCCCAACGACCCCCTGTATTCCTCGTATCAGGTGGCCTATCTGGGCCGGCTCAAGGTGGAGGATGCCTGGGACGTGACGACCGGACGATCCGACGTGATCATCGCCGTGCTGGACACCGGCGTGGACATGACCCATCCGGACCTGAAGGAGAGCATCTGGACCAATCCCGGCGAGGTGCCGGACAACGGGCTGGACGATGACGGCAATGGATTCGTGGATGACGTGCACGGATGGGACTTCGCCGATGAGGACAACGATCCATCCGATGATTATGGACACGGGACTCACGTGTCCGGCATCGCCGCCGCCCGGATCAACAACGCGGTGGGGATCGCCGGCATAGCCGGCGGGGCCACCATCATGCCGGTGGACGTATTCGGCGGCGGCATCGGCACTTACGCCGATCTGATCCAGGCCATCGTGTACGCCACCGACAACGGGGCGGACATCATCAATATGAGCCTGGGAGCGCTCTCGTACTCGCGAGGGGAGGAGGCCGCCGTGGAATACGCCTGGCGGCGTGGGGTGATCCTGGTGGGCGCGGCCGGCAACTACGGCAACGGAGCGTGGCACTACCCCGCGGCGCATGAGCACGTCATCGGCGTCGCCGCCACGGACGTGACCGATCGACGGGCTGGATTCTCCAGCTACGGGCCGTTCGTCTCGGTCAGCGCTCCCGGAATGTCGATCATGTCGACGTATCGAGGCGGGCAGTACAACTATATGAGCGGCACCTCCATGGCCACGCCGCACGTCTCAGGGTTGGCCGCGCTGATCCTCTCCCGCAATCCCACGCTGAGCAACGCCCAGGTGCGCTCGATCATCGAGTCCACCGCCGACGACCTGGGAGACCCGGGCTGGGATCCCTACTACGGCCACGGTCGCATCCACGCAGGGCGGGCCCTGGCCGCCGTCCCTGCGCCGCCGGATCCGCTGCCCACACCGGAGCCGAGGCCCACGCCGGAGCCGATCTGGCCCGCGGGCTGCGAGGATCTACTGCAGGAGGGGAGCTTTGAGACCTCGCCTTCGGCCGTGTGGCACCTGGAGGGCGAGGCCGACATCCGGGCGAGCGTGGCGTTCACCGGGACGCAGGCCCTCCACCTGGCGGGCGTGAGCGGGGCGAGCGGCGTGGCGTGGCAGGAGGTGCGCGTGCCGTTCACGATCACAGCGGCCACCCTGGCGTTCGCCTTCCGCATCGAAAATCGAGACTTTCGCATCGGCCCGGATCCCAAGGACCCCTCACGAGACCACCTGCGGGTGGAATTCCGAGATGCTGCGGGGGGATCCCTGATCTCACTGCTGCGCACGGGGAACGCCGCAGACACCGTGGCCGATGGGCTGCCGTGGGATCAATATCTCTACATGCTGACCGCCAGCGACCTGGCCGTGTTGCGTCAGGCTGGCCAGGTACGCCTATCCTTCTACGGGGACAACGGGACGGACGATCTGCCCACCGATTTCTACATCGATAACGTCCGGTTCTGCGTGCAGACCACGCCATCGTCGCAGTGGCCTTATCATCTCTGGTTTGCCACCGTGGAATAGGTGGAGGCGATGCGATGACATGGGCAGGGTTAGGGGATGTGCGACTTTGGTATGAAACGGCAGGTCAGGGCCCCCCGCTGGTGCTCCTGCACGGGCTGGGATCCAGCGGGGAGGACTGGTACCTGCAGACATCTGACTTCTCGCCGTATTATCGGGTCATCACCCCGGATCTGCGTGGGCACGGCCGCACGGGATGGGACGGCCCAGCGCTCTCTCTGGCCGTTGAGAACATGGCCGCCGATGTCGCCCGGCTCCTCGATCAGTTGGAGGCCTCGCCCGCACATGTCGTGGGGCTCTCCATGGGAGGCCTCGTCGCCCTGAGCCTGGCGTTGGACCACCCCGATCACGTGCGCAGCCTGGTGTTGGTGAACACCGGCGCCCGGATCCGGCCGCGCGGCCAGCGCCTTCTGCGCGGCCTCCAGCGCCTCGTCGCGCTCTTCCTCCACGGCCCTCAGGCGATGGCCAGGGTGATCGCCCAGGGCCTGTTCCCGGAGCCTCACCAGGTCTGGCTCCGCCAGGAGGCGATCGTCCGCCTGGGACAGGTCCGCCCTCGCGCCTACCTGGCGGCCCTGTGGGCCGTGCTGCGCTTCGACGCGCGCCACCGGCTATCCGAGATCCGCTGCCCGACCCTGGTGGTGGCCGGCGCCCAGGACGACACCATCGGGCCGGAACCGCCACGACAGCTGGCCGCGGGCATCCGCGGCGCCCGCCTTGAGGTCATCCCGCGCTCCCGGCACGCGACGCCTGTGGACCAACCCGACATGTTCAACCAGTTGGTGCTCGCGTTCCTGCGGGAGGTATCCGACGACGCGAGCAGGGAACGGAAGGGCGCACTCTCCGCCCCGCGCGCAAGGGGCAGGATCTACACTCCGTCGAGGAGGATGGCGGGGTGAAACGAAAACGGGGCGACGCGACAAGCGTCGCCCCGTGAGAGGGTCCACCAGACGGTCACCCTAGATTCACGTCTCGGGCTTCCATTCCTTCCAGACCTTGCCTACCAGGTCCGGCCCTGGCTTGAGGGTCGCCGCGCCAGGCTTCCATCCCGCAGGCGTGGCTTCCGTCCCCTCGGTCTCACGCACAAGCTGGAAAGCCTTGATCTGGCGGATCGTCTCGTCCAGGTTACGCCCCACCGCGGGGGTCAAGATCTCAATCGCCTGGATCACGCCATCGGGATCGATCAAGAACCGTCCACGCATCTCCACGCCAAGCTCTTCATCGTACACGCCATAGACCTCTCCGACGGTGCCCCCCGTATCCGAGGCCATCGGCCAGGGGATGCCGCCATCCACCATCAAAGAAAGCTCCTGCTCTTCCCATACCTTATGCACGTAAACACTGTCTACACTGACAGAGATGACTTGCACGCCGAGTTCTTCCAACTCCTTATGCCGGGCGGCAACTGCCGCCAATTCCGTCGCTCAGACGAATGTGAAATCGCCCGGATAGAAGCAAAGCAGAACCCACTTGCCCAAATGATCGGAGAGCTTCACCGTGGTGAACTCGCCCTGATAATAGGCTGGCGCCTCAAAATCGGGAGCTGGCCTACCTATACGCGCTTGCATCTTGATTCCCTCCTTGCTCGAAGACGTGGTCTCTTCTTCCGTCTTCCTCGGTTGACCGGTGACAAACGCTCCTGTTGGTCTGGCACATCCTAATGCCATATACGTACTCCTTTCCAGGCGGCACCCTCTCGCCCAACATTATAAACGAAAATATTGATATTAACAAATGGAACAACGCATATCGGCAGCGTCGCGGCGCGACTATGGGGAAAGGCTCTCCGCTCCGGAGACCGGGGAGACGCGAGGATGCTCTCTCCACAATCGAGAGGGATGCGAACGGGGCAACGCACGCGTTGCCCCATTGGTATCAAGGTAAGCGATACGGAAGCGTGGCCCCGCATCTCTGGGGTGGCTCGAAGGGGCGGCAGCCCCTCCGAAGAACTCTATTTTCAGCTCCTCACCTGCCCCATGGGGCCGGTGGCCACCGGCCAAAGCCCCAACCAAGCAGGTAAAAGGCGAGAGAAAGAGTTTTTCTGCGGAGGGGCTTCCCCTCCGCCCCTCCCCTTTCAGGTGCGACCGCCCGTGGAGGGAAAAAGCGACAGGCGGGGGCCTCGCCCACGCTGTTCAGGTTGATGCGAACGGGGCAACGCACGCGTTGCCCCGATGTTTTAACACGAGCGCATGGGACGAAGGCGATTAGCGCCCCGCTCAAAAGGGGTTAACCGATCCGGGAGAGCGCCTGCTCCAGATCTGCCAGCAGATCATCCAGCGCCTCGACGCCCACGGAGAGGCGCACCAGCTGGTCGGTGATGCCCAGCGCCTCCCGATCCTCGGGAGCCATCTCGTAGTAGCTCATCAGCGCGGGCTGCTCCACCAAGCTCTCCACGCCGCCGAAGCTGGGGGCGATACGGGGGATGCGCAGCGCGTCCACGAAACGCCGGGCATCCTCGGCGCTGCCGTCGATCTCGAACGAGATGAGGCCGCTGAAGCCGCGCATCTGGCGCGCGGCGATGGAATGATCCGGGTGAGACTCCAGCCCCGGGTACCAGACCCGGCGCACTCGCGGGTGCCCTTCCAGGAACCGGGCGATGGCCATGGCGCTCGCGTTCTGACGCTCGATCCGCAGCTCCAGAGTCTTGAGCCCACGCAGGATCAGGTAGGCCACCGTCGGATCCACCACGGCCCCGAACATGGCCTGCGCCTCCCGCAGCGGCACGGTCAACCCGTCGCGCCCTATGACCACCCCGGCCAACAGGTCGTTGTGCCCGGCCAGGTACTTGGTCACGCTGTGGATGACCAGATCCGCTCCATAGCTCAGCGGCCTCAGATTGTAGGGGGTGGCGATGGTGCTGTCGATGATCGTGCCCACCCCATGGGCGCGGGCCAGGGAGACCACGCGCTCCAGGTCCAGCACCCTCAGGAACGGATTGGTAGGGGTTTCGGAGAAGATGTACCGGGTCTCCGGCCGGATGGCCTCCTCGATCGCCTGATAGTCCCCCGAGGGGACCACGGTCACCTGCACCCCCCAACGTCGGAGGTACAGGCGACAAAACGCTCGCGTGCGCCGATAAGCATCCGCCGTGACGATCAGATGATCCCCCGGCCGCAACAGGATCAACAGTGCCGTGGTGATGGCCGCCATGCCGGAGGAGACGAGGATCGCGTCCTCCCCCTCCTCCAGAGCAGCCAGCTTGGCCTCTGCGGCGCGCACGGTGGGATTGCCATATCGGCCATACTCCTGGCCCTGAGGCTTGTCCCAGAACATGCGCTCTTCCATGAATCGTTCCAACGCCTCGGAATCAGGGAAGGTGTAGGCCGATGTCTGAACGATCGGGGTCGTCACGCTGCTGTAGGGATTCCCACGCGGCTCGCCAGCCTGCACAGCCCGCGTGCCAAAGCGCTCTCCAGTGCCGTCCTTCTCTTCCCAAGACATGAGTCCTCTCCATCCGTGATCGGCTGACCGGCTATCGGACGCCTTCTCGCAACGCCTCGCGTCCGGGGCTTCCCATCCCGGCTCAGCGGCTCAAGCGCCCCAAAGGATGGCTCCTTCGGCCTCCTCTCCGATTCGGAAGCCCTCCCGGGATGACAAACAAAGGGCACCGGAGCCAGCGTCCTCCTCCGGACCCTGACCTAGGCTCCGATGCCCTTTCGCCATCCTGTTACATCATCTTGTCGGCCAGGATGATCGCCTCTGCCACCTCGCTGAGCTTTTTATTCAGGTCCTGGCTACGACGCTGCATGCGTCGAAACGCCTCTTCCTCCGTCAGGTTCAAACGGCGCATCAGGATCCCTTTGGCCCGCTCGACCAATTTGCGCGCTTCCAATGCCTCGCGCAGGCTCTCCACCTCCTGGCGCAGCGCCTGGAACTGACGGAAACGCGTCATGGCCAGCGTGATCGCCGGCAGCAGGTCATCCTCCGACACCGGCTTCATGAGATAGGCGGAGATGTTCGTCTCGGCCGCACGCTGGGCCAGCTCCGCCTCGCTATAAGCGGTGAGCAGGATGATGGGGATGGGCCTCTCCCGCGTGATGACCTCCGCCGCCTCAATCCCATCCATCACCGGCATCTTGATGTCCATGATGACCAAGTCCGGCTGTAAACGACGCGCCAGCTCCACCGCCTCGCGGCCGTTGGCCGCCTCCCCGACGACCTGATAGCCCAGGTTCTGCAACTGCACTCGCAGGCTGAGCACGCGAATGCTCTCGTCGTCGGCGATCAGTATGCGCAATGGCTCAACCGCGTGTCCGTCTTCACCCATCATTTGTAGAACACCAACTGCACCTCTGTTCCACGTCCGTTCGCGCTTCCAAAACGCAACATGCCGTTCAGGTCCTTCTCCACCAGCGTGTGGGCGATCTGCAACCCCAGCCCCTTGCTGTGCTGCACATCAAACCCGGGCGACAGCCCATGGCCGTCGTCTCGGATGGTCACACGCACCTCATTCCCGTCCTGCGCCAGCTCCACCAAGAGAGCACCCCGGTCCAACCCCACGAACGCGTGCTCCAGGGCGTTGCTGATCAGCTCGTTCATGACCAATGCCAGCGCCGTGGCCTGCTTCGAGGGCAGATAGATGCTGGGGCCGCGCACCTCGGCGGTGATGCGCTGTCCGGGATGCACCAGGTGTTGGATGGAGATCTCGCACACCTGACGCGCCAGTTCGGTGATATCCGTCAGCCGCAGCTGCTCCAGGGAAAGGAGCTGGTGCACCGCGGCGATGGATTTGATCCGGGTGGTGCTATCACGCAGGCTCTGCCGGGCGTCAGGGCTGGCGCTCTGCGACATCTCCAGGGAAAGCAGGTCCGCCACCGTCTGCAGGTTGTTCTTGATGCGATGATGCATCTCCTGGATGAGCGTCGAAAGGGCGGCGGCGCGACGCGCCTCCTCTCGCAGCCGCATGTTCTCCAGGGCCACCCCCATCTGCCTGCCCAGGGAGCTCAACATGGTGAAATCATCAGGTCGCAGCGCGCCCGGCTTCACCGCCCCCAGGTGCATCACCCCGATCAACTGATCCGTCCCTCGCAGCGGCACGGAGGCACAGGATTGGAATCCCAGCATCTGGCAATTCGAGCGGCTCACCCGGGGGTCATCCTGTAAGTTGTCCACGACCATCGTCTCATCCCGGACGACGGCCAGGCCACACAGGCATTCCCCCGGCTTGACAACGCGCTCCAACACCGGGCGTTCGGCCACCATGCCATGCGAGACCCGCAGGACCATCTCCTCCCGATCCGCGTCCCACAGGTACACCCGGCCCCCTTCCAGGTCCAGCACCTCCAGCAACCGGTCCAACGCCCGCTTCAGAGCCTCATCGACGTCGAACGCCTGGTTGATGGCTGCCGAGACGGCGTATAGCGCCATCAACTCACGATTGCGCCGCTGAAGCTGGCGTTGCATGGCACGGCGCCGGCTGATATCCCGCATCACGGCGGAGCTGCCGATCACCCGGCCATCGGTATCCCGAACCAGCGTATACGTCAAGTCAACGTGGATATGCCGGCCGTCCTTCGCCACCCGCACCGTCTCATAATTGCGGATGTATCCCTCCCGATCGACGGCCGATCGGACCTGATTCCACTCCTCCGCGGCCTCGTCCGTGGGGGGAAGGAGGATGGTGAACGGCTGTCCCAACACCTCCTCCGGCGTGTAGCCGAAGATGGCCTGCGCCCCCCGGTTCCAGCTCCGGATCACGTCTTGAGCGTCCAATCCGACGATGGCATCCGCGGAGTCGTTCGCGACCGTGGCCAGGAAATGGACCTGCTCATACAGCTCGGATAGGCGCCGCTCCGCCTGGGTGCGCAGATCCAGATCCCGACGCAGGCGTCGTAACAGCCACCAGGCGATAGCCGGCCCGACCACGCCGAAGGCCAGCGTCTCCGCCAGGAACCACGCCAGGCTGGTCGGGCGCCCGCCCAACGCCCGGCTGATGAATTGGTAAGCGATGACGAGCACGCCCAGGGTGATCGGCCCGATCCACTGCAGCCGCCTCAAACGAGCCACCCAACGGGTCTCCTGCTGTAACGGCATATCCCCTCACATGCGCTCACGCCGACCCACCCGCACAGAGTAAAGGCGCTCCTCCACTTCCCCTCACGACGAGGAGGGCAACGAACGGTTCATCGCTCTCCTCAGCCCTCGCGCTCGACACATCTGAGCGCGAGGACAGGGCGCTTTTCGACCCCACAACGGTTGCGTCGACGCGTGGTCACATCGGGGAAGGCTGCGCGGAGGAAGCCGATACTCACCGATATCATCGCCATCCCGACCATCCCCAAGCCCTCTCTCCATCAAATACCCAGAATTTATCTTACATGAACCATACTACTATGTCAACTATTCCCACGCGGGTGACCGGGCTTTTCAAAACCCAACGCCCCAGATAGCGAACGGCCTTCCCCCATGTGAACGGCGCCTGATTCCATTTGACCCTTTTCCCCCTTTCGCTTATAATGATAAAAACGTTTGCGCAATCGATTGCTTCCCGAGAGAAACCCGGAGTTCCCCACTCATGGCGACCATCAAAGACGTTGCGAAACGCGCCGGCGTCTCCGCCACCACCGTATCCCACGTCCTGAAC
>JAJRVX010000105.1:0-2630 GCA_024277095.1 Chloroflexota bacterium
CGAAGATGATGGACATCATGAAGAAGATGGTCAGCGAGCTCCATGTGCGAGGGATCACCGCCGTCAGCGCCATCCACAGCGGCAGTTGCGGGAAGGAGTTGACGAACTCCACGAAGCGCTGCAACAAGGTGTCGATCCAGCCGCCGTAGTAGCCGGAGACGACCCCCAGCACGGAGCCCACCGCGATGCTGACGAAGGTGGCGAACAGGCTCAGGGACAGGGAGACACGTCCCGCACGGCAGGATCTGCCCCACAGATCTCGTCCCATCTTATCCGTCCCGAGCAGATAGAGGGTGCCCCCCTCCTCCACGCCGAACAGATGCCATCGGGTGGGGATGATGCCGAACAGCTTGTACTCCCAACTTTGGACGAAGAACTGCAGATGATAGCGGCGGCTTGTGTCCTCGGTCCACTTCGGCTGAAACGTCTCGGGATCGAGTTCGATCACCTGGAGATAGGTGAACGGCCGCAGGTGGAATTTCCCCTCCGCATCGATGAAGTGGATGCGTTGCGGGGGGGTAAAGCTGGCCTGCATATTCAGCTCGCCCGGATCTGTCGGGGCGAAGAAGTCGGCGAAGATGGCCAGGATGGTCAATACGAGGATCATCAGGCCGCCGGCGATGGCCGCCTTGCTCTTCTTGAACCGCATCCAGACCAGCTGGAAGTAGCTTTCGTGCTGTTCCTTCTCTTCAACGGCAGTGGGTTCCGTAGCGGGTGTTGATCGGGCGCTCTGATTCACGTTCTCCATAGCTCAGTCCTCAGGCCACTTATTCATAGCGGATGCGCGGGTCGAGAATGCCCAGGGCGAGGTCGGCCAGCAGATTCCCCA
Organism: Chloroflexota bacterium; assembly: GCA_024277095.1. Taxonomy (GTDB): domain Bacteria; phylum Chloroflexota; class Anaerolineae; order DUEN01; family DUEN01; genus DUEN01. Next base: position 830 of record JAJRVX010000105.1, read on the forward strand.
CCACCAGCATCACGCCGTACATCAGGAGCAGGCTGCCCGTGATGTAGATATCCTGGTTGATGAGGGAGTCGTAGAACAGCGGGCTCACGGTGGGCAGGCTCAGGACGATGGCCGCCTCCAGCTCGCCCTGGATCATGTAGGGGAGCACCATTCCCTGATACATGATGATCGGGTGCAAAGCGTTGGGGACGGCGTGCTTGTACATCACGGCCCGTTCCGTCAGCCCTTTGGCCCGGGCGGTGGTCACGTACTGAGCGTTCAGGACGTCCAGCAGATTCCCTCGCATGACGCGCATGTTCCTGGCGACCCCACCCAGCCCGGCGATGACGACCACCGGCCAGATGTGTTCGATGAAATTCAGGAGCTTGCCCCAGGACCAGGGCGCCAACACATATTCGGGTGAGAAGAAGGAGCTCACGTGCTTCTGCCCGAAGGTGAAGACCAGCGTGTAGATGATCACGAGGGCGATCCAGAAGCGCGGCAATGATGCCAGGATGAAAGCTAACAATGAAGCGATGTTGTCGCTCAGGCTGTATTGCCGGGGAGCGACGTAAATGCCGACCAGGATGCCGACGATGGACGAGGTGGCGTGTGCCAGCAGGGCCAGCAGGATCGTCCGTGGCAGCCGTTCGGCGATGAGCTCCCCCACGTCCTTGGAATAGGCCATGGAGTAGCCGAAACTTCCCTTCGTGACGATCCCCTTGACCCAGTTGAGGTATTGGACGATCATGGGCTTGTCCAGCCCATATCGTTGCCGGAAGATCTCCGCCGCCTTTTCCGCCTCCGTGGCGGACATCCCCCCTTGATTGATCAGCCTCTCCCGATATACGGTGGCGAAGTCCCCGGGCGGCAGCTGGATGACGATGAAGGAGACGATGCTGATCCCGATGAGCACCACGATCGCAAATAACAGCCTGCGCAAGATGTAGTTGATCATAGAGGATGCCTCACCTGTCTATGAGAGTAGGAGGAGAAGTTTGCACCCCTCCTCCTACCTCTCACCAGACATCAAGATCACGATGGTGGAGAGGGCGAGGGCATTCCCCTCGCCCTCTCGCCGACTCGTTTCCGGATGCTGGCCTACTTCTCGTAGAGCGGGACCACGCCGGGCTTGAGCTGTTGCAGCTGGTCCTCCGGCGCGACCCAGATCCGCTCCGGCACGCAGTTGGCCCACGTCCACTGATAGAGGAACGTCGGACAGGCGACCGGGACGTTCTTGAACCGCTTGGCCAGGGCCAGCCCGTATCGGCCGATCACCACGCCGATGTCGTAGATGTTCTCGGTGAAGATGCGGTTGTACTCGGCCATCAGCTCCTTCCGCTTGTTGGAATCCGGCTCCAGCGCGAACTCCTTGACGATGCGCACCAGTTCCTCCTCAAACGGTCGGAGCTGTCGGGGCTCCTCGCCCTCGCGGTGCCACATGGGGTATTCCTTCGTGATCGGCGCCAGCATGCGAGCGCGGGTGAAGGGGACGGCGTACTCCTGGCCGCCGCGGTAGACCATCATCTCCCACTCGCCGCTGATCTGAGCATCGCCGAGCACGGTGGGCTTCGCCGGGCGGAAGTTGACCTGGATGCCGACCGCGCCCAGCATGGGCACCAGCGTCTCCGCGATGCTGACGGAGGCCTCTTGGTCCTCGGGGGCGAGCAGGGAGATCACCAGATCCTGGCCAGCCAGCGGGCCGGTGGTCCAGTTCAGGATCCCGTTGCCGTCGGTGTCCTTGAAGCCCAGCTCAGCCAGGAGGGCCTTGGAGGTCTCCGGGCTGTAGGGATAGTAGACCACCGACTCCCGATCGAAGTAG
>JAJRVX010000106.1:0-7023 GCA_024277095.1 Chloroflexota bacterium
ATTTTGGATACACTACCCTCTGAGAGTGTGTCTGAGAAAAGCCGTTGCTTCTGCTGTGGGGAGCCCCTCCGGAAATAGCCCTTCTTCTGCCTTCGACCTGCCTGGCCTCGGCCTGGGTCCTTCGGGAAAGGCCGAGAAAGGCAGGTGCAGGCCGGAAAAGCGAGGTTTCCGTGGAGGGGAGGGCCCCTCCACACCTCCCCCTGTGGAGCTGGTAGTCGAGGGAGGCCCCGCAGACACGCTCTGAGGGGATCAGGGTCTACTGCACGGATATTCGCGTGAGCCGGATGCGCCGGCCCACCGGCTGCCCGGCGTCCAGTACGGTCAGGTAGAGGGCGTAGCGACCGGATGATAGATCGGCCGGCAAGGGCAGGTCGTGATCGCCGCGTACCACCTCTCCGGCCGTCCACTGGCTCGTGGGATACATCTCGCCCGCCAGATCGGCCTCCACGATGGAGCGCCCGTCGTCCAGCTCCAGGCGTATAATCAGCCGCCGTCCGGGTGCCTTCTCGGCGCGCCAGTACAACGCCACGTGTAGCCGATCCCCCGGCCCCAGCGGGGTGTCCGGCGCGTGTCGGAATCCCCGCTTGTAGACGTCGAAGCCCAGAAGTCGGATCGGCCCGAAGTCGACCGGGCGGGTGTACTGCATGCCCAACGTGATGGGCGCGGGGGGCGTCTCCGGCCGTTGTACCTGTATCTGTCCTAGCGTCACATGGTCTTCGTCGCCCACGGGAAGCCGCGCGCCGTCCGACGCTCGATATACGGCCAGGATCAGCTGGTAGACGCCGGGCGGGGTGCCGGGGCGCACCAATACCCCCATGCCGTCCTCGATGGGCTGCCCGACCTCCCAGCTCGTCGTCGGTCGCAATCCTCCTCCCGGCTCCGCATCCCGTTGGGCGATCACCTGGGCCCTTCCATCCAGCAGCTGCACGGTGACCTTATAGCGCTCCTCGATGGGGCGCAGCGCCTCCCAGATCAGGCTGATGGGGAGCACCTCTCCGGATGTGATGGCGTCCGTCCCCAGCCCCACGCCGCTCAGCCGCAGCAGCGGGGGATCCCCGAAGCGCCAGTCGGTAGACATGATGCGGTCGTGAGGGATCTGGAAGTCGGGGATGGCGTAGATGGCGAGTCGGACGTTGCCGTGCCAGCTGTCGGAGGCCTTGAAAGCGGCCTGAGCCAGCCAGTTCTCCACGATGTGTTGGGGATCGGCCTGCTCCGTCGCCCAGAGCAGGGCGAAGATGCGGCCGGGGGTGGCTGTGAGCTGCGCCAGCTCGGCGGTCAACGCCTTGGCATCGGGGGGACGCTGCCGGGGCAGGGGATAGATGGGGAGTTGCCCCCGGTAGTAGTAGGTGAACACCTCCTGTTGGCCGGGCGCGTCCAGGATGATGCGGTCGCCGGGGCGCTCCTCCGCCTCGATGTAGCGGGCGATGCCGCGATAGTCATCTCGTGCGTAGGCGGGATCGAAGTAATAAGCCTGCAGGGTGGTGCCCGCGGCTATGCCCAGCAGGGCGGCGGCGAGCGCATACCAGAGCATCGGGAGCCACGGCAGGCGGGGCAACGCCGTCTCCGGACGGTTCGCGTGCCGTGGAGAGGAGCGAGGCGAGACCATGCTGGCCAGCGCCTCCCCCGGCCCGATGATGCCGCGAGCGAGGAGCAGACAGAACCCCGGGCTGCCTACGATCAGGAACTTCAGGTACGCCTCCGTGAAGAGCCCGCGCATCATCATGAGCGCGATGGGGGCGGCCATCCCCACGAATGGGATCCCCCAGGCCAGCCAGTGCTCCCGACGGCCGCGGGCCGGCCGCATGCTGGGCCATAGCCCCAGCGCGATCCCCATGGCGAAGACGAGGTTCCACGATCCCTGAGGTTGCCGGTATCCCACCGGCCCCAGCGCGAGCGTGGTCAGGGAGGCGCTCAGTATCTGGCTGAAATCCATCCCCGCGCTCGGGCTGGGCCACGTGCTGAGCTGTCGTTGGGCGATGGGGAGCCAGGGGAGGAACAGCAGCGCGGCGACCATCTGAAGCCCCAGCCACCATGTGATCCGTTCCAGGATATGGCCGCGGCGATGGCTATCCCACAGCCACAGGAAGTACAGCGCGTTGATGGCCAGGATGACGGCCGGGAAGACGTAGTGGGTGTACAGCCCGCCCGCCAGGGAGATGACCAGCAGGGCAGCGGTCCGGAGGGGCGGGCGTGTGCGCCCGGCCCCCTCGTGGAGCACGTAGAGGGTGAACCCGTACAGCGCCAGCCCGCTCCACAGCCCCAGTAGCGCGTACATGCGGGCCTCTTGCGAGTAGTAGATCAGGAATGGATTGAGGGCGGCGACCAGGGCGGCGGTCAACCCGACCTGTTCCCCCCGAAGGCGGCGACCCATCCGGTAGATCACGTAGACCAGCGCGACGCCGGCGAGGGCCGACAGGGAGCGCAGCTCCGCCTCGCTGGTGCCGAGCAGGCGGGTCCACAGATGGAGCAGCCAGTAGTAGAGCGGCGGATGGATGTCGGCCGCGACGTCGTGGGTGATGCGGGCCAGGCTGCGGGCGGCCAGGGCCGCGCTGTTCCCCTCGTCGGCCCACAGCGATTGCTCGCCCAGGCGGTAGAATCGGAGCCCGGCGGCCAGTGCCAGCACGGCGATGTGCGGGGGGATCAGGGGGCGTGACTCGCTCCTCATGGCGTGGCGTTTCCTCCCCGGATGTAGGCGATAAGGCTGCAGGCGACGGCCAGCGCGGCCGTGATCACGGTTGCGATCATGGGCCATCGCCAGAGGGGCGTGCGGCCGATCACGCGTATCCCCTCGATCTGTAAGGGGCCGCCGGAGGGGCGTAACTCCAGCTCGTGTGCCCTCGCGTCGAGCCCTCGCGCCAGCCAGACGACCGTGTACGGGCCCTCGTTTTGGGCGTCGTCGGGCTTCAGGCGGCGGGGCGGGCTCCCATCCAGGCGCACTTCAGCGCCGGGGAATGGCCGCCCCGTTGGGATCAGCAGCGCTGCACCTGTGCCGTCGAACCGGAAACGGAGCGAGGCCGCTGGATCCTGCGCCTGCCGGATGGGGAGCCCGGCGGCCGACTTGGCCTCCTCCCAGGCCCCCTCGTAGCGGAGCGCCCAGTGGTCGGCCGGGTGAGCGCCGGGATAGAGGGTGGGGGAGAGGCTGTTCGTGTAGTCCTTGATGGCCTCATATGCCGGCAGCGGGGTGAAATCCGCCTGCAGCAGCCGGAAGAAGGCTTCGGGGTGGTTCGGCGAGCGCGCCCATTCGTCGGTGGCGCGCTTCAGGAACCAGACGTTGGCCACGCCGATCCACGGCCACTCCCGTTGGATGCGCTCGTAGGCCAGGACCAGGTAGCGGGCCTGTTGTTCCTCCGTGTAACGGCCGTAGATGGGCGGGGCCGGGTGGCCTTCCGGGATGGCGTTCCAGTTCATCTCGCTGATCCAGATGGCCTTACGGGCGTCGCCGTTGCGCACCATGATGTCGCGTATGTATCGGAGCCGGGAGAAGTTGACGACGCGCGGGTGCATGCGACGATCGGTGGGGCCGGACCAGAGCCCGTATCCCTGGGTGGCCAGCACGTCGAAATAGGGGGCCGCGCCCGCGTCGTACATGCGCTGCAGGAAGACGAAATCGTTCATGTCCCGCGGCCCCAGCTCGATGGTGGAGGCCAGCGCGCCGCTGATGATGATCACGTTGGGATCGGCCGCTTTGGCCCGGGTGTAGGCGACCTTCAACAGCTCGACGTACTCCTCCGGGCTGACCGGACGCTCGCCCCACTCGGGGTAGATGTTGGGCTCGTTCCAGATCTGGTAGTACCGGATCCGGCCGCGGTATCGGCTGACCACCGCCGCCACGAAGTCCCCGAAGTCCTCGTAGTTATCGGGCGGCGCGTATGTGCCTACGGCGTCCCCCTCGGCCCGGGACCAGGCTGGCGGGTTGCTGAGGCGCACGATGAGCTCCATGCCGTACCGTTCGGCCAGGTCGACGATGTGATCGTATTTCTCCCAGGCGGAGCGGTATGGTCGGTGGCGCCGATCCTGGAAATCGCCCTTGCCGTGGATCTCGATGTCCTCCCAGGGGAACTCCTGGCGTAGCCAGTGGAAGCCGGCCTCGGCGGCCATGCGCACGGCCTGCTCCCGCTTGCTGGGCTCCACCTCTTGTTCCAGGAACACGTTGACACCGAAGGGGTTCACGCCGGCGTGGGCTGCAGGTGTGTCGTTCGCGGTGTCCACGCGGGGGCGTAGGAGGTCGCCGGTGAGGTCCGTCAGCGCCTTGATCTGTGGAAACAGCTCCTCCTCGCCGGTGATGGCGAAGAGGCCGCCCGGCAGGGACCGCAGAGCGATCGCCGCGGTCAGGATGCCCAGGGCGATGGAGATCCACAGGAAGAGAGGACAAGGGGACAGTTTCCGCATGGCTGGATTATACCGCAGGAGGGAGGAGATCAAAAGCCGGAGCTCTCTGAGAGCCCCAGCTGTTCAGGCGGATCTGGTGTCCGGATTATCTCTCTTGGAGTGTGTCTGAGAAAAGCCGTTGCTTCTGCTGTGGGGAGCCCCTCCGGAAAAAGTCCTTCTTCCGCTTTCGACCTGCCCAGCCTCGGCCCGGGCCCTTCGGGAAGGGCCGAGAAGGGCAGGTGCAGGCCGGAGAAGTGGGATTGCCGTGGAGGGGAGGCTCCCTCCACACCCCCCTGTGGAGCTGGTAGCTGAGAGAGACCCTCAGACGCCTTGCCGGTAATTTTCAGATACGCTCTTGGGGCGCCGTATCATCGGTGGGCGACTCCGAGGGGACCGTGGGTCCCGCATCGGGTGGGCTTGCATCAGCCTCCTGGTCGGGAGATGGGAGGGTGTCCGTGTCAGGCATCGCCGATGGGGTCTCCTCGATAGCGGGTGCTTCCGTCGAAGAGGGCTCGACGGCACTCTCCGACAGGGGCCACTCCGGCTCCGGTTCCTCGGCGGGGGGCTCGTTCGGCTGTGGGGTGGCCGGGGCTTCGCTCTCCGCTGCGACCGGAAGCTCCGTCACCGAGATGGAGGGGGGCATGGAGGGCTCCGGCAGCAGCAGCCGCTTCTCTCTGGAGGCCTCCACGTCCTCCCATGCCTCGTCGATGGAGCGTCCGAGGGTGTAGTCGGAGACAAGGGCCTGCCCGGCCAGGGTCAGCGGCAGCCCTCGGCGGGCAGACGGCTCCGATTGCTGCCACAGCTCCCGCAGGGCGTAGAAGTTCAACTCGGCCGTGATGAGCCCCTCGGCGCGTGCGGTGCCCATTTGCACCATGATGCCCGTGTTGCGCGCCGTCATCTCCACCGGTGCCATGATGGCCGACCGCCCGGTGAATTGGGCGTCGCCGCCTCGGAAGGGGTCACTGCCGATCAGGAAGCTGGTGAGGACGAACAGTTGATTCTCCTGCGCCCGGGCCAGGGCCGCTGCGCGAATACGTGCGGCCAGCGCCGGATCGCTGGTCGCCGCCACGACCACCAGGATCTCCGCTCCGCGATAGGCCAGCAGCCGGGCGGGCTCCGGGTAGAGCACGTCGGCCCCGATGAGCAGGCCGATCCGGCCCACGGGCGTCTCCAGGATCTCCCACCCCTCGCCCGGCGCGATCAAGTCCTCATCCTCCGGGGATACGCTGACGCGGGCGGCCTCGCCGATCATCTCTCCCTGGGAGCTGAAGGCCAGCGCCAGCGCCTGTTGTCCTGGGCCCTGGCCGGGGAGATATCCCGCGCCCACGATGATATGAGTGCCGTAACTACGGGCCAGCCCGGCGAACAGCCGTTCCACCTCCTGGCGGAGCGTGTTCCCCTCCTCCGCCAGATGGCGGGCCAGCGCGCCCCGAAAGTCCACGCGCAGAAGCTCGGCCGTGGACCCGGCCATGCGGGCCTTTGCCCTCTTCCATAGGGAGGCGCCGCGCTGGCGTCCCTGATCCGCCTGGCGCAGCAGGCTGGCGCGCACGCCGGGGAGGCGTGGCACGGCTGCCATGACGCCTGATAGCTCCGGGAAGACGACCAGGGACACCCCTTTGCTCTGGGCCATGCGCAGGAAGCGTATGCAGTCGTGCCGGTAGTCCTCCAGGGACGCGTGCAGGCGCAGCCGTTGTTGGGCGCAGGCGACGATCGCTGTATCCATCCGAGCCTCCTCAAGCGGGATCCACGACGTAACGGCAGGCATTGTACCACGCCCGCCCGGGGGGGACAAGGACGATGGCGGGGGGGCAGCGGCGCGTCCCGTGGCTCGCACCTGGCGGCGTCGGCGCTTCGGGCGGATACATGCATTGTGGTAGAATGGGCCCCACGGTGAGAAAGGGCGTGTGCCTCGAGATCCGGAGGGGCGATATCGTCGAGGAGATAGCCATAGCATCCTGGAGGAGGTTGGGAAATTGAGTCGGAAAAGAATAGAGACGATTTTGGTCGCTTATGAGTTGCAGGACCGTCATCTGCAAGCGATTCGGGAGGCGGCTCCGGAGGCGGAGCTGATCGTTGTGCCTGATCGTGAGGAATTGGAGCGCCGGTGGGATGCGATCATCCCAAAGGTCGAGGTGGTGCTGGGCGGGCTGCCTCGGGATCGAATCCTGGAGGCGCCCCGGCTGCGCTGGCTGCAGACCACCGGCGCGGGGGTGGATTGGCTGCTGCGGTATCCGCAGATCGCCCAGAGCGATCTCATCATCACCAACGCATCGGGGGTGCACGCCATCCCTATCAGCGAGCATATCCTGGCCCTGATGCTGGCGCTGACCCGCGATATCCAGCGTTGCGTTCGGGATCAGGTGCAGCATCGTTGGAACCGGGGACATCGGATCACCGAGATGGATGGGGCGACCATGGGGTTGATCGGCGTGGGGGCTATCGGGGAGAAGACGGCCGAGAAGGCCAAGGGACTGAATATGCGGGTGTTGGGCTTGCGACGTCACCCGGAGAAGGGATCCCCATGGGTGGATCGCATGTACGGGCCGGATCAGTTGTTGGAGATGCTGCCGGAGGCCGATTGGGTGGGCATCACCACGCCGCTGACCCGGGAGACCAGGGGGCTCATCGGGGAGCGAGAGCTGCGGGCCATGAAGG
>JAJRVX010000107.1:0-18364 GCA_024277095.1 Chloroflexota bacterium
CCGCCAAAACATCCTCTTTTTCCGCTTTGCACCTGTCCTTTCCCGGCCTGATTCGGGTGGGCAAGGCCGGGAAAGGCAGGTGAGGGGCGGAAACCGGGAGGTTTCTTTTGAGGGGCTGCGCCCCTCAAAGCTCCCTGCTGTATTTCCACCGAAAAAGATGCGCTACCTCTCAGAGCCCCGGTTGCCGGCGCCGATGAGGACGGCGGTAAGCGGTCTCGGCATCGTGCTCTCCTTTTCCCTTATCGGGTGCATCGCGTGCCAGGGAACGGCTCCCTGGCAAGTTACCGCGGCGAGATCGTGGGAACTGCTGAGGATCGGCAAACCTGTAAAAGCACTGGGGCCGAATGCTGGGCTGTCATTTGAGCACCGAAGGCAGGTATTGATAGGTATACGTGCCGTCGATGTACTCATCCGCTCCGATGTCATAGCCCGCCCTGGCTGGGCGGGGATCCCCGTCCACGTCCTGGGGCACGCCCGCGTCCACGCCCCGGTCGATGGCCGCCGATCGGAGGGTCAGGTGATAGTCCTGTTGCGCCGGGTTCCAGAAGGCCGGATCGCCCGTGACGTGGATCGTCCCCGTGGAGATGGCCCCTTCGCCGTCCATGTTCGACCCGTTGCCCCACCACAGCGTGGCCTCCAGCGTGACCGTGCTGCCCTGGGCCACGGAGAGGCCCGCTTTGTCGTGGCCGGCGATGATCGTGTTGGTGAGGGCCAGAGTGGCCCCCTCGCCTACGAAGATCCCGGGGCCCTCCCCCCTGTTGTCGGCGATGGTGGTGTGGAGCAGGCGGGCGGAGGCGGGCTCGCCCGGCTCACCTTCGATATGAACCCCGCCTCCCCGGGTGTTGGCGTGGTTTTGGACGATCCATGTGTTGGTCACGGTGATCGGGGCGCTGCGGAAGATGTCGATCCCGCCTCCCAGGCCGGGGTGGCCGGATCTCGAGGTGGCTGTGTTGCTGATGATGGCGCTCCCCTCGATCGTGGCGTGGGCGTACCACAGTTCCAGCCCGCCTCCGAATCCGGCCGAGGACACGCTGGCTACATTGCCCTGGATCGTGTTGCCGACCAGGGTGACGTCGCTCCAGAGGGCGCGTATCCCGCCGCCGTAGCCAAAGGAGACCCGGCTGGCCGTGTTCCCTTCTATTCGATTCCTCTGCAAAGCGGCGCTGGCGTAGTAGACATGGACCCCGCCGCCGGAGCCTCGTTTGAGGAAGCTGGCCGTGTTCTCACGTACCGTGTTCCCTTCGATGGTGGCCTGGCCGAAGGCGAGGCTCAGCCCGCCGCCCTCGCCCAGATCGGTCGTGCTGGCCGTGTTGCCCTGTATCGTGTTGCCGCTGACGAGGGCGTTGCCGCGGTAGATACATATCCCGCCGCCGTATCCCTGGCCGGTCGTGCTGGCCACGTTGTTCCGGATCACGTTGTTGCGGATGGTGGCCGTCGCCCGGTAGATGTAGATCCCGCCTCCTGCGTCGAACCCTCCCGGGCCCCCACCCAATCCCGTGGCATCCCCGCCGGTGATGTAGAGCCCCTCGATCGTGGGGGTGATGTTCCCCGTGAGCAGGAGCACTCGCCCCTGCCCCCGTGCGTCCAGGATGGTGGGATAGTCAGCGGGCGAGGGGGCCTCCCATCCCGTTGGGGGGTAGCCGCCGCGGAGCGCCACCGATTTGTCGATATACGCCACCTGGGTGACGCCGGAGCGGGCGTGGATGTCGGTATATACCCCCGCTGCGATGAGGATGGTATCGCCCGTCTCGGCCTGATCGACCGCGTACTGGATCGTGCGGCAGGGGTAGCTCGGGCTGCCGCAGCCGATCGTATCACGGCCGGTGGTCGCCACGCGGATGACGCCCGTGCCCGATTGGGCGGACGCCCTCCCGGAGGCGATGCCCAACAGCCACAGCAAAGCCATGGCGATGGCGCACGCCGTTGCTAGTCTCCTCATCGTTCCCGTCCTGATCGCCTTCACCGTGTCCTGGAGGCGATGGGGACGTCCAAGCCCTCCGGCCGTGGGATAGGGAGCTCGGAGTCCTCGGGGAGGGGCTGGCGTTCACCGTCTGGCTGGATATCCATCCCCGGGTGGGCGGTGCCCGGTTCGCCCAGGGTGATGCCCAGAACCCACCTGGCGTAGATCGGGGTGAGATCGCAGCGGCAGGTCTCCTGCGCGACCGCGAGCAGATCCTCGGGCGTGGCGATGCGGTATCGATAGCGCTCGAAGTAGGTTCGCAGGAACGCCCGAAACGTCGCATCGCCCATCGCCCGCCGTAGCTCGTGGAAGAAGAGTGGCCCTTTGGCGTAGACAACCGGGCCGTAGTCCTCCTCGCTGTAGGCCCGTACCGGCAGCCCGATGGGCAGATCCTTTCCCTCCTCCACCAGCCGCCGATAGGGCTCATCGAAGAAGGCCCGGCGGGCGATTGCTGCGGCCACCTTCCCGTAGGTCGCCTCTACATACATCCACGTGACATATTGCGTCAGCGCCTCATCCAGCCACGGATCGTCCACCTGATCGTTCCCCACCAGGCTGTACCACCACTGGTGAGCGGTCTCGTGGACCGTGGCCCACTCGAAGAAGCCCCCCTTCTCCCCGTACAGTCGCTCCGCGATCACGATCAGCCCGGGATATTCGATCCCGCCGGCCGTTGTGGGGGTGGCGGCCACGTCCAGCTCCGCGAAGGGGTAGATGCCGAAGATCTCGTTGAAGTAGCGTAAGGCATGGGCCGTGTACTCCAGCGCTCGTTGTCCTCCTGCCTCATCCCCGGGCTTGAAGTGGGATCGGACCACCGTATCATCCACCTGCATCTCCAACGTGTGGTAGGCGGGAGAGGCGGCAAGGTTGAAGTCTCGCATGGGGCCGGAGACGATCGTCCAGGTGGTCGTGCCGTCGCCGTTGTCCTCCACGCCTAAAGTGGAGCCGGACGCGGCGACCTCCCATCCGGTTGGCAGTGTGAATCGCACCAGATAGAAGCTGGTATCGGAGTACACGGGGTCGCCGTACGCCGGGGCGATCTCCACGTTCCACCCCTCGTCATCGAACGCCGGGATCAGCGGGTAGAATCCCGCCAGCGCCACCACGTCGTCGGTGTAGGCGAACGCCCCGTAGTTGCCGCCCGGTGTGGTGGGGACTTCGACGGTGAAGTCCAGCTGGAACGTGACGGAGGCGCCCGGAGGAAGCGGCGGGTCCATCGGTACCCGGAGAGCGCTCCCTGCGAGCTCTCGTTGAGGCGTTACGGGGGCGCCATCCATCGTCAACGAGGAGACCGTCGCCCGGCCGCTTCCGGGCAGGTTGGGGAACAGGCGAAAATAGACGGCATCCAGGGGCCCGGCCTCGTTGTTGGTGTATCGGACGATCTCCCGGCCGCTGATGATGCGGGATGTGGGATCGAACCGGGCGTCGATGCGGTAGCGGGTGGGGCGCAGCACGGTGGCGACCTGGGCGACGTCGCCCCGAGCGATGGGGATCATCGCCTGCTCGAAGAGCGTGAGGTCGTCTAGGCTGAGCGACTGCGGAGGTGGGGGCGGTGAAGTCGGCGTCGGGGCTGGGGGGATCGGGGTGTAGACGATGGGAGGTGTGGGTAGCTGGCAGGCGGTTCCCCACAGCACGAAGGCCAGAATCGTCAGGCAGACCCTCGCCCGACTCCAAAGGGATCTCGTTTTCACAGGTGCTCCTCGTGATGCGACGTCGCGTCGAGACCGGATACGGCGCTCTGAGAGCGCGCTCAGGGCTCCTCTGCCGTCAGGATCCACTGGCGATAGACCGGCATCACATCCCGCCCGGAGGCTCTCCGTGCCTCCGCCAACAGATCATCCGGCGTCAAGATCTGATAGCGATATTTGGACACCAGCGTGCGCAGGAGCTTGAAAAAGGCGATGTCGCCCATCTCCTGCCGTAGGGCGTGGAAGAAGAGGGCGGACTTGGCGTAGACCATCGTCTCGTAATTGACGGGCCCGAATCCGGAAGCCGGCTGTCCGACGATGGTGTCCAGCCCGTTTTCCCTGGCGTACGCCAGCGGGACCTCCCAGCGGTTGCGGAGCAGCCGGTCGGCCCGTTCCTTGCCGTAGATCGTCTCATAGTAGATGTAAGTCGAATATTCGGCCAGGCCCTCGTCCAGCCAGGGGCGGTTGACCGGATCGTTGCCCACCAGGTTGTACCACCATTGATGGGCGATCTCGTGGGCGATCAGGAACTCTTGGTCCTCCCGCCGCTCCCGGTAGGTGTCGATGCCGATGAGATTGACCTCGGGGTATTCCATGCCCCGGTATTGAAGCGGCGCCTCCACCACGCTGAGATCGGTGAAGGGATAGGGCCCAAAGCGATCGCTGTACACCTGCGTGGCCGCGGCGGCGTATGCCAGCGCCTGTTGCCCGGCCTGACGATCCTCGGGCAGGAAGTAGGAGTGCACGGTTGTGTCGCCGATCTTTTCGGAGGCCTCCTGGAATTGGGGGGACATGATAAGCGTGAACTCCCGCACCGGCCCGGTGACGAACTGGCGGACGAGCTTCCCCTCGGCGGTGGTGGTCTGGCTCACCACGATGCCCGAGCTGACCGCCGTGATCTCGGGCGCCGTGATCAGCTCCACCTGATACAGGGCGCTCTCCGTGAACGCGACGTCGGCGTGGGGCGGGGCGACTTCCAGGTGCCAGTTGGGGCGCTGTCCCGTGGCGTCCATCTCCGGGACGGCCAGGATGGGATAGCTCAGTGGGAGGCTGAGGATGCCCTGGCTTTCCCCGAACACCATGTACCCGGTGGGGCTGGTGGGGGCGTCCAGGCTCCAGGTATATCCGATTTCGACCGTCTGGTCGGGAGGAAGGGGCTCGGGCAGGATGACATGCAGAGAGCTACCGTCCGGCGCGTAGTCAAAGGCGGTGAGCGCTCCGCCTACCGTCACCATCTCCAGGCTTAACCTGCCTCGGTACTGAGGCAGGTTGGGATACAGGCGAAAGTACAGGTCGGAGAGAGGGACGGGGAGGCGGTTGGGGACGATCACGGTGCCCTTGCCATCGAGGTGGCGCGTGGGCATGTCGACGTCCAGGGTGAGCTTATAGCGGGGGACCGGCGGCAGCTGGTCCAGATCCCCCTGGAAATCCTCCAGCATGGCCGGGCGGTATGGCGCGTACGGATCTGGCGGAGGGGGCGTCTCGGCGCCGGTGCAGGCGCTCACCGTGAGGGCGATGACGAGCAGTCGGATGAGGCAGCGGACCAGGTGCATGGGCTTCTTCCTACGCCGAAGGTTCCCGTGGTGTCACCATTATAGCGTATTTGGTTCCTCTTGTCACGCCGTGTTGAGGGTGGGGAGCGGGGCCTTTTCAAAGTCCAACGTTCATATCGGCACACGTGACACCTGGCAGGGACGAGGAATGGCCTGCTCCTCAAGATCGGCCCTGCGAGCGGCGAAAGGCGCTGCCTTCCGCCATCCACCGATGAGCCCCCTTCTCCCGGGCTTGGGAGAAGAGAGGTTGGGGGATGAGGGCCGTTTCCCCTCGGTCGATCTTGCACCAGCCCTTTCCCAGCCTGATTTGGGTGAATGAGGCTGGGCGTGGCAGGTGAGGGATGGAAACCGGGGAGTTTCTTTTGAGGGGCTGCGCCTCTCAAAGCTCTCCGCCGTATTTCCGCCGAGAAAGTAGACTACCCTTACGCCCGGGGGATTTGCCCGAGATGGCCTATTGAGTATGATAGGGAGGATGCGAAAGCGACGATGGGGCATGATTTACTTTGAGTTCCGAGTCGGGACGCTGTCCAGGAACATAGGCGTCGGCGGACAAATCATGTATGATAGGGGCCACCCGATCTCCCAAGGGGAGAGCGACGTCATCGGGTCTGCGACCGATGGCCGATCAGGGTTGGGATGTGAGCTGGGGGAACGATGAGTCCTGAGCAAAGGGAGCGAAAGAGTATACAGGCTGCCAATATCGGTTTGGTGGCGAATGTCTTCCTGGCCGCGCTGAAGACGGCCATCGGTATTCTGGGGAACAGCCCGGCGTTGCTCGCCGATGGCATCAATTCCACCAGCGATGTGGCGTATTACATCATCGTGAGCGTGTTCATGCGGCTGGCGGGTAAGCCGGCGGACGAGGAACACCCGTATGGGCATAGCCAGCTGGAGAGTGTGGGGGCCTTGGTGGTCGGGGCGTTCGTGATCACCACGGGCATCGCCGTCTTCTGGAATGCGGTCAATGAGGTGTATAACCTGCTCTCCGGGCAGGGCGGCTTTAGCGGCGCGTCGGCGGCAGCGCTGTGGGTGGCATTGCTCACCGTGGGGATGAAGATGGGATTGACCGTCTTCACCTATCGGGTGGGCAATCAGACGAAGAATGCGGCCGTGCTGGCCATGGCCTATGATCACCGCAACGACGTGCTCTCGGCCTCCGCGGCGGCCGTCGGCATCTTCCTGGGACGTCATGGTTACCTGTGGGTGGACCCCATGGCCGGCGCGTTGGTGGCGCTGGTCATCCTGAGGACGGGCATCGAGATCCTGCGGGAGTCCTCCGAGGATCTGATGGACACGGTGCCGGGGCGGTCGCTGGCGGAGCAGATCACCCAGCTGTTGGCGACGGTGCCGGGGGTGAGGGAGGTCGAGGAGATCCACGCCCATCGGTTCGGGCCGTACCTGGTGGTCAATCTCACCATCGGGGTGGATGGCACCCTGAGCGTAGCCGCCGGGGATCAGATCGCATCCCATGTGGAACGTGTCCTGTATGAGAACATCGAGTTCTTGCGGCGGGTCCATGTGCATTATCATCCCGTTCAGGAGCCGTCGTCGCCCGGGGTCGACCCGCGCGCCCGGGAGGCGGACGCCGGACGGCCGGCGATGACGGTCTCATATCATCGGGAGGAGAGCGCGCCCATCGCGTAGGGGACGGGATGACTGCGAGGACGGATCGCCTCTCTTATGACTTTTTCGCTCGTGACACGTTGATCGTCGCCCGGGAGCTGTTGGGGGCGCGGCTGGTCCGTTTGTTGGACGGCCAGCGCCTCTGCGGCATCATCGTCGAATGCGAGGCCTATGTGGGGCATGGAGATACCGCCAGCCACGCCAGCCGGGGGCGCACCCCCAGGAACGAGGTGATGTTTGGCCCGCCCGGCCGTGCCTACGTCTACTTCACCTACGGCATGCACTGGATGCTGAACGTGGTCACGGAGGAGGAGGGTTTCCCGGCGGCGATTCTGATCCGGGCCTTGGAGCCGGTCGAGGGCCTGGAGGTGATGCGCAGGCTGCGCCAGGCCGACCGGAGACGTCTGAGAGACCGGGACCTGACCAGCGGCCCCGCCCGGCTGACCCAGGCGATGGCCATCGACAAGCGTTTCAATGGCGCCGATCTGGTCCATGGGGATGAGCTGTGGCTGGAGCGGGGGCAGAGGGTCCCGGATGAGGAGGTGGCGCGTGGTCCCCGGATCGGGATCCATTACGCCGACGAACGGGATCGGCAGGCCCCCTGGCGGTTCTGGGTTCGGTCCAGTCGCTACGTGTCCCGGTGACGCGCCGTCCGGGTCGTGAGAGGCGGATACTCATTGATGCCCGCATAGCTGGAGCGCATCTTGTCGGAATCTTTTCCTGTTGAGGTCCTGGAGGAGCTGGTGAGGGCCCATGTCGGGGCGGACGTGGGCTCTTTGCGTTTCAGGCCCATTCGCACGGGCAAGCATAACCGCTCGTATTGGGTGGAGGGCGATGGCGAGCGGTTCGTATTGCGCATCGCCCCGCCGGACGATGCCGGTTTCCTCTTCTACGAGCGGCTGATGATGCGCCAGGAGCCGGAGCTTCACGCTCTGATCCGGGAGCGCACGACGATCCCGGTGGCGGAGATCCTGGGATACGACTTCAGCCGGACGCGCATCGACCGGGATTACATCCTGATGCGGGCTCTGCCGGGGATCCCCATGAGCGAGGTCCCCCATCTCGGGCGGGTGCAGTGGGAACGAGCGCTCTATCAGGTGGGGGCGTATCTACGTCAACTGCACAGGCTCACGGCATCGGACTGTCTGGGCGTTCAGGCATATGGATACCTGGGCGCTCATCGCCCGATGGAGCCTCAGCCCACGTGGGTGGATGCCTTTCGCGTCATGTGGCGGAAGCTGCTGGATGATGTGGAGGCGTGCGGCAGCTACACGCCGGCGGAGGCGCAGATGATGCGCGACCTGCTCGACGCGTACATCGACTATTTCGATCGCCCGGTGGCTCCGTGCCTGCTGCACATGGACGTGTGGAGTCAGAACATCCTGATCGACGAGGCCGGGAATGTGACCGGGCTGGTGGATTTCGATCGTGCGTTGTGGGGGGACGTGGAGATCGAGTTCGCCGTCCTCGATTACTGTGGGATCAGCGAGCCGCCTTTCTGGTCCGGGTATGGCGCCCGGCGGGACGAGTCCTCTGCGGCGATGATCCGCCATCGCTTTTATCTCCTGTATGAGGTGCAGAAGTACATGCCGATCAGCGTCTGGCGACGGAACGATCGGATGGGGGCGGAGCGATATAAGCAGCAGTGCCTCGCCCTGGCTGCCCCTCTCCTCGCAGATGGCCGCGCGGGTATCTCATAATACGATCCCTCAACCAGAGTAGGGCGTGTAGCCATCTCGTGCCGGTATGGAAACCGGCTCTATGTACGTCGTACTTTGTGCTTCCGGTCGACGGCTGCTCCGCCGCGTTCGTAGGCAACAGGGTATGATTCCGTCCATACGTTCCGGGCAGATTCCTGTAAACTATGTGGTATGCACAAGGGATTCAGACGATTGGAGATGAGGGTTGGGGGTCGGAGTGTCGTGGGCGGAGGGGGGCCGGGAACCCCTGAGCCCGCTTTCACGTCTTGTCGGTGAAATTACAAGGGCGATGGCCCTGATCTGATTGCGGGGATCGATGATGCGACGTATTCTGCTCCTCACGCTGTGGTTCGGCGCTTTTCTCTTCGCTGCGATCTCGCCGCCTGGTCACCTCCAGGCGATCGCGGCGGGGGAGATTTCGCTGTCCGTCCAGCCGTATTTCGGCGGCTACTACAAGTACGGTGAATGGCTGCCGCTTCGCGTCCTCGTGAGTAATGCCGGGGGTGATGTGGAAGCGGAGGTCCGGGCGGTCATCGCCAGCGAGGGGGTCAACACCACGTACGCCGTGCCGGTGTCTCTGCCCGCCGGCGCACGTAAGGAGATCACGCTGTACACGCTGCTGCCGTCCTTCGCCCGCAGTGTCACCGTGGACCTGGTGGTGGATGGCGAGGAGGTCGCCCGCGATCGGGTGGTGGTGAGCGGCCTGCGGAATGTCACCTACATCGCGGGGGTGATCGCTCCGGACGCGGAGCCGTACGGCCTGCTGAAGGGCGTCGACCTGGGGACGGCCAATCGACAGGTGGTGGTCGTGCCGATCTCGTTGCGGGATCTGCCGGAGCGGGCCGAGCCGCTTCGGACGTTCGACATGTTGGTGATCGCCGACACCGATACGTCGCAGATGTCACCCGCGCAGGCCGAGGCGCTGACGACGTGGGTGAGCGGCGGTGGACGGCTGGTCCTGGCGGGCGGGCCGGGGGCTGAGCGTACCCTGGCCGGGCTGCCCGATGTGCTCCGCCCGGCCATAGCGGCCCGCGCCGTTCTGGATGGCACGCGGGCGTTGGCCGAGTTCGCCCGGACCGAGACGGCGTGGATCTCCGGCGAGTTCGTGGCCGCGATCCCTGCCCCCTCCTGCGGACGGGCGTTGGCGCAGCAGGACGGCCAGGCGCTCATCTGCGAGAGGCGTCTGGGGGAGGGGTGGGTGACCTACCTGGCATTCGACCCGGCGATGCATCCCTTCAACGCATGGGCGGGGATGCGGACCGTCTGGTCCGTGTTGCTCTCGCCTGGCGCGGCCTATCCGGAGAACAGGCCGCCGGATATCTCGGAGACGCAGATGCTCGCTCAGCGGCTGGCCTACACCCTGACCAATCTGCCCTCCCTGGACCTCCCGTCGGTGCGTTGGTTGGCCGTCCTCCTGGGCATCTACATCGTCCTCGTGGGACCGTTCAACTATCTCCTGTTGCGACGCGCTCGCCGCCTGGACTGGGCCTGGCTGACGATCCCCGGGCTGACGCTCGTCTTCGCCGGGATCACCTTTGGCCTGGGCTATCGTCTGCGTGGTGGCGAGCTCGTGGTGAACCAGATCTCGATCGTGGAAAGGATCGGCCCGGAGGCCTCGGCCTCGGTGCGTAGCTATGTGGGGATCTTCTCTCCGACGCGCCGGGCGTATGATATCCTGGTGGCGGGGGAGGTTCTGGCATCCCCCCTGGCTGGGGAACCAACCCGATGGGGAGGGCCCGGGATGGGACCTTTCGGCGCGACGAGCATGACCTTCGTCCAGGGGGACCCGACGATCGTGCGGGGGCTGCAGATCAATCAGTGGGCCATGCAGGGGTTCCAGGTGGAGCGGTATGACCCCCCGGGGCGTTGGGGGCTGAGGGCGGACGTCTCCTATGAGGAGGGACGTCTCTCCGGGGTGGTGCACAACGACACGCCCTACGATCTAACGTACCTGGTCGTGGTGATCGGACGTCGCTTTGCCCGGCTGGGCGATGTGCCCGCCGGAGAGCAGATGCGCGTGGACGCGGAGCTGAAGGGAAGCGATTTCGGTCCGGGGCTCCCCTATGCGCTCTTCGAGGATGCGTTCCGCAACCCTGGCCCCGGCGGGGTGCCGCGCGAGGCGATGTGGAAGCAGAACATCCTGGGGGCCGCGTTCGATGGAATGGGGCGTGGGGCGACCCTTTCAGCGGGGGTACTGCTGCTCGGCTGGTCGCGGGAGAGCCCCGTCGACGTGTCCGTGGCGGACGTCCAGGCCACCTGGGTGGGGACGACCCTGGTGTTGAGCTCTGTCCCCCTGAACCTGGAGGCGAAGGAGGTCTGGCTGCCGCCCGGCGTGATCCAGCCCCGCCTGGTCAAGACACAGGGTCCGGCCGGGGAATGCGGCCCGAACGGTCAGGTTTTCCTGAATCCGGGGAGCGAGGCGGTCCTGGAATATCAGGTGCCACTGGAGTTGATGGACGCCCGGATTACCGAGCTGACCCTATCCATCTGGGCGCCTGACCCCATGGCGGGCAGGCCCTCCTCCGCGCTTTATGATTGGGGAGAGGGTGCCTGGATGGAGTTGGAGGGAGGACAGGCGAAGGAGATCTCGGTCCTGGATCCGAAGCGTTTCATCGGCCCCCGGAGCGGCGTTGTCCGGCTGCGATTGCGCAGCGAAGGGGAGGGGGGCGGATGCTGGCTTTACGATCTGGGCCTGAAGGCCGTGCGTGAGCCGTGATCGACAACCGGGATCACGGTTTCATCTCATGGGAGATCACCTGCGGGTAGCAAAAAGCAGGGGCGATTCAGGAATTGCCTTATTCGCATCAACTAACAGCATGGGCGAGGCTCCCGTCTGTTGCTTTTTCCCTCCACGGGCGGTCGCACCTGAAAGGGGAGGGGCGGAGGGGAAGCCCCTCCGCAGAAAAACGCTTTTTCCCGCCTTTTCCCTGCCTGGTTGGGGCTTTGGCCGGTGGCCTCCGGCCCCACGGGGCAGGTGAGGGGCTGAAAATAGAGTTCTTCGGAGGGGCGGTAGCCCCTCCGAGCCACCCCAGAGATGCGGGGCCACGCTTCCGTATCGTTTAACTTGATACCAATGGGGCGATTCATGAATCGCCCTACCTGGGTTACCCGCCTGCGGGAAGTGAAGGCTATGGAGAACTACGCGATCGAGACCAAGGGATTGACCAAACGCTACGGCAGGGTCACAGCGTTGGATCACCTGGATCTCCAGGTATCCGAGGGGGCGCTGTTCGGATTCATCGGGCCGAATGGGGCCGGCAAAACGACGACGCTGCGGCTGTTGGCCGGGCTGCTGGAGCCGGATGAGGGCGAGATCTGGATCGCCGGCCGTCGCATGTGGGATGACCCGCGCGGGGTTCGCTATTCCATCGGGTACATGCCGGACTTCTTCGGCGTGTATGAGGAGATGCGGGTCTGGGAGTATCTGGACTTCTACGCCCGCTGTTACGAGATCCCAAAGGCGGAGCGGCTGGCGCTGATTGAGGAGCTCCTGGCCCTGGTGGGTTTGGAGGGGAAGCGGAACGACGACGTTAGCGCGCTGTCGCGAGGGATGCAGCAGCGTCTGTGCCTGGCACGAGCGCTGGTGCACGATCCGCAGATCCTGCTGTTGGACGAGCCCGCCTCCGGCCTGGACCCCCGGGCGCGCGTGGAGATACGTGAGCTGCTGCGGGAGCTGGCGCGCATGGGCAAGACCATCGTCGTGAGCTCGCATATCCTGGCCGAGCTCTCCGAGCTGTGCACCCAGGTGGGGATCATCGAGCGGGGCCGCCTGGTGGCCAGCGGTGATATGGAGGCTATCCGCCGTCAGATGACGGGCGAGCGGCTGCTGCATATTCGCTCGCTCGCGGATCCAGAGGCGGTTTTGGAGCGGATTCGCGGCTTCCCGGGCGTGGGCGAGGCGGTGCCTATCCCTCAGCCTGAGAACGGAGCCGGGTATCTCATCGAAGTTCCCTTCAGCGGGGACGATCAGGCTGTGGCCGGGCTGTTGGCCCATCTTGTCGCCGGCGGCATCCCGGTCGTCTCCTTCCAGGAGACCGGGACGGACCTGGAAGAGGTCTTCCTGCGCCTGACCAAAGGGGAGGTCGCCTAGCGTGGTCGCATGTGGTAAAAGCGACCTGCCGGGTCGCCTTATCCGCTCCACGAGCGGTCGCATCAGAAAGGAGAGATACGGAGGGAAGCCCCTTCGCAGAAAGGCCCTTTTTCTCGCCTGGTACCTGCCTGATTGGGCCTTTGTCCGATGGCCTTCGGCTCCACGGGCAGATGAGGGGCAGAGTGTAGAGTTCTTCTGAGGCCAATGGGGGGATCATGCGTTTGAGTCTATCTCGCGGAATCGGGCTGAGCTTGCGCTGGAATCCCGTGATCATCAAGGAGCTGCGCGCTCGCATGCGGGGGGCGCGGGCGTTCGTGATCCTGACGGGGTTCCTGTTGCTTTTGGGGCTGTTCCTGTATGGCCTCTATCAGGCGTTGGTCTCCGGCCAGCGTTATTGGGGCGGTGGGGCGCCGTTGGGGGCCATGATCGGCCGCTCCCTGTTCATCAGCCTGGCGCTCTTTGAGCTGTTCGTGGTGTGCTTCATCACGCCCGCGCTGACGTCCGGGGCCATCAGCGGTGAGAAGGAGCGCAAAACGCTGGATATCCTGCTGGTGACGCCGCTTTCCCCTTGGAGCATCCTGTGGGGTAAGCTGGTGGCCAGCCTCAGCTATGTTTTCCTGCTGATCCTGGCCGCGGTGCCCATGGCCAGCCTGATCTTCCTGTTCGGCGGGGTCACCCTGGCCGACATGTTGCGGGCGCTGGCCATCCTGCTCCTGTGCGCCCTGACCTTCGGCGTGCTGGGGCTGTTCTTCTCCGTCTGGCTGAGGCGGAGCGGCCGGGCGATGGTTGCCAGCTATGTGATCTTGCTCCTCCTGGCCGTGGGGGTGTACTTCCTCTACGGGGTGATCGGCGTGGTGCGGCAGAGCGAGCCGCCGCGCGTGATCCTACTCCCCAGCCCGGTTGCGGCGATGGCCTCAGCGCTGGGGGAGTATGTGGATCCCGGGTCGTTTAGGTCGAGCGGGGGCGCCCTCCTGTCCCTGGTGCGTGCCCTCAGCGGGCGCTTCGACGGCGCCCTCGGCGATAGCTCGGTGTTGATACGCCCGTTATGGCACTACACGGCCGGGATCTATCTCGTCGCGTCGCTGGCGCTCTTCCTCGCCAGCGTCCGGCTGCTCCAGCCGATCCGGCGTCGGCGTCTGCGCCCGGTCGAGATCTTCGGGCTGGCCGCCCTGGTCGTGGCGCTGATCGCTGTGGGCTATGGGGTGTACGGTCCCCCCAGCTACGAGCGCTTCGGCGTCCTCTCCAGGCCACGCCCGACGCCAGCGCCCCCGCCGATGCGGGCGATGCCGGCTCCGCCGGTCGTCGTGGAGAAGGTCATCGCCATCACGCCCCCTATCGTAAAGGAGGGGGCCGCGGAGGAGATCCGGCTCCCTCCGGGCAGGAGCCCGGAGCAGCTGGGGAAGGTGTATGCGGCGGTGGTCCAGAGCCTGATCGCGGCTGGGGAGGATCGCCCGGAAAGCCTCTCCATCTACGATATGACGGGCCTGGGTCCCCTGTCCGACCCGCTGCTGGATGGGAGCGAGCCGAGACGATTGCCCTCGGCGACGTTGGATGTCCTGTCCGCCCGGGTGGAGGAGCGAACGGGGATCCCGGTCGCCGTGGTGCGCCACGAGGAGGGCGAGCCTGTGGAATGGGCGGGGGGCGAAGGCGAGATGCGGATTGGGTTCGGTGCGCCGACCTGGTTCGACGACGGCCGGGTGCGGGTGCCGGTCGTTTCCGTCACGTCCTCCGGCGCGGAGGAGGCCCGCGTCTGTGTGCTGACCGAGGAGGAAGAGGATTGGGTGGTGGCCGAGTGCGGCATGCTCGTGCGGGAGGAGAAGCCTGATGAGGGGCAACAGGGCCAGTGATCCTCTGATCCCGTATCTGCACGTCATCGGGCGGCGGCTGCGCGTGCGTGATGGCGTCTGGTGGCTGGCGCGCTCGGCGTGGGTCCCGCTGGCGTACGCGGCCGCGGTTCTGCTGCTCAGCCGGGTGATCCCCTGGCCGCGTTATCGCCTGTGGGCGTGGCTGCCCGTGGCGCTGTGGCCGATCCTGGTCTCGCTGTATGCGGCCTTGCGCCCTCAGCGCCCGATCGATGTGGCGCGTCGCGCCGACGCGATCCTGGGGCTGAAGGATCGCCTCTCGACGGCGCTGGAGCTGAGCGGCGACGGCGCCGGGTTCGACCCCGATCTGGTGGCGCGCCAGCGATCGGACGCGCTGGCGGCGGCGCGAGCGATCCGGCCCGGGCGAGATCTGCCCCTCCGATGGCCCTCCCGGTGGCTGGCCGGGGCCGCGACGTTGTTGGCGGGTGTGCTCGTCCTCACCTTCGTGCCGAACCCGATGGATGCGGTGTTGGAGGAGCGCGCCCGGGTCGCTCAGGCGGCGGCTCAGGAGGCCGATCGGCTGGAGCGGCTGGCGGAGGATGTGGAGGCTGCGGAGGCTCTGGACGAGGCCGAGAAGGAGGCGTTGCTGGAGCGCCTGCGAGAGCTGGCCGCCGAGCTGCGGGATAACCGGGGGGACATGGAGGAGGCGCTGGCGGATCTGGCGGAGTTCCGGGCGCAGTTGCGAGAGCGGATCGATCCCCAGTTCGCCGCTCGCCGGGCGGCGCTGGAGGGATTGAGCGCACAGATCGCCCGGCTGGCGGGGGCGGAGGATCGCAACCCTTCGCTGGATGAGGCCGCCCGACTGCTGGATCGGATGTTGCAAGATGTCGATCAGGTGGCGCCCGACGAGCGGGAGGCGCTGGCATCGGCCCTGGAGGAGGCGGCGGCTAGGCTGAGCGACGCGGATGCGGCATTGGCCCGCGCGTTGCGGGATGCCGCCGCGGCGACGCGACGAGGGGATGGAAAGGCCGCTCGCGCCGCTGCGGCCCGGGCGGCCGGGGAGATGGCGGATGCCCGGCGGGACCTGGCCCTGCAAGAGGCCCTGGCGCGGGCATTGGCCCAGGCGGACGAGAGCCGACGGCGGATCGCCCAGGCGGGGCGGCCCGGGCGCGGCTCAGGCCAGGGCATGGCCGCCTCTCCGGCAGGTGGAGCCTCCGGGCGTGGGCGGGGGGGACTGCCGGGCGGCGGTGGCGGGACCACGGCGGATCGGTTGCCCCCGGCGACGAGGTCGGGGCGTGCCGGTGCGCCGACGGAGCCCAATCGCCCTTATAGCGTGGACGAGGTGGTGTATGCGGCACCTGGCGGTGAGCCTGGGGGGGCAGGGGCGGAGGGAAGGCCGGAGTTTATCCCCGGGCAGGAGGGGGAGGCGGGTGAGGCGCAGGTCCGGCAGGGGGCGTCTGCGCAACCCGGCCTGGCGAACCCCAGCCTGGTGCCGTATCAGGAGGTGTACCGGGAGTACGCCTCGGAGGCCGCCCGGGCGATGGAGCGGGAGTACATCCCGGTGAATCTGCGGGACTACGTGCGGGAGTATTTCACGGCGTTGGAGCCGTGATGCCCCTAGCGCCAGCGTGGGGGCTGGCGCTGCTGGGGGGATGTTGTCAGCAGGCTGAGCTCCCATGCTCGGCCGTCGGCCAGAGTGTGCAGTGCCAGCATGGGAGCTGGCCCCGCTGGAGGGAAAGCTCGGCCGTGAGGGGTTCTGTGATGGGAGGGGATGGATTGCAAATGGACGCGGATCGATTCATGGAGACGGCTCGCGCCATCGAGCGCGAGGTCGGCAAGGTCATCGTGGGGCAGAAGGCCCTGGTGCGGCACACGCTGATCACGTTGCTGGCCGGGGGGAACGCGTTGCTGGAGGGCGTCCCGGGGTTGGGGAAGACCATGTTGGTACGCACGCTGTCCCAGGCCATCGACTGTCGATTCAGCCGCATCCAGTTCACGCCTGACCTGATGCCGGCCGACATCGTGGGGACGATGATATTGGCTGAGGATGAGCAGGGGCATCGCTTCTTCCGGTTCGAGCCGGGGCCGATCTTCGCCAACCTGATCCTGGCGGACGAGATCAACCGGGCCACGCCCAAGACCCAGTCGGCGTTGTTGGAGGCGATGCAGGAGCGTACGGTGACGGTGGCCAAGACGATCCATAAGCTTCCCGAGCCGTTCTTCGTCCTGGCCACGCAGAACCCACTGGAGATGGAGGGGACGTACCCGCTGCCGGAAGCCCAGATGGATCGCTTCTTCTTCAAGATCGATGTGCCGTTCCCCTCCGTAGAGGAACTGGTGGAGATCGCCGAGCGCACGACCGGTGTGGAGGTGCCGGAGGCCCATCCGGTCGCCGACGGCGAGACGATCCTGGCCATGCAGCGGCTGGCGCGCGGCGTGCCCATCGCCGGGCACGTGACGGAGGCCGCGGCGCGCATCACCCGGGCGACCCACCCGGATGATCCCGGCGCGCCCGAGGTGGTGCGTCGCTATGTGCGGTACGGGGCCAGCCCGCGTGGCATGCAGGCCCTCATCCTGGGGGGTAAGATCCACGCTCTGTTGGATGGCCGCTTCAATGTCTCCCTGGACGATCTGCGGGCCGTCGCCTTTCCCGCGCTGCGCCACCGGATCATCCTGAACTTTGAGGCGCAGGCGGAGGGCATCACCCCCGATGGGATCGTGGAGCAGGTGGTCCAGACGGTTTACGCGTCCCATGTCCCGGCCTGAGCTGTGGGCCGCCTGGGAGGCGATGTGTGGCCGGGCATGGCGGCGCGTTCGGCCTCCGGGAGGATATGAGGTTGTTTGACGAGGCGTTTCTGCGGCAGCTGGAGCAGCTCACCCTGGTCAGCCGACGGGTGCGGCGCGGGCAGATCCAGGGGGAGCGTCGCTCGCCCAAGCGTGGCCGGTCGGTGGAGTTCGCCGACTATCGGAACTACGTCCCCGGCGATGACCTGCGCTCCGTGGACTGGAACGTGTACGCCCGGCTGGGGAAGCCCTTCGTCAAACTCTTCTCGGAGGAGGAGGATACGACGGTTCACTTCCTGCTGGATGCCAGCAGGAGCATGGCGTTTGGGAGCCCGCCCAAATGGGAGCACGCCATGCGGCTGGCCGGCGCCCTGGGGTACGTCGCTCTGGCGGGCATGGATCGGGTCGCCGCCGTGGCCATGGGCGGAGACGGCGCGGCGGTGATGCCGCCGATCCGCACGAAGCGTCAGGCCCTGGCGTGGTTCGACTGGCTGCAGACGCTGCGGCCGGACGGGGAGGCGCACCTGGGGCCGGCCGTGCGACGCTACGCCGCCCGGGCTCGGCAGGTCGGCCCGGCGGTGCTCATCAGCGATCTCCTGGATCCCTCCTGGGAGGAGGGGTTGACCGCCCTGTTCGCCCGCCGTTTCGATGTGCTCGTGCTGCACGTCCTGGCGCCGCAGGAGGTGGACCCCGACGTGGAGGGCGATCTTGAGCTGGTGGATAGTGAGACGGGGCACTCCGTAGAGATCACCGCGGATTACGATCTGCTGGCCCGGTATCGGGACTCCCTGAACGCATGGCGGGCGCAGATCCGGGACTTCTGCGTCCGGCGGGAGATGAGCTATGTCTTCGTGGAGACGACCACGCCTCTTCGGGAGCTGCTCCTGGCCCATCTGCGCCTGCACGCGGTGCTTGAGTAGCCCGACGTCCTCATCACCCCGAGGGAGCCGCTCATGTCCTTCCTGAATCCCGGCGCTCTCTTTCTCTCCCTGTTGGCCGTGCCCATCCTCGCGCTGTATTTCCTGAGGCTGCGACGCGAGCCGTACGTGGTGTCCAGCACGTACCTGTGGCGTCGCCTGGTCCGGGATATGGCGGCCAACGCCCCGTGGCAGCGACTGCGCCCCAACCTGTTGCTCCTGCTACAGCTGTTGATCCTGGCCGCCC
>JAJRVX010000010.1:0-11557 GCA_024277095.1 Chloroflexota bacterium
CCCTACCTGCCCTCTTGCCGGACAGGCCTCGTTGGGGCAGAATACCTGGGTGGGGTCCATAGCATCCCTCCTTGGTTGGAGATGGATATGGGTATGCTATCGACCCCGCCAATTTTTTCAACTTTCAGACCCAATCACGGTGTCGCGGATACCTACCACCTGTCCGGCCCCGGTCCAGCCCCCTGCGGAAAGGGCCGAGAGAGGCAGGCGCAAGCTGGACAAGGTAGGGTTTCTGTGGAGCCATGACACGGCGGTGGCCCCCACCCGAAATTCTAATGAAACTCTATTTTACAAAATCAACAAACTGGGGTAAAATATAACTGCCAGTCTGGGGATGACAGGTTTCGACGGGGCAGGCTGGCTGAGGACTGCAAGCCGAGGTGCTCTTCCCTCGTTAAACCAGAGCAGAACCCAAAAAGTGCCAAGAACACTGGCAAGGCGTTCAACTTCGCGTTCGCGCCGCGCACGGCTATGGCCGTCGCCGCGTAATCGCGGACGCGGAGGAGAACAGCTGGTCACCTGCGGGTGACCTCGGTGCCCCGACGTGGTCCCGGCTGGCGTCGGGTGTCACCGTCATAGACAGCAGGGTGCGATCGGCCGGACGCCGCTAAGGCCGATCTAAGATCAGCGGCTGGCCAGGCAAAGGGACGCCGTCAGGGGCGGCCCGCCTGGTGACAAATGCAAAACCCTGACTAAGCTTGTAGACGTCCGAGGCCGAATGTCCCGGACCCGGGTTCGATTCCCGGCATCTCCACCAAAGGAGGCCATACCCTTTACGGGGTGTGGCCTTTCCTTATGCGGGTAATCTTTATCATACCGTTTCCGCACGATCCGGGTTACACTATTATTGCCAATGCGAACGATTCACAGCAAAGGAAGAGCATCTATGGAGGACCTGGTCCAGAGAGCGAGAGCCGCGCTGACGCGCACCGGGGGGCGCATGACTCGCCAGAGGCGCGTGATCCTGGAGGTCCTGCAGGAGAGCGACACCCACCTGACGGCCAAAGACCTGTACCTCCGAGCCCACGAGCGAGATCCCGGGGTCACCCTGTCCACGGTCTACCGAACCCTCGAGCTTTGCAAGAACCTGGGGCTTATCCGCACTCGACGGCTGAGCCGCGATCCTGGCCCCGAATGGTACGAGCCAGCCCGGGGCGAGGATCACCACCACTTCGTCTGCATGAAGTGCGGCCGGGTGATCGAATTCGAAGCCCCGGAGGTCGCGCAGATCACGCGTCGTTTGATGCTGGAACACGGCATCACAGAGGCACACGCCAGCCTATCCGTCCATGGGATATGCGCGGCGTGCAGCCGGGGGACGGATTGAAACGGCCGATCCGCCCGGTCAGCATCAACGATCGCACACGCACCACAGGCATCATGAACCCCAGCTCCGTATGGAGGCACATCGAATGACACCGAACACGACGCCCTTCACCGACCAGGTCGTTGATCTGGCTTCCCTACCCTCCGGAGCGCGCGGCATCATCCGCTCCCTGCGCGGGGGACGCGGCTTCGTCAATCGGCTGGCGACGATGGGATTTACGACGGGCGCGGAAGTCACCGTGTTGCAAAACTACGGGCGAGGCCCCATCATCACGCTGGTTCGGGGCACGCGCGTGGCCCTGGGCCGCGGTGAGGCCCGCCATATCCTGGTTTCCACGACAAGGTGAGCGATTATGGCCCCATCACTCATACAAGCCTCTTGCCACACCAATGGAGCACAGATCCCGCAGGATCAGGCGCAACGCCTTCGACAGGGCACACTCCGCATCGCGCTGGCGGGGCAGCCCAACGTGGGCAAGTCCACCGTCTTCAACATGCTTACCGGGCTCAACCAGCACGTGGGCAACTGGCCGGGGAAAACCATCGAACAGAAAGTGGGCACGATCCACCTGCCGGACATCGACATCATCCTGGTCGACCTGCCGGGGACGTACAGCCTGACGGCGAACTCACCGGAGGAGCGCGTCGCACGAGATTACATCATCCGGGAGCGCCCTGACGCCACCATCGTCATCGTCAACGCGGCCGCGCTGGAACACAGCCTCTACCTGGTGGCCGAGCTCCTCCAGCTCCCCTGCCCTCTCGTGCTGGGCCTGAACATGCTGGATGTGGCCGAGCAAAACGGAATTCAGATCGAGCCCCACGTGCTGGAGGCCGCGCTGGGGATCCCGGTCATCCCGTTGGTCGCCACGCGCAACCAGGGGCTACACGAATTGCTGGAGGCCGCCCGACATGCCGCAACCCACCCGGAGCAATTCACCCCCAATCGGCCAGGGGTCCGCAGCACCCACGCGGAGGTGCTCCAACAGGTACGCCGCCTTATCGCCCCATATGTCCCCGACCCCTATCCGGAGGATTGGGTATCCCTAAAACTGCTGGAGGGGGATTCCGAGATCACGGCGCTGATGCGGGAGGCCACCCCGACCGAGATCTGGTCCGAGGTCGAGGCCATCTTGAGGAGTCACGAGGATGCCTTCCTGGACATCGTGGGCGGGCGCTACGAGTGGGTGGAGCGCATGGTCCGGGCCGCCATGGTCCGCCCCAGCACCGGTCCGATCACGCTCACCGATCGCCTGGACCGGGTGGCAACGCACCCGATCTGGGGGCTGGCGATGCTCAGCGGCATCTTCGGGGTGGTCTTCTGGATCACCTACGCGATCGCGACCCCTCTCCAGGCATGGCTGGATACGGGGATCGTACAGCCCATGCGATCCGGCATCGAGTTCGCCCTGGCCGCCGCGCCCGTGTGGGTGTCCGGGCTCCTGGCCGAGGGCATCGTCGGCGGCGTGGGCACCGTGCTCACGTTTCTGCCGATCCTCCTGATCTTCTTCGCCATGCTCGGCCTGCTGGAGGACGTCGGCTACCTGGCACGCGCCGCCTTCGTCATGGACCGCTTCATGCACCTCATGGGATTACACGGGAAGAGCTTCCTGCCGCTGTTCCTGGGGTTCGGATGCAACGTGCCCGCGGTGATGGGGACCCGCATCATTGAGGACCGGCGCACCCGGCTGATGACCATCATCCTGAGCCCCCTGGTCCCCTGTGCCGCCCGGCTGGCCGTCATCGCCTTCCTGGCCCCGGCCTTCTTCGGACCCCACGCCGCCATCGTGACCTGGGGGCTGGTGACGTTCAACGTCGTCATCCTGGGCCTCCTGGGGATGGTCATCCATCGCGTGGGCTTCGCCGACGAGGATTCCGCCTTCATCATGGAGCTGCCGCTCTACCATTGGCCCAACGCTCGCACCATCGGGCTGTTCGTCTGGCATAACACCGTGGCCTTCATCAGAAAGGCGGGGACGATCATCCTCATCTTCTCCATCCTGATCTGGGCGCTGGCCACGCTGCCCACGGGCGAGGTGGAGCAGAGCGCGCTGGCATGGCTGGGACGCGCGCTGACGCCCATCGGCCGCTGGATGGGATGGACGGACTGGCGGCTGATCACCGCATTGCTGAGCAGCTTCGCCGCCAAAGAGAATACCATCGTCGCGCTGGGGATCCTCTACCGCGGCGAGGGGATGGAGCTGGCCCGACGCGTGGCTCTCACGCTGACACCCGCGGCCGCGCTGGCCTTCCTCGTCGTGCAGATGCTCTTCATCCCCTGCGCAGCGACCACGGCGATCATCCGACAGGAGGCCGGCTCCTGGAAGTGGAGTGCTCTAAGCGTGGGGCTGCTGCTGGTGGTGTCCCTGGTCGCGGGCGTGATCGTCTATCAGACCTTCGCCCTGCTGGGCCTTGGGGTGTGATATGACCGACAACCCGCTGATCCGAGTCCTGCAGATCGCCGCCCAGGGAAGGTCACGCTCCCTGGACGAGCTGGCCCGGGAATTGCGCCTAAGCGAGCCGACCCTCCGGCAGATCCTGACCACGCTGGCCGAGCGGGGCTATCTACAGCCCGTCACCAGCCAGTGCACGGGGCAATGTACGTTATGCCCGCTGCAAGAGCGTTGCCTGGTCACGGACACCGCCATCTGGGTCCTGTCGGACAAGGGTCGGAAGGTGATCGCTCAGTGGGAGGCGCACGCCTCATAAATGCGAGGAAAGGGGAATCTGCAAAGAGGAAGCGACGAGGGTCCTGCACCCAAGGGGGCTCTTCTCAGCGGGCCATCATGGGGGGCCTTGCGCTGAATTCCCATGCAGGGACTTTCTCCAAGTCTGCCAGTCCTGAAGCAGGCCGTTCAGGATCTCGCGATCGGCCTCCCTATCCCAATATCCCTGATCGTAATAACGCCGGCCGCCACCGCCCCGTCCGGACCGGAACAGGTCCCGCTGCAGCCTCTTCAGTCGGTAGCCGATGGCCCGCTCCAGGCTGGCGCGCGCCGTCTCGTCGAACAGCTCGTCGATGATCGCCTGCTCCCGCCGGAGGTGACGACGCCGGGCCTCCAGCAAAGTGGAGCTGCGCCCCGCCTCCCCGGCATCCAGGGTCCGCCGTTCCACATCGGCCAGTTCCTGTTGCAGCTTTGCCCACCGGGTGCGCAGGAAAAGCAGCTCGTTTTCGCTCTCGCTGCCGTGCTGCGCCGTGGCCTCTTCCATACGCAATCGGATCTCCGGCGTCTCCTCCGCCATGCTCCCCCCTATCTAAGGGATCCCGCGGATCACTGCCCCACATCTTACCGCAACCGGCCACCCGCCACCATGACATACGGCATGAGATCGCATATCGAATGCAATGCCCTATGGCTGCAGCAGGTTCGCCTGAACCAGCCGAACGATCTCGGCGATGACCCTTCCCACGACCGGCAGAAGCTGAAGCTGGCGGACGAGGGCGATCAGCAGCCCCAACACCACGGTCGCGCCGATCACGCTGCCCAGCCCGGCAACGATCCCGCCCAGGAACCGATAGAAGAGAAACCGCCCCTTCCCTCCCGCCGGGGCGAGGAACCCCTCCCGTCGCAGCTGCTGCAACGTGGCATTGAGCTCCTGCAACACCACAAGGAGCTCTCGATCGGGATCATCCCGCTGAGATCTCGCCTTCATGTCCCCTCACCGCCGCGGCCTCCACCCGCGCCGCGTCCGCCACACGATGTATCCCACTCCGATCAGGGCCGTCCCTCCGAACAGGAGACCGTACCACCTCCCCCACGGCACACCTCCGGCGTACATGACGGCAGCCAACAAGGAGAGCAGCACAACGCCGGAGAAGACCATCCACACGGATCCCCACGCTGCCAGGCGTCCCACGGCCATCGCCAAGCAGAGGTCCATTACGCCATCGACCCGGTCACGCAGATACGCGACGCCCGCCACCAGCTCGCCCAGGTGAGCAAGCAGATCGCGCAGATGAGGCAGCGCCCCGGAGGGGATGACGATATGATCCTCCTCGATCAGCCCGCCGACCATATCCCGTTGCGACGCGAGCACCGGGCGCCACCGGACGATCGCCCTCCGGATCATGGCAGCGCGACGCATCACCTCCGGCGATGGCCGCCCCAGGGCCGCAGCCTCCACCCGTTCGAGCTCGCGCTCGATGTGGTCGATCCGGACGGCGAACCCAGAGACGATGTCACGCAACAGGTCGCACAGCAGGCGAGCCGCGCCGCCCGCCAGGATCCTCTCATCCTCTCGCGCCCGGCTCAGGAGGGCCTGCACCGCCGATGGCATCCCCGCGTGACAGGTGATCAGGTAGTGGGGACCCAGGAAGATCGCCAGCCCGACCGGATCGGTCACCGCCTCGTCGTCCACCGCGCACACGACGAGGAACAGGTACTCGCCGAAGTCGTTCAAACGGGGGTGATCGATCTCCCCCAGGGCATCCTCCACCGCCAGCGGGTGGAAGTGGAACACGTCGCGCAACAGCTCCCGAGCCCTCGCGCCATCCTCCGACACATCCAGGTCCACCCACAACAACGCCCGTGGATCGCGCAAGGCCGGCCGGAACTGATCGCTCGGCAGGTCATCGATGAGCCCGCCCGTGCCCGGGCGAAACAACACCTGCATATCCCCGCCCCCGTCACGCAGAGGATGCGAATCGACGATCACCTGGAAGTGGATCAGGAGACAACGGCCTCTCGCGCCCACACGAGGTGGGTGATGGAGATGTCGCTGGGCACCGTGCACCCGGCGCCGATCATGAAGCCCGTCTCCCCCATCTCGGCGATGGCGGCACGCACCTCCGCCACGATGGCCTCCCGCGGGCCGGTGACGATAGGGCCGCGCTGATCCACCCCGCCGACGATGGTGCGTCGGAACAACTCCCTGCCCTCACGCAGGCTGAGATTGCCCAGTTGGGGCGCCCAGTTCACGGCATGCGCCGGATAGTCGGCATACGCGTCCAGCCGCAGCCGCTCGCCACAGATGTGCAGCAGGTTGAAGGTGGCGCCGGCCTCCTCCGCCGCGCGAAGCACCACCAGATCATGCGGCTTGATGTATCTCTCGAACTCCTCCTCCGTGAAGCGATCCACCTCGCCCCCCTGGGCGGAGAAGTAGATCCCCGCCGCTCCCGCCTCGATGCACGCCCGGGCGAACTCGGCCAGGCTCTCGGCGATGGCCGCCAGCCCGGCGCTCACCGATTCCGGATCGGCCTTCAGGTGCTCGGTCACTTTCCGCCTGCTGATGTCATTGCCCGTGGCGTACGGGTTGAACACCGTGGTCACCAACAACACCTCATCGCCGACGGCATCCGCGAGCTCCTTCAAGCCATCAAGCTGGTTCTGGAACGGCTTCGACGACAGCGGAGCCGGCCTGAGCTTACGCCAGTCCGCCGGCGTCTGGATCCCATCCACGCCGACCCGCTCGTATCCGTTGTCGTTCATCACCTTGAGGAAGTCAGGATCCGCAGCCCGATAGTACTCCAGGTGCGCCCGCGCCAGGGCATGTCCGGCGCGTCGGTCACACGGGAAATGGAACCAGAAGCTGGCCGGCACCCGATCCACCGGCTCCCCGCGCAAGGCCGCCTGTACTCGCTCGATCTTGTTCATCGGTCACTCCTCAGCAGATATCTCATCATCATCTAACCACGGCACGCGCCGAAGCGCGCCCAGGGGATTCACCACACTGACCACATAGTGCTCCAGCTTACGATAGCCGACATGCACACACTCGCAGATCCCATCCGCCCGAAAGTCCTCGAGCAGATCCGCCAGCATCCGGCGGGCCAACGGCACGTCGATCTGCGCCAGCGCGTAGAGGACCCAGCCCGACGCGGCGGCCCAGTACGCGCCGTTCTGATAGGTGTCGGGCTCGACGGGGATCAACAGCCGTTCCCAGTACTCCCCGCGCAGCAGATGGCGCACCTGCCCACGCCAGACATACTCCCCATAACGGTCGCGCAGGAACCGCAGCACCCGCTCGCGCCGATCTCCCCGGACGAAGTCGATGTACACGGCGAACGCGCTGCCCCACACATCGATCTGGCGGCAGTCCACCGTCGCCGCCCGGTAGGCGCCCGCCGCCTCATCCCACAGCCGGTCCAGCCCCCGCTCGATCCGCCCGGCGCGCCGGTGATACGGGGAGGGGTCCTCGCCACAGCGGGTGCACAGGTCGGCCATCCGCCTGCAGGCCGTCCAGTAGAGCAGCGAGGAGAAGAGCAACTCGCCCGTCTTGGCCACCGTATCGGTGAACCCGTAAGGGGACTGACGCCGCCCGGGCGGGATATACACCAGGCCGGCCCCGCTACGGGGAACGAAGTCCAGCGCCCGCCTGAGCGCCCCCAGATGCTCCCGGGCGAACGCCAGGTCGCCGGTGCGCTCGACGTAGGCATGTACCAGGCCGACCATGAATTGCGCGTTGTCCGTGGGTGGGTCGCCCAGGGGGGCCTCCACCGGCCCCGCGCTGTACACGGGCATTCCGTCCGCCTGCACCCGATCGGGCACGCAGCCATCGGCACGCTGCCCGCGCAACAGATACGCGATCGCCGCGCGGATCTCCTCGGGCGTCATCAGGCCGAACGCGTATTCCACCATGTAGGCGAAGTCCCGCGTCCACAACGCCGCGTAGTTCCCCTGGCCATCGGGCGTGAACAGGACGGTCCCATCGTGCGCGATCAGGCGACACCCGGCGATCTCCCGCCGGGCCGCCGCCTCCAGCCAAGCGATCGCACGTCCCATGGCCCTCCCCTACCAGTTCGTGAACGAGCCATCCATCCGATGCAGATGAGGCGGCTCCCACATGCGGAAGGGATGCTCCTTCGCCGCCTCACGGTCGAACTCGATCCCCAGGCCGGGGCGAGTGGGCGGCAGCAGGTACCCATCCTTCCACTCCAGCTGCACGGGGAAGACGTCCGTCAGCAGGGTCCCCGGCCGACGTGGCTGCTCCTGCACGCCGAAATTCGGGACCGTCAGGTTCAGATGCAGACACGCGGCCGCGGCGACCGGCCCCAGCGGGTTGTGCACGGCCAGTCTGATGTAATGCGTCTCACACCAACCGGCGATCTTCTTCGCCTCCGTCAGGCCGCCGACGATACACAGATCCACGCGGGCGTAATCGATCCACTCCTCCTCGATGAGCGGGCGGAACTCCCACTTGGAGCTGAACTGCTCGCCCGCGGCCAGCGGGACCCGGGTGCGAGGCCGCAACGTCTTGAACGAGTCAGGGTTCTCGCAGCGCAACGGGTCCTCGATGAAGAACGGGCGAAACGGCTCCACCTCCTGGCAAAGCCACACCGCCTCCGGCAGATCCAGCCGGGTGTGCACGTCGAAGACGATCTCCACCTCCCCGCCGACGGCCTCCCGCACCGCCTGGAACTGCCGCAAGGCGAGGCGCACCGCCCGACGCGGCTCCAGCATCTCCCCCTCCTGGGGCAGCCCCCAGCGCACGAACTTCCACCCCTCCTCCTTGGTCTGCAGGCACGATTCCACCAGGGGCGTGACCTCTGAGCCATGGGCCACGTTGTGGGGATAGCACACGACCCGATCCCGCACGCGGCCGCCCAAAAGATCGTACACCGGCACGTTCAGGGCCTTGCCCTTGATGTCCCATAGCGCGATGTCGATGGCGGAGATGGCGGCCGAGAGGATGCGCTGGGCCGGGTAGAAGCCGCCGCGGAACAGAACCTGCCAGATGTGCTCGGTGCGCATGGGATCCTGGCCGATCAACAGGGGCTTGAAGTGCTCGATCGCTCCCATGATGGCCCGCTCCCGGCCAGCGATCCCCGCCTCGCCGATGCCATAGATCCCCTCGTCGGTATCCACGACGACGAACAGGAAATTGCGATGCCCCGCCCACACAGGATAGGGTTCGATGTTCGTGATCTTCACGTCGATCCTCCTCTCCGCTCAAGACCACACGAGAGCCGAACCGGGCATCGCCCGTCAACGGGCGAACGCCCGAAATGGGTTCTCCTGCGTCAACTGCTGGATGGCGTCCTCGTCCACGCCGGCCGCCCGCAGCTTCGGCAGGAATACCTCGCTGATATACGTGAAGGGCCTGGGCGTCCCCCCGCCCGGCTGGGCCGGATCGTACCAGCCCCGGTCGTGACTGAGCAGGACGCGATGCCCCAGATCAGCGTCCAACATGCGCCGAATCCGCTCGATGAAGAAGTCGTCGTCAAACGAGCCGCCGCCGATGGCATCGTACTCGATCCACGCGCCGCGCCGGGCCATCTCCAGGTTCATATCGAAGTCCGGCTCATTCTGGGCGTGGATCCAGATGAACCGCCCCGGTGTATATCCCATCTCCTCGATGATGTCCAGCTGATCGCGCACGACGCGGCCGCGCACCGTGTGGCTGCCGATGACGGCGTTGGTGACCACTCCGGCCCGAGCCGCCGCCCGCAGGATCTTCGCCTCGCACTCGGTGATCCCGTCATCGCCCGCGCTGAGCTTGATCCATCCCGCCTGCACGCCGCTCCCCTCGATCTCCCCCTGCAGCTCGCCCACCATCCAATCCCGCAGCTCCCCCTCGCCGGCCGCATGCGCCCAATCGGGGACCCACGGCTCCCGATAGATGCCGGTGGGGACCACCAACGGGAATTGGGTCGCCTCGGAGACGGCCTTCAGGATATCGACCCGCCGTCCCACGCCCACGGCGCTGCACTCCACGATCGCCGTGACGCCCACCGCCCGCGCCCGCTCGATCTCAGGCGCCATCAGCCGGATGACATCGGAAGCCTCCGCTTCGGCGTATCCGGGCTGGTCTGGGGTGCGCAGATCGACGAAGACGTGCTCGTGAGCCAGGATCATCCCCAGCTCATCGGCGTCCCTGGGGCCCAACGTGGTGATCAACTGTGCCATCCCATCCTCTCCTAATTCTGTCAAAACCATCGAACCATACCAAATCCGGCGCATCGGCACCGCCATCGCCCATGACGATGGGCAGTATAACACCGAACGCCCGGGGCGGGTAGTCAGGATACACTAACGCCCCGTAAATGGCCTAACCACGTCGGATCGGGTATAATGTAAGAAGCAAGGTTTAATGGAATCACGGATTGGGAGAGAGGGACGCTTGACCGAACAACCTGACTACATCGGCACCGTTCGTACCATCGACATCGAAGAGGAGATGCGCGGCGCGTATCTGGACTACGCGATGAGCGTCATCGTGGCGCGGGCCCTGCCCGACGTGCGTGATGGCCTCAAGCCCGTCCAGCGCCGTATCCTCTACGCCATGCACGACATGGGGCTGCGCTCGAACAGCCCCTACCGGAAGTCCGCCCGTATCGTGGGCGAGGTGCTGGGAAAGTATCACCCCCATGGCGACTCCGCCGTGTACGACGCCATGGCGCGCATGGCTCAGGACTTCTCCATGCGCTATCCGCTGGTGGACGGGCAGGGCAACTTCGGCTCCATCGACGGCGACACCCCCGCCGCCATGCGCTACACCTAGGCCCGCCTCTCCCCCATCGCGGAGACCCTGCTGGAGGACATCGACCGGGACACCGTCGACTGGATCGACAATTTCGACGCCTCCCTGCAGGAGCCTGTGGTCCTGCCGGGCAAGTTGCCCAATCTGATCCTGAACGGCGCCGCCGGCATCGCTGTGGGCATGGCCACCAACATCCCGCCGCACAACCTCCGAGAGGTGGTGGACGCCCTCTGCTACCTCATCGACAACTGGGAGCGCCGGGATGATGTGGTCCTGGACGAGCTTCTGGAGTTCATCCAGGGGCCAGACTTCCCCACCGGCGGCATCGTGCTGGGAGTGGAGGGCATTCGCAAGGCATATGCCACGGGAAACGGACGCATCGTCATCCGTGCCGTCACCACCATTGAGGAGATGCGCGGCAATCGCCACCGCATCGTGGTCCACCAGATCCCGTTCCAGCTCAACAAGACGACCCTGATCGAGCGCATCGCGGACCTGGTGCGATCCGGGCGGCTGGACGCGATCAGCGACCTGCGAGACGAATCAGACCGCCAGGGGATGCGAATCGTGATCGAGCTGAAGCGCGGCTCGCCCCCCAAAAAGGTGCTGAATCAGCTCTTCAAGTACACGCCGTTGCAGACCACCTTCGGCGTCAACATGCTGGCGCTGGTCAATGGGGAGCCACGCCTGCTCAGCCTCAAACGGGTGCTCCAGGCCTACGTCGAGCACCGCCAGGACGTGATCACCCGCCGCACCCGCTTCGACCTGCAGAAGGCCCGAGACCGGGCGCACATCCTGGAGGGCCTGCGCA
>JAJRVX010000108.1:0-5970 GCA_024277095.1 Chloroflexota bacterium
CGGGGAGCCGATGGCCATGGCCAGGACGGCGGGCATCAGCATGAAGCTGGCCGTGGCGCTGGTCACGTGGAAGGCGGCGACCAGCAGGGATGGGACGAAGACCACCGCCGCCTCGCTGAGCCCCGCGCCGATGGCGAGGATACTGGCCAGGATCACTTGCCGTGAGCGGAACAGACTCAAGCGCACGACGGGGTCGATGGCGGCGCGTTCCAGGCGGATGAACACCGGGAGCAGGGCGATCCCGATGAGCAGAAAGGGCCAGACCTCCGCCGACGCGAGGCTGGCCACGAAGTGGGCCGTGTCGACGCGGTTGATCCCATAGGCGAGGGCCGCCAGAAGGATCCCCAGGGTGATCATCCCCGGCCAGTCGAGGGGGCGTGGCTGCCCTGGCCGGGTGGCGGGGAGATGGCGCCAGCTCGCCAGGATCAGCGCCATTGCGATGGGCAGGTTGACGAGGAAGAGCCAGTGCCAGCTCAGGATGGCCAGGAACGCCCCCGCCAGGACGGGCCCCACCAGGAAGGCGATGCCGAACACGGCGCCGATCAGGCCCAGCGCCCGGCCACGCCTCTCCGGGGGGAACGTGTCGCCGATCACGGCGCTGGCCACAGGGAAGATGCCACCGGCCCCCAGCCCCTGCACCGCCCGGCCCACCAGGAGCGCGGCGAAGGTGGGGGAGATGGCGACCAGCAGCGATCCCAGGGCGAAGGCCGTCACATCGATGACGTAGATCAGGCGGCGCCCGAAGACGTCCGACAGCTTGGCCATGAGGGGAGTGCTGACCAGGTTGAACAGCACGTAGATGGTGAAGATCCAGGCCAGGGCTCGGTTATCCACGCGGAAGGAGGTCTGGATGGCGGGCAGGGCCGGTCCGACGATCGCGATGTCCAGGGCGCCCATGAGCACCCCGATGAACAGGATGAGGAGGATGCGATTGCGATCACGGTCGTTCTCGATGTGCATGCGGATCCCTTCTTTGGAGTGTCGGCTACCGACCGGTCGGTCAGTTAGGCGTATTTTAATGTCACTTATATACTTTTTGCGTAGGGCATCTTCCAGAGCGGACGACGTGCCGCTCCCCTCGGAACGGCGGGACCACATCGAAGGGTTGTGGCCTCGTGTCGGGACGCCGTCTTTGGCGCTCTCAAACAACCGTGCTACAATGGCTCGGATTGCTGATTCGGGGTGCGTTTCGCTCGTCTTGGTGTCTGGGGGACGCCGGGTCGGACCCGATGGTGTGAATATCGTGAAAAGGAGGTGAATGTTGAAGCTGCAGGAGTATCAGTCGAAACGCATCTTCGCCCAGTATGGGATCCCGATCCCTCGCGGCGAGATCGCGGTCACCCCAGCTGAGGCGCGTGACATCGCCGCACGCCTGGGCACCCGTGTCGTCGTCAAGGCGCAGGTGCTGGTGGGAGGGCGTGGGAAGGCCGGCGGCGTGATCCTGGCCGACACACCCGATGACGCGGAGTTGGCGGCGGCCCGAATCCTGTGCACGGACCTCAAAGGATTGCTCGTCCGTCGGGTCCTGGTCGATGAGGCCGTGGATGTGCAGGAGGAGGTCTACCTGGGGGTCACGTTGGATCGGGCTCGCAGACGGGTGACCGTGATGGCCTCGGCTGCCGGGGGCGTGGACATCGAGGAAGTCGCCCGGGAGACGCCGGAGAAGATCGTGCGGGTGGTGGTGGATCCCTTCCTGGGATTGCGAGAGTATCAGGCCCGCTCTCTGGCCTTCAGCATCGGCCTGCGGCGATACCTGATTCGTGACTTTGTGAGTATAGCGATGGCGCTTTACCAGGCGTTTGTGGGATGCGATGCCTCGCTGGCGGAGATCAATCCGTTGGTCGTCACCGACGATGGGAAGTTGATGGCGGTGGATGGGAAGATGGTCATCGATGACAACGCTCTCTTCCGCCACCCGGACCTGGCGGAGCTGCGGGATCCCGATGATGAGACCCCCGAGGAGCGTGAGGCGCGACTGTACGGGCTGAGCTACGTGAAGCTGGAGGGCGAGATCGGCTGTATGGTGAATGGGGCCGGGCTGGCCATGGCGACGATGGACATCACCAAGCTGTATGGCGGATCGCCGGCCAATTTCCTGGACATCGGCGGTGGCGCCCAGGCGGAGAAGGTCGCCGCCGCTCTGCGGATCATCCTGTCCGATGAGAACGTCAAGACGGTGTTGGTGAACATCTTCGGCGGGATCACCCGGTGCGACGAGGTGGCGCGGGGGATCCTGGATGCGCTGGAGGAGATCGGGGGGATCCATGTGCCCATGGTCGTGCGGCTGGTCGGCACCAATGAGGAGGAAGGACGGCGCATCCTGGCCGACGCAAGCCTGATCACGGCGGCCTCTCTCCCCGAGGCCGCTCAGAAGGCGGTGGCAGCGGCGCGCGGGGAGGTGGTGGCATGAGCATCCTGGTCAGCACGGAGACACGGTTGTTGGTGCAGGGGATCACCGGGCGAGAGGGGAGATTCCACACGCAGCAGATGGTCGAGTATGGCACCAAGGTGGTCGCCGGCGTCACCCCGGGAAAGGGCGGCGAGTGGGTGGACGGCGTCCCCGTCTTCGACACCGTGCGGGATGCGGTGGAGGCGACGGATGCCAACACCTCGATCATCTACGTGCCCGCCCGCTTCGCCACCGATGCCATCCTGGAGGCGGCCGATGCCGGGATCGAGCTGATCGTCTGCATCACCGAGGGGATCCCGGTCATGGATATGGTGCAGGTAAAGGCGTACCTGGATCAGCAGGGGGTGCGCCTGATCGGCCCCAATTGCCCGGGGCTCATCACTCCGGGTGAGGCGAAGGTGGGGATCATGCCCGGACATATCCATATCCCCGGGGCGATCGGCGTCGTGTCCCGTTCGGGCACGTTGACCTATGAGGTGGTGTACGCCTTGACGGAGCGTGGGCTGGGGCAGTCGACGGCGATCGGCATCGGCGGCGACCCCATCATCGGCACCGACTTCGTCGAGGTGCTGCGGCTGTTCGAGGAAGACCCGGGCACGGAGCAGGTCGTGCTCATCGGCGAGATCGGTGGGACCGATGAGGAGCGGGCGGCCAAGTTCATCGCCGAGTATATGAGCAAGCCGGTGACGGCCTTCATCGCCGGGCAGACGGCGCCGCCGGGGAAGCGCATGGGGCATGCCGGCGCCATCATCTCCGGCGGGACCGGGACCGCGGCCGAGAAGATCAAGGCCCTGGAGGCGGCCGGCGTGCGCGTCGCTCGACATCCGATCGAGATCGCGGAGATCGTGGCCGAGCGGGTGTGAGCGCTTCGGCGGGATGGAACCCCCCGCCTTGAGCGCTCATGTCCATGCACGAGGTTCGGGGCGGGGCCGCAAGGTATGACGGTTCCACGGGGTTGGGATGGCCAAGCGGGTGGTGTTACCGGCCCATTGGGCCGAGCCGGGGACGCTTGCGTATGAGGTGATGTCCTTCGCCGTCAGGCAGAGACGTCGCGTCTGGCTGGTGGGGGGCGCCGTCCGCGACCGCCTGCTGTTGCGCCGGATACACGACCTGGATCTGGTGGTGAAGGACGGGGCGGCCGACCTGGCCCAGGCGATCGCGGACCGCTTCGGCGGCGCGTTCTATCTGCTGGACCAGGAGCGGGACTACGGGCGTGCCCTGCTCTCGGAGGCGGCCGGGAGGCGGTCGCTGATCGTGGATGTGACCCCCTTGCAGGGACGGGACCTGGAGGAGGACCTGCGTGGGCGGGACTTCACCATCAACGCCATGGCCGTCCTTCTGCGCGTGGACGCCTCGGGGGATCTGATCGATCCGCTGGGGGGCCTGCAGGATCTGCGGACCGGCGTGCTTCGGCTGGCGTCGGCACACGCTCTGGAGGCGGATCCCATCCGCCTCCTGCGGGCGCCTCGCCTGGCGGGTGAGCTGGAGCTGCGCATCACCCCGGAGACGATCCAGGC
This sequence comes from Chloroflexota bacterium, assembly GCA_024277095.1. Taxonomy (GTDB): domain Bacteria; phylum Chloroflexota; class Anaerolineae; order DUEN01; family DUEN01; genus DUEN01. The sequence goes on from JAJRVX010000108.1 coordinate 3,928, forward strand.
GATCCGGGATTCGGCGGAGAGGCTGGCGGATGCCTCCGCTGAGCGTATCCGGGACGAGTTGTGGCGCATGTTGGGGCATCCCGGATGCGCCCGTGCCGTGCACGTCCTGCACCGCTTGCGGCTGCTGGCGGTCGTTCTGCCGGAGGCGGAGGCGCTGACGGGGATCACCCAGGGCCCGCCCCACCACTGGGGCGTGTTTGAGCACACGATCCAGACGATGCTGATGACGGATCGGATCCTGGCGCTGATCCTGGGGCGCGATCGGCCGCGGGACGTAGTGGAAACTCTGATGTGGGAGCGGCTCTCGCGCTACGCGTCCCCGCTGCGCGATCACCTCCTCCAGACGATCCGTGGGAGGCGAAGGCGCGCTGGATGGCTGCGATGGCTGGCTTTGACGCACGATTGGGGGAAGGGGATCACGCGCATGGTGGGCCCCGATGGGCGGATCCGCTTCCTGGGACATGATCGTGAGGGGGCCCGCCTGGCCTACGAGCGGTTGAACGCGTTGCACTTCAGCCGGGAGGAGGCGCGTCATCTCCGCCGTATGGTGCGTCATCATATGCGGCCCCTGTTCCTCACCCGCAAGGAGCGCCCTCCCACCGCGCGGGCGGTCTATCGCTTCTTCCGAGACGTGGGCGATGCCGGGTTGGAGCTGTTGCTGCTGGGTCTGGCGGATCATCGGGCCACTTACGGCCCGGATCTTCACCTGGAGGACTGGCGGGACCACGTGGCGCGCATCGTCGACCTGATGGTGGATTGGTTCGAGCGGCGTGACGAGCGGGTAGCGCCTCCTCCGCTGCTGGATGGGCATACCTTGATCCAGGAGTTGGGCCTCCCACCGGGGCCGGAGATCGGCCGGCTGTTGGAGGCGGTGCGGGAGGCGCAGGCGGTGGGGGAGGTGCGTGATCGTGAGGAGGCGCTGGCTTTCGTGCGTCGTCTGCACGAGCAAAACGTTCAGAAGCAGAAGAGGGTAGACAACGGTGCAGATTCGGGCGGCGGCGGCGGAGGTGGCTAAGTACGCCACCAGCGCGAGCGGTGACACGTTGGAGATGATCGAGCGGCCTCATGGGGGGCTCTCCTTTGTGCTGGTGGATGGCCAGCGCAGCGGATGGAGCGCCAAGGCCATCAGCAATCTCGTGGCACGGAAGGTGATCTCGCTTCTGGCTGAGGGGGTCCGGGACGGCGCGGCGGCCCGGGCCGCCCACGATTACCTGCGAACGCTGCGTCGGGCGCAGGTGTTGGCCTCCTTGATCATCGTCTCCGTCGATCTGGTCAGCCGGACCCTGGTCGTTTCCCGCAACAGCGATTGCCCTGTGGTGGTCGTCAACGGGCAGGGGACCCGCCTGCTGGATGATCCCAGCGAGCCCATCGGCGTCCGCACGTACATGAAGCCCGTCATCGCCGAGCTGCCGATCCAGGTCTCCACGACGGTGGTGGCGGCCACGGATGGCGTGTGGTCGGCGGGCGCTCGCTCCCATCGACGGATGGATGTGCCCGCCATGGTCTCCCGCCTTCATGAGGAATGCCCGGGGGATGCCCGGGCGATGGCGGATGCCATCCTGTCGGAGGCGTTGTCGCTGGATCAGGGCCGCCCTCATGATGATATCAGCGTGTTGGTGGTTTGTGTGGCCGATGGCGAGCCCGCTGATGGCGCCCATCGGCTGGACGTGAGCTTCCCGTTGCCGCGCGCTCTGGGATAGCCGGACCGCTTGAGGAGGCCATGCGCGTCAAAGTCGTTGGGCCATGCGCCTCGGGCAAGTCGACGTTGGTGGAGCGGCTGCGCGCGGCCGGATATGATGCACACCAGTGCCTGCAGGAGCACTCCTATGTGCCCGACATGTGGCGTCGGATCAATCCGCCGGATGTGTTGATCTTCGTGGACGCCCGTCTGGACACCGCTATGCGGCGCCGGCCTCGCTCGGACTGGTCGCCGGGGCTGCTGGCGGAGCAGCAACGGCGGTTGGCCCACGCTCGGGCTCACTGCGATCTTTACATCGCCACCGACGAGCTGACTCCGGAGCAGGTGTACGAGCGGGCGCACGC
>JAJRVX010000109.1:0-5626 GCA_024277095.1 Chloroflexota bacterium
ATCGGGATGCGGCGGTTAGCCGATGCGGCGCACCAGGCGCCGTCCACGTTGGAGCGCATGTTGGAGCCGTTGGAGCGCGCCGGCTGGGTCGTGCGGCAGCCGGCGGGCGATGTCCGCATCACCGAAGCGGGGCGGACGCGTGCGATTCAACTCACCCGGGCGCATCGACTTTGGGAGCGCTATCTGGCCGAGGAGGAGGATGTCCCCCTGGAGGCGGTGCACGCCGAGGCGCATCGGCGGGAGCATTCGCTGACGCCGGAGGAGGCTGATCGCCTGGACGAGCAGTTGGGCTTTCCCACGCGAGATCCTCATGGGGATCCGATCCCGGATCGCGAGGGGGAGATGCGGGAGAAGGTGGGCGACCCCCTGACGGCGTGGCCGGAGGGGAGGCCCGCGCTCATCACCCATATGGAGGACGAGCCGCCTGCCCTGTTCGCCCAGCTGCTCGCGATGGGGTTGTCGCCGGGCGTTCGCCTGGTCATCGAGCATCGTGAGGGAGACCGGCTGCGCGTCCGGTATGATGACCTGACGGTCCCCCTGGCCCCGGCGGCCGCCGAGCGCATCTTCGTCCAGGAGGCGCCACCCGACGCGGTGCCGCTGAGCAGCCTGCGCGTGGGACAGCAGGGGGTCGTCGTGGAGGTGCAGGAGACGGGGAAGACGCTGCGGCGTATGCTGGATATGGGGTTGGTGCCCGGCGCGGAGGTGGAAGTCGTGCGCACGGCGCCTTTGGGAGACCCCATCCAGTATCGGGTCAAGGGAGCTTCCATATCTCTGCGTCGGCGGGAGGCCGCGCGGATCCTGGTGATGCCACAGGATGGCCTGCCGGCGGACTAGAGGGAGGGCGTTTCTGCTTCGCCGGTGTTGTCACTCCGTCTCGCGTTTCGGCATGTGCTGTCTCAGACGTGATTTGCAAGGCGGGGTATGGAAGGGTCGAGGTGGGAAGGGAAAAGGAGCGTTGAGGTATGATGTCGCATCACGCACATGCACAGGCGGTCCTGGCGGATCTGACGGGGGAGGGGCGACGGGAGGATGTGATCGTCATCGCCTTGACCGGCAACCCGAACGTGGGGAAGAGCACGCTGTTCAACGCGCTGACGGGACAGAAACAGCACACGGGCAACTGGCCGGGCAAGACGGTGGCGTTGGCGTTTGGGGAGTTCGAGTTTCAAGGGGAGACGGTGCACGTCGTGGACCTGCCGGGCACCTATAGCCTGGCGGCTCAGTCTCCGGAGGAGGTGGTCGCCCGGGATTTCGTCATCCAGGGCGGCGCCGACGTGGTCATCGACATCGTGGATGCCACCAATCTGGAGCGGAATCTGAACCTGACGCTGCAGCTGCTGGAGCTGACGGATCGGGTGGTCATCGCGTTGAACCTGATCGATGAGGCGAAGCGCTCCGGCATCGAGGTGGATGCACAGGCCCTGGAGGAATTCCTGGGCGTGCCGGTGGTGCCCATCATCGCCCGGGATGGCACGGGGGTTCCGGAGCTGATCGCCGTCTCCCTGGATGTGGCGCGTGGTCGTCGCCCCACGCGCCCGATTCGCGTGGATTATGGGCTGGCGCTGGAGCGAGCGATCGACCATTTGGCGGAGCGCCTCCGCTCGTTGGGGGTGGACGGACGAAGCCGCTGGCTGGCGCTGAAGCTGCTGGAGGATGATCCGGAGATCACCACGGCGTTCCGGGTGGGAGATCTCTCTGCCTGCTGCCTGGCGCGTGAGAAGGACATCTTGTACGAGGAAGCGGCTGCGCCTGTGGATCCTGCCCCTGATTCGGAGCTGGCGACGGTCTTGGCCGAGGCGGAGGCGATCGCGGAGGGCATGACGCCGGACGCTCGCGTGGAGATCGTGCGACGACGCTATGCCGTCGCGCATGAGGCCGTGCAACGGACGGTGCGACGGTTCGACACCTTCGGCGCGGGGTTGACGGAGCGGCTGGATCGGATCATCACGCACCGTTTTTGGTCCTGGCCGATCATGCTGGCCATGCTGGCGGCCGTCTTCTGGATCACGATCAAGGGGGCGAATATCCCCTCGGAATGGCTGGCGACCGGGTTTGACTGGCTGGCGCACACCACCCGCGCGCTGCTGCAGGGCATCGGTGCACCCTGGTGGGTGGAGGGGCTGCTGGTCGACGCCCTCATCGTCGGCTTGGGGGCGGTGATCAGCGTCATGCTCCCGCCCATGGTCATCTTCTTCACCCTCTTTGCTCTGATGGAGGATTGGGGCTTCCTGCCGCGGGTGGCGTTCAACCTGGATCGGGTGATGCGAGCCGTGGGCTCGCAGGGGAAGCAATGTCTGATTTGCGCCATGAGCTATGGTTGTAACATCACGGGCATCATGTCGGCTCGCATCATCGACAATGAGAAGGACCGGATCGTGGCCATCCTCACCAGCCCGCTGATCATCTGCAACGGTCGTTTCGGCGCGGGTGTGGTGCTGGTGATCATCCTCTTTGGCCAGAATGCTGTCCCCGTGATGATCAGCCTGGTCCTGCTCAGCCTGATGGCCGTCTTCCTGGCGACGTTCCTCCTGAACCGCACGATCTTTCGGGATGAGCCGGGTGGCTTTGTGCTGCAGCTGCCACCGTATCGTACGCCGCAGATCGGCCCTGTGGTCTGGCGGGTGCTGGTGGACAAGGTGGCGGATACCATGGGGCGCGCCATCCAGATCGCTGCCCCGACGGTGGTGTTGATCTGGCTGATGGGGAACTTCCCGCGCGGCGTGCCCTTTGATCAGACGCCCATCGGATGGCTGGTGCGCCTGCTCGAGCCGCTGGGACGGCCGTGGCAGCTCAGCGGCGAGGCTATGGCCGCTCTGCTGTTCACCCTGCCGGCCAAGGAGATCGTCGTGCCCAGCCTGGCCATGACCTACGGCCTGCAGTCCAGCCTGGCGGATTCCCAGGCGGTGTTGGATTATCTGGCGGCCAGCTGGACGCCGCTTACGGCGTACACGTTCATGGTCTTTTACATGTTGTATCTGCCCTGCCTGGTGACCACGTGGGCCACCTGGAAGGAGACGCGCAGCCTGAAGTGGACGGTCCTGGGCATCGTGGTGCCGCTGATCGTGGCGACCATCATCACGACGATCGTCTTCCAGGTCGGCCGTCTGATCGGGTTGACCTGAGGGTGCAAGGCTTTGACGGACGAACCCCCGGCTCTCTCGAGAGGCCGGGGGTCTTGCGTGCCGGATCGTCCCTGCCCTACAGATGGGCTTTGATCTGTTCGGCAGCGGCGCGGGTCATGCCGGGCACGGCCGCCAGCTCCTCCACGGAGGCCTGCCGGATGGCGTCCAGTGAGCCGAAGCGCCGGAGCAGCGCCTGTCGCCGCGTGGGGCCGATGCCGGGGATCTCATCCAGCGCGGAGGCCAACGCGGCCTTGCGGCGGCGGTTACGCTGGTGGGTGATGGCGAATCGGTGCGCCTCGTCCCGGATGCGCTGCACCAGATGGAGGGCCTCGGAGCCGCGCGGCAGGATTACAGGATCGGATCGGTCGGGGAGGAAGATCTCCTCGTGCTGCTTGGCCAGCCCCACCACCGGCACCACCTCACGCAGCCCGTACTCCTCCAGCACCTCCAGCGCCACGTTGAGCTGCCCCTTGCCGCCGTCGACGATGACCAGATCGGGGAGGCGCGACCACACGGCATCTCGCTTGCGGGCCTTCTGGCCGGGATCGGGGCCTTCGGCGGCCTCCACGGCGCGACGGAACCGGCGACGCAGCACCTCCCGCATGGCCGCGTAGTCATCCGGCTGACCGGCCTGCCCCACCGATCGCACGTTGAACCGACGATAGTCCGACTTGAGGGGCACGCCCTTGGCGAAGACCACCATGCTTCCGACCGTGTGGGTGCCCTGTAGCGTGGAGATGTCGTAGCACTCAATACGGGAGGGCGGCGAGTCCAGCCCCAGGTACTCCTGCAGCTCCGCCAGCGCCTCCGTCTGCCGGTGGGTGTCGGCCTGCCATTGGGCCTGGAGCGCCTGCAGGGTCTCCCGGGCGTTCTCCACGGCCATCTGCACGAGCTGTCGTTTGGGACCGCGACGGGGTACCTTCAGGGTGACGCGAGATCCTCGCTTGGAGCGCAGCCACTGCTCGATGATCGGCCGCTCGTCCAGGTCCAGGGGGAGCAGGATGTGAGGTGGGATATAAGCCGCCTCGTCGTAGAACTGCTTGAGGAAGGCCCCCAGCAGCTCGCCGTTCTCCTCCGTCGTGACGCCGTCCAGGACGAAGGTCTCCCGGCCGATCAGCCGGCCTCGTCGGACCTGGAAGACCTGCACGCATGCCTCGTCCTGGCGGGGATCATAGGCGAAGGCGATGACATCCTCATCCTCCTGTTTCCCGGAGACCACCTTCTGGCGCTCGACGATCCGCTCCGCCGCCTGGATCTGATCGCGATAGAGGGCGGCTCGCTCGAATTGCCAGGCCTCGGCCGCCTGCTGCATCTTACGTTGGAGATCGGCCAGCACCGCGTCGGTGTTGCCCTCCAGGAAGTCACACAGCCCCTGGATGATCTCCCGATACTCCTCGCGGGTGACGGCGCCGATGCAGGGCCCCGCGCAGCGCTTGATGTGGAAGTACAGGCAAGGCCGCGCATCCTCTCCGGTGATTTCCCGGTTGCAGTCCAGGAAGGGGAAGACCCGGCGCAGCGCGTCCAGGGTCTGGCGAACGGCCGCCGCCGAGGTGAAGGGTCCGTAGTATCGCGCGCCGTCTCGCGCCATGCGCCGCACGATGGTGACCTTGGGGAAGTCATCTTGCCAGTGCACCTTGATATAGGGATAATTCTTATCGTCCTTCAGGCGCACGTTGTAGCGGGGCTGGTAGCGCTTGATGAGCTCGTTTTCCAGGATGAGCGCTTCCAGCTCCGTGTCGGTGACGATCCATTCCAGGTCGGCGACATCCTGGACGAGGCGGCGCGTGCGCGCGCTGTGGCCGGCGGACAACTGGAAGTAGGAGCGCACACGGCTCCGCAGGTTGACCGCCTTCCCCACGTAGATCACCCTCCCACGCGCGTCCCTCATCAGGTAGACACCCGTGCGGGAGGGCACCGTGTCCAGTTTGGCCTGGAGTTTCTCGGAAATTCGGCGAGCCATGCCAATATTTTAACATTCGGTCGGGGCCGGGTCAAAGCGCTCCGACGCAGGGGTGGTGTATCCAAAATGGTGGAAATTCCGCCAGGCCCATTGCAAGCCCACAGGGGAGGTGCGGAGGGACCTCCCTCCGCCAAAATATCCTCTTTTTCCGCTTTGCACCTGTCCTTTCCCGGCCTGATTCGGGTGGGCAAGGCCGGGCAAGGCAGGTGAGGGGCGGAAACCGGGAGGTTTCCTTTGAGGGGCTGCGCCCCTCAAAGCTCCCTGCTGTATTTCCACCGAAAAAGATACACTACCGACGCAGGCGACGTGTTTCCCTCCCCGTATGGGCTTGCTCCTTGACCCTGCCCGCGACCGGGCGCGATAATCGGGGGCGGGTTTGCGTTGTGTGTTGCGTATTGCGTGTTGCGTGGGGGAACGGGGTTGATCTTCATCATCAGTGACAGGAGTGTCTTATGCCTTATCGAGCGTTGGAGTTGACCGGTATTCGCACCTATCATCTGGGTGAGCGACGGAACCTGGTGACCCTGGCCGATCTCATCGATCC
>JAJRVX010000110.1:0-3831 GCA_024277095.1 Chloroflexota bacterium
CCCGAATCAGGCCGGGAAAGGACAGGTGCCAAGCGGAAAAAGAGGATGTTTTGGCGGAGGGAGGTCCCTCCGCACCTCCCCTGTGGGCTTGCGATGGGCCTCGCGGAATTTCCACTATTTTGGATACACTACCTCGTTGATCGCAGTGTATCCAAAAGGGTGGCAATGGGGTACACAGCCCCGTTGATAAACGCCTCCACGCCACCACGGACAGCCTGCCGTCCCCCTTACCCGCCGCCAAACGCCTGCACAAACAGCGCTCTGTGCTCATCGAGCACGTCCCGATAACCCGGATCCCGGGCGGCGTTTCGCATCTCGCCTGGATCCCGGCGGAGATCGATCAATTGCTCCCGGTTCTCACCACGATCATAGAGCATGTACTTATAACGGCCGGTGATCACCATGCGGCCGATCTCGCTCTCCACCGGGAGATACGTCCGCCAGGATCGAGGCGTCCTGCCCTCGGCCAGAGGGCGGAAGCTCATCCCCTGTAAGTCCTCCGGCGGCGCGATCCCCGCGTAATCACACAACGTCGGGAACAGATCCAGGCCATTGGAGATCAGATGTACATCGTCCACTGCGCCCGCCGGCGTCACGCCCGGCCAGCTGACGATCAGCGGGACCCGACAGGCCTCCTCGTAGAAGGCAGTCTTGTGTTCCATGCGATGCGCCGCGTCCATGTCCCCGTGGTCGCTGGTGAAGATGATCACCGTCTCCCTCTCCCGTCCGGCCTCACGCACGGCCTCGCGGATCCGGGAGATCTGCGCGTCGACCATCTCGGTCAGCCGGCCATAAGCCCAACGATGCATCCGCCACCGCTCGGCCGTATACCGCTCGCGAGCGAGCTGGCGGAACGGCCTCTGCGCCAGCAACATCCGGATCGCCTCCGGCTCGTCCTGCTGCGGCTCGTGATTGGGAGGGAGCGGAGGGCAATACCGATCGAAGAACTCCTCCCTGCTGACGCCACCCGGGATCCGAAGCGCCTCATCCAACGTTTCCAGCTCCACCCAGCCGCTCTTCACCAGGCGCGCCTCCGCCTCCGTCGCCGGGAAATCCCGGATCGCCATGTAGCAGATGTCGTGAGGATTGATGAAGGAGGCGAACAGGAGAAAGGGCTTCTCATGCCCCCGGCGGATATACTCCGCACAGGTTTCCGCCAGGCCATCGCGCTCATCAGACGTGAGGTAGTCGAACCCAAGCTCCTGGACGCTCAAATTGGGCAGGTGAACCTTACCACCATAGGCGGCCTCGTAGCCCGCCCGGCGAAACAGCCAGCCCAGCCCCTCCCGCTTGATATGATCCGGTATGTCCCCCAGATGAGCGGTATCGTTGCTCCGCAGCCCGATCTCGCTCGGCATGCGCCCGGTCATCAGGCTGAAACGGGAGGGCACACAAACCGGATTCGTGCAGTAGGCCCGTTCAAAGCGGATCCCCGAGGCCGCCAGGCTATCCATGGCGGGCGTGCGTATATACGGATTGCCCGCGCAGCTCATCATGGTGGCGCCCTGTTGATCCGTGAGAATCACGATGATGTTCGGCCGCGTCCGCCCTGCCATGCGCGTCTCTCCCCTGGAAAGCCTCCTGATCCCCCCGCTCAGCCTGCTCGTCGCTTCCCGTCGAGAGGGGATGCTCCACCTCCCTCGGAGGCCTCAACGGCAGCATCACGTAGAATGTGCTCCCTCTTCCCTCACCCTCGCTCTCAGCCCAGATGCGACCTCCATGCAGCTCCACGATCCTGCGGCACAACGCCAGGCCGATTCCCATGCCCCCGAAGCGTCGAGTTGATCCTCCATCCACCTGATAGAAGCACTCAAAGATCTGCTCCAGCTTATCCGGCGGGATCCCCACCCCCTGATCGGATATGGCCATCAGAACAGCCTCCTGTTCCACCCAGACCCGTACGCGCACCTGACCACCGCCGGGGCTGAACTTGACAGCGTTATCGATCAGGTTGCACAGCACCTGGTAAAGCAAATGGGAATCCGCCACCAGAGGGGGCAGATCGGGAGGCACATCGATGAGAAACTGGACGCCGCTTTCCTCTGAGCGCGTCTCCCAGGCTCGTATCGCCTTATGCAACAGCGGCTCCAACCTCAACTCCGTCGCCTGCACCGTGGTCACATCCAGCGTCTGCAGCATCAGGAGCCGATCCACCATATAGCGCAATCGCTCGCTCTGCACATCCAGGGTGGTCACCGCCTCCACCTGCGCGGCGGTCAACGGCCCCAACAGCTCCTCCTTCAGCAGCTCCACATATCCCTTGATCAGCGTCAACGGGGTGCGCAGCTCATGAGAGACGTTGCCGATCATCTCATCCCGGGCCTTCAAGGCCGCACGGAGCCGGGCATTGGTCCTCTGGAGCTGCTCCTCCGCCTGTTTACGCTCGGTCACATCCAGGAGGGTCCCGACGATGGCGGGGCGCCCCCGATAGTCCACGCGCCGCCCCAACACCTCGCAGTACACGCAAGTGCCATCCCTACGCCTGCCCCGGAACACGTAATGAGCGAATTCCACCTCGCCCGTAAGGCGTCTCGCGACATACTGCTGCACCCGCTCGTGATCCTCCGGGAAGGTGAGATCCAACGGCCCCATCTTGTCGATCAATTCCTCGGGCGTGTAGCCGAACGTCCGGGCCAGCGCGGGGTTGACGTAGCGGAACTTGCCATCCTGGAAGATGTACACGCCCGCCAACGACTCCTCGGTGATCATGCGGAAGCGCGCCTCGCTCTCCTTCAGCATCTGCCAGACGCGCTGGCGCTGGGTGACATCCCTCAGGAGGTGCAGAATCGCCGGCCGATCCTCCCACAGGATCCGCATCACGTTGGTCTCCACCCACCGCACGCTCCCGTCCCGATGGACGATCCGGAACGGAGGGATCCGGGAGAGCCGAACGCCCTGAAGCAGCTTGCGCTGATACCGGGCCACCGCCTCACGATCCTCCGGGTAGACGAACGAAGTGAAAGGACGCGAGACAAGCTCCTCCTGGGAATACCCGGAGAGACGGGTCGCCTCGGGGTTGACGAACTTCAACATACCGTCCTGGGCCACCACGACGGCCTCGCTCGCGTTCTCCATCAGCAAGCGGCTCTTCTCCTCGGACTCCCACAACGCCCCCTCGATCCGTTGGCGCTCCGCCAACTCCCGTTTCACCCGTTCATGCAGATCGTGAAACCGCCCGATGAGCGTTCCCACCAACGCGATGGACAGGGAGCCGAACAGAACCCCGCTCTGAAAGAGGAGATACTCCTCCCGCACGCCCTGGGCAACCAGGGCGACGAGCAGGAAATTCAGGAAGAAGATCGAGAAGCCCACGAGTGCCCCGGCCCGCATGCCGAAAAAGCTGCCGGCGGACAGCACGGGGACCAAGGAGAGGATGACCGTCTGCGGCCCCAGGGCGCGAAAAACGGGGACAAACAGCACCGCGTAAAGAGCCGTTGTGCCCAGAACGAAAAACAGGGATCGCGCCCGGCGGGGCGGGACCCCCAGCCACCAGATATAACGGCTAAGCCCCGCGCGATCGTCGGTCCGCGAAGGGTCGGTCTGTGGAGAGTGAGGCGTTTGATATGCTTTCATACGCTATAAACATGCCTCATCTCTCCCCAATGGTCAATAGCCCCACGGTAGTCATCCCGATGAACATGTCTGAGAAATGCCGCTGCTTCTGCGATGGAGAGACCTGAAAGGGCGAAGTGTCAAGTCCTGAAATACGTTTACAACAAAAAGGGGGGAAAAGGGGGCAAATCATCGGGAATCCTCCTGCGGACCAGGCACCCACACGACCTCTGCGCGCACATCACCCCGGTATACGGCGAGCGGGGTGGCATACGCCAA
>JAJRVX010000111.1:0-4375 GCA_024277095.1 Chloroflexota bacterium
CCGAGGCCACGCACCGCCGCCTGCACCCGCGCCAGCGGGGCGACCACCCGCCGGCCAAGGTCGAGGCCGATCCAAAGACAGGCGAGGACCACCCCGGCGAGGGCCACAGCAACGGCCACCACCAGACGGTCACGAAACAGGACGGGGATGGACGGTGGCCGGATCGCCGCACGCACCACCTCGCCGTCGGCCACGGTGACCGCCCCCTCCAGGTAGGACTCCCCGTGGAGCCGCAGCCGCCGCACCCCCCCGGCCCCCTTGGGGGGATCGGCGAGGAGCTCCTTTTCCTCCACCGAGGCGGGCAGGCTTGCCGCCTCCACCTCGTCGTCGGCCACCACGACCGCGTACACCACCGCCTCGGTGGCGGTGAGGCGGCGCACCACCGCCTCCGCCTCATCACCGTTGGCGAGGTCGGAGGCGGCAGAGAGGAGCAGGGTCGCCAGCCTTCCCTCCGCTGCCTGTTGCCCGAGCTTTGCCCCGCCCCCCGCCACCCAGAAGAGGGCGGCGGCGAAGCAGCCGGTCAACAGCAGCGCCACCCCCGCGATGAGCGGCAGACGCAGGGAGAGATGGCGCACCGGTGGGGTAGAGACGATGCGGGTCGAGGTCGTGTCGATGTCGGCATGAGGCTCCATCCCCCCCTCATCGGCACGTGGGCGTTATGGCTTATGGGTGAGGCATTCAGCGGACAGCGGACACTACGCCTCCTCCAGCAAGCGAACCGGGGGCCGTGGTGCGACCGCAAGCACCCTTCTCAACCGGCCCCCCCGGCTCCCCTCCGCTGAGAGCTGAATGCGGCTGGCCGCCGGCCGGCTCAAACTCGATACGCGTCGAGCAGCCCGGCCACCTCGACCACCTCGACCATCTCTCCTTGATGGAGGAAGAGGGCGCGGGTGTGGTCGGAGACCTGGATCCCCTCGGGCTCCACCACCTCCTCCGGGGCCACGTGGGTGAGGGCGGCGGCGGAATGGAGGCGCACCGCCACCGGCACGCCGGCGTTCTCGAAGACGAGGAACCGCTCCGCCCCGTCGCCCGGCCCGAGGATCTGGTCGCCGTCGAGCAGCGGCAGGACCTCGCCGCGCCAGTGGATCACCCCAAGGAGATGGGCCGGCGCATCCGGGAGGGGCGTCACCGGCCCCGGGGTGAGGATGGCGCGCAGCTCTTCAACCGGCACCGCCAGCCGCCGCCCGCCGTGGCGCAGACAGCAAAAGGGGATCCCCGCCTTGCCGTCGCGCTCCCGCGCCACCACCCGCTCCATCGCCTCGTGATCCGCCACCGCAACCTCCTGATCCATGGGCACGACCCCGCGCCCCATCCCCCTCCCCATCGGCGACAGGAGGGGAAGGCCGTAGGGGAGTCACCTCATGGAGTCTACCTTCGGATTATGTCCGAAGGAGCGGCCCAACTGTCGGAGTGGGCACGGTATCCAAACACCGTCTTGAAGATCCGTGGGGTGGGCCAGAAGTACGCCGCCGCGATCCGCGGATGGCAACACCGGGCTCCGTTCGCCCCCGAGGCGGCCTACGTGGGGCCGATAATCGTGGCCGACGCCCGTCGGATCCTCGACTTGCTGACGCAGATCGATGCCCCGGAGGCCGCCTGTGCCCAGCTCGCCGAGGGCTCCGAGTTGGCCCGTCTCATCGACTCCATTCCCGGCTTCGGAATCACCACGAGCGCCGCGCTCGACGGGCGAGTGGCGGCTCATGGGGGGGTCAGGCTTCGCTTATTGCATTATTGGCACGCCGTGGCCGGGAGATCCGAAGATGTCTTGAACAATAATGCAATAAGCGAAGCCTGACCCCGATGATCGATCCCGATGATTTTCACAAGTCGATGAGTCTCCCCGCGCGCCGTTGATTACCCCTCCCCTGCGCTCAAAGAACCACCAAAGCCCCCTGGCCAAGCTCCCTCTCCCCCCGGACTACCACTGTCCCACAACGACTCGCTGAAGACCCCGATGGCAGACCTCGGCGATCGTCCCGGACCCAGTCGAGGTAGGAGCCGAATCCTTTCGGCCACCCAGGCCCGAAGGACCTGCCGCCCCTTTGGCGCGGATCACCGGTACAACCGACTCCTACCTCTCCCTGGAAATGAATCGCCCATGGTCCCCAGCACAAGGAGATGCAGGTAACGATCAGCCCCCCGGGAGAGGAACGGGGTGAGGGCGCCGGGACCGACACGGCCGGCCAGCTCTCCCTCACCTCCATCCCGGCCACTCACCGATCCAACGGGCTCCGCACCCCCTTCCCGCCACGGTTGAGCACGTGCGTGTAGATCATCGTCGTCGCGACATCCTTGTGGCCCAGCAGCTCCTGCACCGTGCGGATGTCGTAGCCGTTCTCCAGCAAGTGGGTCGCAAACGAATGGCGCAAGGTGTGACACGTCGCCCGCTTGGTCAGCCCCGCCTCCCGAACCGCTCGCTTCACCGCCCGTTGCAGCCCCTGCTCGTCCACGTGGTGGCGTCTCTCCTTGCCCGACCGGGGATCGATGGATCGCTGGCGAGCGGGAAACACGTACTGCCATCTCCACTCTCGGCCGGCATTCGGATACTTGTTGGCCAGCGCATTCGGTAGATAGACCTCCCCAAACCCGGCTGCCAGGTCCTCCTCGTGTAGCGCTTGCGCCTTGTCCAGCGCCGAGCGTAACGGGACCAGCACCGACTCCGGCAACATCGTCCGCCGGTCCTTCCCCCCTTTACCGTCGCGTATGGTGATCTGCCGGTACTCGAAGTCAACATCCTGCACCCGCAGCCGCACACACTCCATCAACCGCATCCCGGTGCCGTACAACAAGCTCGCCATCAGCCCGTACTGTCCGTCGAGATGAGCCAACACCCCACGAACCTCCGCCTGGGTGAGCACCACCGGCAGGCGCGCCGGCCGTTTCGCCCGCTCCACACCATCGAGCCGACCCAGCTCCTGCTTCAAAACGTCTCGATACAGGAACAGCAGGGCGCTGAATGCCTGGTTCTGAGTGGACGCCGCAACCCTACGGTCCACGGCCAGATGGGTGAGAAAAGCCTCCACCTCCGGCGCTCCCATGGAGTTCGGGTGGCGCTTGTCGTGATACAGGATAAACCGGCGAATCCACGCCACGTACGCCTGTTCCGTCCGGATGCTGTACTGCCTCCGACGCAGTTTCTCCCGCACCAGATCGAGAAGTCTCGGGTTGCTGGCCATACCATCCTGATGTATAAGCCCTTCCTGGGCGTGACCGTTTTTCGCCACACAATATTCCACTGCTACGAGGAAATTCAAGAACCTTTATCGGACGCCCCCCCTGCGACAGCGTGCTACACGTCACATCTGACGTAATCCGCCCTGTCACATCGGACGTCGACTTCAGAGTTGGGCAGACACACAGAATAGGACCATCGAATGTCATCTGAGTACGTAGCTCAAATTCTCGGCGACTCCCGCTGGGTCGGTGCGCAGCTTGCGAAGGCGCAGGTTGCCTTGCGGAACGGTGCCCAGAAAGAGGAGACAGCACGCAGACTATATGAGTCGAGTCCTCTTACATTGAAGCGAAGCCGTGAGATTGTTGAGACTTTGCGCGACGTTGATTTCGAATCATTCTTGGAGGAGAGAAAGCGTACGGGGTCCGCAGAGAATCCGATAACCAAGATGTTTCCAGCCGCGGTGACGGAGCGCCAGTTCCTCGATGCACTCGATGACCTTCGGGAGGCTCGACCCACAGTTGACTACCGCGATGAGCGTTTCACAGGCCACACACTTATCGACTTCACGATCATTGAGGGTGGTCTCGAACTTCCGGTCAATGTCAAGAATGCAGGAACCAGGTTTGAGAATGCGGCGAGCCTCGTCGGACTTGATCCTGATGACTGCATTCCGATCCCTGCCTACAAGGCATATGACGCCATCGAAAAGGAGCCAAACCTTATCTATGCTATCTGCATCGATTACACACTCAAGGCGAAGATCGAAAGAGGATTGGTAACGCGGTTCTCTGCTGAAGAAGCGTATGTGTGGAGGATTCTTTCCAAGTACGCAGGGCCACTTATCCGCGATGCCGAAGACAGATTTGTGTACTCCATGGTGGACCGGCACTGGGACGAGTTCTCCCGCAACGTGGCGATACCCGTGTTTCGTGTCATTTCAGCACGAAAGGCTATCCGAGTGCTGCAGAAGCAGCCGAAGAGAACGCCGGGCCTTGGCTTACGTGCGTGGGGAACAGGTGCCAGCGCAGAAGTTAATGTTCATATCTCTGTGACCGACGAAACCAAGCAATGGGATGAGATCCAATCACGGATTGTCGAACATGGCGTAACGAACATCATAGAGGCGGTCAATCGTAAGAAGACAGAACTCGTATACGATCCTGAGGTGTAAAGAGCATGGCTGTTGTGAGTCTATTCTCC
>JAJRVX010000112.1:0-4465 GCA_024277095.1 Chloroflexota bacterium
GGGTGACCATCCGAGCCCGCTAACCCAGGAGATCACGGACCCACACAAGCCCTGGATTGATCGCGCCAATCCAGGGCTTGCCTTTATCGGATCGCTCAAAGGTGCCTGGGGGCAACCCTCAACTGCGCGCTCTACAGGGAGAGGCGTGGAGGGGATCATTCCTCGTACAGAAACCCCACGTTTTCAGCTTGCACCCGCCTCTCGGCCCTCTCCGGGGGAATTGCGCCGGGGCCGGACAGGTCGAAGGCGGGAGGGAGGCCTTTCCCGGAGGGGTTTCCCATGGCAGGAGCCGCGGGGTTCCTCAGACACGCTCTTATACCTCGGGGGAGGGCAGGAAAGCCGTGAGCCACCATCGACGTGATCGCCCCATGATCTCGATCATCATGTGCCTGGCACTCGTCGTCTCGACGCTGGTGGGTTGCGACGTGCCCTTCGGCCGATCCGATCGGCCCTCCTCGCGCCCCACATCCCTTCCTCCGTCCACCCCCACCCCGGGCGAGGTCACCCGGCAGTCGACGCCGCCCGCGACTACGCCCACACCGCCGTCGTCCCGCCGCTCCGTCCGATCGCTGGTCTGGTGGACCCCGGAGGACCACGCGCCGGGGCCCTTTTCAGACTCACCCGCCGCCCAGGTGCTCCAGGAACAGATCCAGGCCTTCTCCCAGCAACCGGGGGAGCCGAACGTGCACGTGGTCCTGAAGAAGCCCTTCGGCAAGGGCGGCATCCTGGATTTCCTCCGCACGGCCTCCGCGGCCGCGCCCTCCGTGCTGCCCGACCTGGTCACCATCCACAGCGATGAGCTGGCCATCGCCGCCCGAGCGGGGCTGCTGCACCCCCTGGATTCCCTCGTGTCCGACGAGATCCGAAACGATCTGTTCCCCTTCGCACAGCAGGCGGGACAGATCGGCGACGAGCTCTTCGGCCTCCAGTGGGACGCCGACGTCGAGCATATGGCCTACGACAGCCGCGTGATCGCCACGCCGCCCAAGACGTGGGAAGAGCTCCTCTCCAGCCAGGTCACCTACGCCATCCCCGGGGCGATGGAGGAAGGGCGGGTGAACGATCACTTCCTGATCCAATACCTGGGAGCTGGCGGCCGCTTCGACCCGGACGCCGATCCCCCTGTGGATGCCCTCGCGCTGCGCCGCGTACTGGAATTCCTGGCGACCGCTCGACAAAGCGATCGCATCCCAGAGCTCGTGCTGGCACTGCCGGACACGGGCGCGTGCTGGGCGGCCCTCCTGGACGGCGAGGTCCAGATGGCCCAGGTACGCGCCTCACAGTTCATGAGCACCCGGCCCCAGGCCGGATGGGTGAGATACGCCACCACGCCGACGTGGGACGGCCGAACCGTGACCATCAGCCATGGGTGGATGCTGGCCATCACCGCCCGAGAGCCGGAACGCCGGGAGGCGGCCGCCCGGCTGATCGCATGGCTCCTGCAGCCGGAGCACATGGGGACGTGGACGCTGGCCAACCATCGGCTGCCCACCCGTCGCGCCGCCCTGGCGCTCTGGGACGAGGAGGATCTCTACGTCTCCTTCGTCCGCTGGCAACTGGAGGCCGCCCAACCCCGCCCGCACTACGAGGCCTTCACCGCCATCTCCCGGGCGCTGCAGTGGGCGGAACGCGAGGTCATCACCGGCCGCACCACGCCCGAGCAGGCGGTCACAGAAGTGCTCGCGGAGATCACCCCATGACGACCCGACCGATCCAGGCACACGCCAGAAGCCCCAGCAGAAAAACTCTCTTCCTCGCCTTTTACCTGCCTGGTTGGGGCTCTGGCCGGTGGCCTCCGGCCCCAGAGGGCAGGTGAGGAGCTGAAAGTAGATCTCTTCGGAGGGGTGGTAGCCCCCCCAAGCACCCCGGAGATACGGGGCTACGCTTCCGTATTGCTTAACTTGATACCAGTGGGTATCCGTGGAGGTCGCCCATGAACACCGAGACGCTTCATGCAGATCGCCGTCAGCAGCTGGCCGAGATCATGGCCGCCGCCCTGGCCGCGGTGGACCCGGCCGAGGCGATACGACGCCACATGCGTCGCCACGATCACATCCTGGAAGTCGATGGACATACCTACGACCTGAACGCCTTCCGGCGCGTGATCGTGATCGGAGGGGGGAAGGCCGGCGCCCCCATGGCCGCGGCCGTGGCCGAGATCCTGGGCGATCGGATCACGGGGGGAACGGTCATCGTGAAATACGGTCACACGGCCGCGGCAGGGTCCTGGCAGGTGCGATTCGGACGCGGCGGCGATCCCCCGCCCGCCTCCTCACGCGCCGCGGTCCCCCCCCAGATCGAGTTGATCGAGGCCGGGCACCCGGTCCCTGACGAGGCCGGGCTGGCCGGAGTACAACGTCTGCAGAGCCGGCTGCGAGATCTGAGCCCCGACGATCTGGTCATCTGCTTGATCTCCGGCGGCGGCTCCGCCCTGTTGCCGGCCCCGGCGGAGGGGATCACCCTGGAGGACAAACAGGCGCTGACCGGGCTGCTGCTCCGCTCCGGCGCCACCATCAATGAGGTAAACGCGGTGCGTAAGCACTGCTCCACGCTGAAGGGGGGGCAACTGGCGCGCCAGGCGGCCCCGGCCACCGTGATCACGCTCATGCTCTCGGACGTGGTCGGCAGCCCATTGGACGTGATCGCCTCCGGCCCCACGGTCCCCGATCCCAGCACCTTCCACGACGCGTACGCCGTATTGGAGCGCTACGGCGTGGTGGAGCAGGCTCCCGACAGCATCATTGCCCATCTCCGCCGGGGGATGGCAGGCGAGATCCCGGACACCCCGAAGGCCGACGATCCCTGCTTCCAACGGGTTCAGAACGTCATCGTGGGCGACAATCGGATCGCCGCCCACGCGGCCGCCGATCGCGCCCGAACGCTGGGGTTCTCGACGCTGGTACTGACCACATTCGTGGAGGGGGAGGCGAGAGAGGTGGCCCGGGTATGTGCCGGGCTCGTCAAAGAGGAGGCGCAGACGGATGCGCCGCTGCCCCGGCCAGCCTGCCTGATCCTGGGCGGCGAGACGACGGTCACCGTGCGCGGGCAGGGCAAGGGGGGACGCAACCAGGAGCTGGCGCTGGCGGCCGCGCTGGCATTGGACGGCTGGTCAGACGTGGCCATCGCTAGCTTGGGGACGGACGGAACCGACGGCCCCACCGACGCGGCGGGCGCGGTGGCCACTGGGCGGACGCTGAGCGCCGGTCGGGCGCTGGGGCTGGACGCCGAGGCCGCGCTGGCGGACAACGACTCCTATCACTATTTCTCGGCACTGGGCGATCTGATCATCACCGGCCCCACCAACACCAACGTGAATGATCTGATCTTCGCGATGGCCTGGCCATCACCGAAGCTTGACTGACACTGCGAGGCGAATCGGATGATCATGAAGATAGCCAAAATGGACATCCAGAAGGCGCTGGAGATCGATACCGATCTGGTACAGCGCATCCTGACGGACTTCATCCGTGAGGAGCTGGCCAAGGTAGGATACACAAAGGCCGTCGTCGGCGTTTCGGGCGGCATCGATTCGGCGCTGACCTGCACACTCGCCGCCCTGGCGCTGGGCCCAGAGAACGTGTTGGCCGTGCGCATGCCCTACCGGACATCAAGCCCGGCCAGCCTGGCCGACGCCCAACTCCTCATCGACCAGCTAGGCGTCCCCAGTGAGACGGTGGAGATCACCCCCATGGTGGAGCCGCTCTTCGAGCGATTCCCGGACATGGACCGACGACGGCGCGGGAACGTCATGGCCCGGGAGCGCATGATCATCCTGTATGATCTGTCGGAGGCCTGGCACGGCCTGGTGGTCGGCACGGGCAACAAGACGGAGATCCTGTTGGGATACACCACGCTCTATGGGGACTCCGCGTGCGCCGTGAACCCCATCGGCGACCTGTACAAGACTCAGGTGCGCCAGCTGGCGGCGGCCCTGGACATACCGGAGCCCATCCGCACCAAAGCGCCCTCCGCCGACCTATGGCCCGATCAGACCGACGAGGACGAGATGGGCTTCTCCTACGAGCAGGTGGATCGGGCTCTCTTCCTCCTCTTCGACCAGGGATACACCATCGAGGAGGCCATGGAGCTGGGGTTCGAGCGGGCGTTTCTGGAGCGGGTGTGGCGGATCGTGCAACGCAATCAGTACAAGCGGACGATCCCCGTGATCGCCAAACTCAGCGGGCGCACCATCGGCCGCGACTTCCGATACGCCCGAGACTGGGGAGTGTGACAGTACATCCCCACCACCAGCAGGCCGGGCTCCCACGCCCGGCCAACACCCCATCCGGGCGGCAGCACCAGCAAGCCGGGCTCCCACGCCCGGCCGCACCGCCACCTGCACCAGCAGGCCGGGCTCCCACGCCCGGCCACGCCTCATCCGGGCGGCAGCATGGGAGCTGCCGCCGCTACAGCGCACCCCCACCACCGCAAGCAGGCCGGGCTCCCACGCCCGGCCGCACCGCCA
>JAJRVX010000113.1:0-6055 GCA_024277095.1 Chloroflexota bacterium
CACTCATCGCTGGTGTCCACGATGCGGGCGAGGTCGTCGTTCGTCAATATGTGATTCGGGAGGCTCTTGCCCCAGCCGATGATCTGCGCATACCGTCTCACAGCGTTTCACTCCGTGCGACTTTCGCGAGGTTTTCACGGCCACGCGTGCTCCCGCCCCTTTGAGAAGCCCGTTGACGCGGCCGTGCTCTCCCCCGCCTCTATCTATCGCATACGATCCTGTCGGTGACCGGAGGGCTGCTTCCCATGTGTGTCAGGAACCCTCCCATCGGCGCATAATCAGGCAGGCGTTGTGTCCGCCCAGGCCGAACGCGTTGGACATCGCCACGTTCAGGTCCGGCGCGGGGCGGGCCTGGTTGGGTACGTAATCCAGATCGCATTCAGGATCGGGATGTTCGTAGTTGATGGTGGGCGGCAGAACGCGCTCCTGAAGGGCCTTGACGCACAGCACCGCCTCCAGGGCACCCGCCGCTCCCAGGAGGTGTCCGGTCATGGACTTGGTGGAGGAGACGGCCAGCCGGTAGGCGTGCTCGCCGAAGACCTGCTTGATGGCGGCCGTCTCGCTGCGGTCGTTGAGCGCGGTCGAGGTGCCATGCGCGTTGATATACTGCACCTCGGTGGGCTGGATTCCGGCCCGCTGCAGGGCCTTTTCCATGGCCTCCACGGCCCCGGCGGAGTCCTCGGCCGGCTGGGCCAGATGGAAGGCGTCGGCTGTGGCCGCGTAGGACAGGATCTCGGCGTAGATGTGCGCGCCGCGCTCCAGGGCGTGATCCAGCGATTCCAGGACGAGCACGGCTGCCCCTTCGCCCATGACGAAGCCATCCCTCTGGGCGTCGAAGGGGCGGCAGGCCCGCGGGGGATCCTCGTTTCGGGTGGAGAGGGCGCCCATGACGTTGAGCCCGGCCAGCGTGATCGGATGGATGACCGCCTCGCTGCCTCCGGCCAGGATGACCTCGGCGTCCCCGCGGCGGATGATCTCTGCCGCCTCCCCGATCGCCCCATTTCCTGTCGCACAGGCGGAGACGATGGCCATGTTCGGGCCGCGCACTCCCAGCTCGATGGCCACCTGTCCGGCGGCGGTGTCGATCAGGATGGCGGGGACGAAGAACGGGTTCACACGCCGGGGGCCGCGGGTGCGGAGGATCTCCTGCTCTCGCAGCAGCGTCCCGAGCCCGCCCAGAGCGGAGCCGATGATCACCCCCACCGCTCGTGGATCCTCGTTCGCCAGGTCGAGCCCTGAATCCTGCACGGCCTCCTGGCTGGCCGCCACGGCGAAGTGGGTGAAGCGGTCCAAACGGCGCGCCGTCCGGCGATCCAGATATCGTGTGGGATCGAAATCCTTGATCTCAGCGGCGATTTGAGTCTTGTAAGGGCTGGGGTCGAAAGAGGTGATCCGGTCGACGCCGGATCGCCCGGCCAGGACGCCGGACCAGGTCGTCGGCACGTCCAGGCCCAATGCCGTGACCGCGCCCAGGCCGGTTACCACCACGCGTGTATCCTTCATCATCACTCTGCGTCACTCCTGGTAAGAACGTTTGTCTCCTGTGAGGTGCGGATTTCCGGGCGTGCGAGGGGCAACCGTCCCATCGGAGGCCCGCTCCATAAGCCCGCCCCTCGCCGCGGCAACGCCCTGCTTCGGGCTCTTGTCGGATAGGGGCGATTTCCCTGGCGAGGGACCTTGTGGTCGAATGGATTACTCGTGGCTTTATAACACTGACCGAGGGGAAAAGGTGCGCATCGGATGTGAGGCGTGGGGGACGATGGGGGGGACGTGATGAGGGGCGGCTGTTCAACAGCCGCCCCTTTGAATTCCGCATGCGCCCTCCGTCGGGTCGCCTTGGCTGGGGAATGCCAGGTGGAGG
Source organism: Chloroflexota bacterium (assembly GCA_024277095.1). Lineage (GTDB taxonomy): Bacteria > Chloroflexota > Anaerolineae > DUEN01 > DUEN01 > DUEN01. The sequence goes on from JAJRVX010000113.1 coordinate 1,862, forward strand.
CTAGCGGACGATGAAGGATGTCTCCGTGACGGAATCCTCCCAGTCAAGCTGGATACTTTGTCCGACCACATCCACCAGACGGACCCCGTAGGTGCCCATCGGCGCGCGTCGGGGGATGCGATACCGGATGACGGCGTATCCATACTCGTCGGAGATGGCCTGTAGCGGGATGAAGTCGCCATCCGGCTCCTGGATAATGAGCAGGATCATCGCGTTCTCGACGGGTTGATCGTTCCGCAGCAGATGGGTCAGGATGGCGATTCGGTCGCCGCGTTGGAAGACCGTGCGGTCCTCAAACCCGCGCGTCACATCTCGCTGGCGCAACTGCCCCACTTCCAGTTGATCGGCGACGATCTGAGCGGGCATGGGCGTTGTCCATATCGGCGTGGGCAGCGGAGGCGGCGTGGCCTCCGGCGGCGCAGGCGTCCACGTGGGCGTGCTTGTCGGCGTTGCCGTGGGCGTTGGTGTATACGTGGGTGTCCACGTGGGCGTGTAGGTGGGTGTCCACGTCAGCGTGGGCATCGGTGTGTCGGTGGGTACCGGCGTGGGCGTCCACGTGGGTGTGTAGGTAGGTGTTGGCGTCGCGGTGTGCGTGGGCGTCGCCGTTGGGGTCCACGTGGGCGTGCTTGTCGGCGTTGCCGTGGGCGTCGGTGTATACGTGGGTGTCCACGTGGGCGTGTAGGTGGGCGTCCACGTGGGCGTGGGCGTCGGTGTGTTGGTGGGTACCGGCGTGGGCGTCCACGTGGGTGTATTCGTGGGCATGGGTGTGAAAGTAGGCGTTGGCGAAGGCGTGTTCGTCGGCAGTGGCGTTGCCGTGGGTGTAGGCGTGTCCGTGGGCAGCGGCGTGGCCGTGGGGGTGCTCGTGGGCGTCCACGTCGGCGTGGGCGTATCCGTCGGTGTGGGGGTTGGTGTGGCCGAGGTGGTCCAGGCACCGGTCAGTGCCCGATAGGCGTTCACCCGGCCGTGCCCGAAGTAGGGATCCCAGCCGGGGTCCCCCAGGTCGTCCGCGCTCTGCTCCAGGATCGTCCACAGATCGCTGGCCGAACGTCCGGGATCCTGGGCCAGCAGGAGCCCGGCGATGGCCGCGACGTGCGGGGCGGCCATCGAGGTGCCGCTCATGGAGATGTAGGAGGATGTCGAGCCATCCGTGTAGAGCGAGTAGATCTTGGTGGCCGGCGCGGAGACGTCGATCCAGTCGCCGAAGTCCGAATATATGTATCGTGAATCACTGCTGTCCGTGCCGGCGACGGCCATCACCTGCTCGAATGCCGCCGGGTAGAATGGCGTGTCGCTGTTGTAATTCCCCGCCGCTGCGACCAGGAGGACGCCCTGGCTGGCCGCGTATGCCACGGCATCCCGTAGGGAGTATGAGTAAGCCGTGCTGCCGAAGCTCATGTTGATCACGCGTGCGCCATGATCCACGGCGTAGATGACGCCGCGAGCGAAGTCGCTGTAGTACCCATAGCATCCCCGGTCGGGATAGTAACGATCCATCACCTGAACGGGCAGGATCTGCGCCAGGGGGGCCACCCCGGCCATCCCAACGCCGTTGTTGGTCTTGGCCGCGATGATCCCCGTCACATGCGTCCCGTGTCCACAGCGATCCGTCACATCGGTCGTATCCGTGGTGTAACTGAACCCGGGAAGGAGCTGGCCTTGCAGGTCGGGGTGGTTCACATCCACACCGGTGTCCAGGACGGCGATGATCACCCCCTGGCCGCGAGAATAGTCCCACGCCTGAGCGGCCTGGATCTTCGACAGCGCCCATTGGTACCCGGAGACGTAGGCCGGATCGTTCGGCTCCCATGTGGGGTAGCCGATGTAATCGGGCTCTACATACTCCACGTCGTAACGGGCGGCGATCCGGCGTATGGCCTCCATCACATCCAGGCGATCGAACTCGAAAACGGCCATCCGCAGTTGCGGCAGCTCATCGACCAGCCTGCCGCCCAAGTCCGCTTGGATCTCACCGGTGATATCGGAAGTCGCTCGAGATCGAAACTTGACGATCACTCTCCCGGGGGCATACTTGGCCGTGTCCTCCCGGGCGTAAACGATCCCTGATGACGCTACCGGCCCCATTGCCAGCAGCGCGATCAGGATGAGGAGCAGCCAGCCTCCTCCGGGCAGCCGCCCACTCTTCCTCATACTACACCCCTCCCATAAGCCTTTTCGGATGTCATCATAGTGCGTATCCCTTCTCATTCCATCCTAGCTGTTGGGAGGGCATATCCCCAGGTTACTCTGGTCCCGGTATGGGCGCCGCGGGGTAGGACGTGGGTACCAGATCAGTAAGCGAATCGTAAAAATACGGAGGCTCGCCATCGATCCGATTCGGGGATGCCTGAAAGGGCTTGCCTCGCGAGGGTCAGTTGGGCCTCCTTACGTCGTGGGAGGGTGGACATAAAGGGGAAAGGGGCGGAGGGCTACATCTCGGATGAGGGGCAGAGGTCGTTCAGAGGGCAGTTCGGGCAGTCCGGCTTACGGGCCTGGCAGATCTGCCGCCCATGCCAGATCATCTGATGGCCGAAGTCGATCCATCGCTCGCGGGGGATGATGCGCATGAGGTCCTGTTCGATCTTCTTCGGATCCTGCTCTCGGGTCAGGCCGAGCCTGCGGGAGACGCGTTTGACGTGCGTATCCACGACGATGCCTTCCGCCTTGTGGAAGGCGACGCCCAGCACGACGTTGGCCGTTTTGCGCGCGACGCCGGGGAGCTGCAGGAGCTCCTCCATCGTGTCCGGCACCCGGCCGCCAAAGCGCTCGAGGATCATCCGGGCCGCGTTCTGGATATGTCGCGCCTTGTTCCGATAGAAGCCCGTTGGGCGGATATCCTGCTCCAGTTCCTCCGGGTTGGCGAGGGCGTAATCCTCGACGGTAGGGTATTTCCGGAAGAGTTCCCGGGTGACCTGGTTGACCCGCTCGTCCGTGCACTGAGCCGAGAGGATCGTGGCCACGAGGAGTTCCAGTGGGTTGGTGTGACGCAGGGCGCATTGAGCGGCCGGATAGGCCTCCTCCAGTCGCCGCAGGATCTCCGTCACGCGTTCGGGTTCCGCCATCTCGTTGGCTGATTTCATATCCCTTGTCTGGCCGTCTCTCTCAGCGCCTGATAATCTTCCCACGTCATCCCGCACTCGCCCAGGCGGATGTGGGGTGTGCGTTGACCGTGATAGTCGGATCCACCCGTGGCCAACAGGTGGAGTTTCGCCGCCAGCCGCTGGAACTGCTTGACCATGGCCTTGGCCTGTGCGGCGGAGATCTCCTCGCCATGCACCTGCCGATAGGGATACCAGACCTCGATGCCTCGCAGTCCAGCCTCCTGCAGTTGGCGGATCACACGTTCGATATCCTGGATGTGGGTGTAGAAGCCGGGATGTGCCAGGACGGGGAGTCCACCCGCGGCCAGGATGACCTCGATCGCCTGCTTGACGGTGAGGGAGAAGGATCGGGGGACGTAGGTCGGGCTGCGGGGGGAGAGGAGCTGATCGAAGATCTCCTGCTTGGATCGAAAGCGTCCTGGATTTCGGCGCCATACCACCTCCGCAATGTGTGGGCGTCCCGGCACGCCGCCTGCCAGGGCGAGCACCTCCTCCACGGAGATCTCGATCCCGTGTTCCTGCAGCCGCTTGATCTGCGCGATCTTCTGCTCACGCCGGGCGGCCATCACCCGTTCCAGCGTATCACGCAGGCCGGGGTCGCTCGGGTTGATCCAGTAGCCCAGGACGTCGATGTCGATCAGGCCCCGTTCCGGCTCCTGCTGCGTGCTGAACTCCAGGGCGGGCACCACCTCCACGCCGTGTTCGCGGCCGGCGGCTAACGCCTCCTCCACTCCCAGGATCGAGTCGTGATCCGTCAGAGCGATCGCGCGAAGCCCCTGTTGGGCGGCTTTTTGCACCAGCTCGGCCGGCGTGTCCGTCCCATCCGAGCACGTGGAGTGGGTTTGCAGGTCTGCCGCGATTTCTCTTAAGTGTCCTGACATGGGCTGATTATACCCGGATGAATTGGGATTGGACAAGTGCTGGGGGCGCCAGTATAATGAATTCGATGAGCCTTGAAGAGGATATGGCGCTGGCTAAAGCTCTGTTGACCGGGGAGGGCGCGCAGTTCGTCCTGGTGAAGTCGGGGCGCGTGCTGGCCCGGAGCCGGGGGGCGGGCGTTAGACCCCTGGTGGAGGCGCTGGATCGCCTGGGCGAG
>JAJRVX010000114.1:0-3044 GCA_024277095.1 Chloroflexota bacterium
ACCCCGCTCGCCGTATACCGGGGTGATGTGCGCGCAGAGGTCGTGTGGGTGCCTGGTCCGCAGGAGGATTCCCGATGATTTGCCCCCTTTTCCCCCCTTTTTGTTGTAAACGTATTTCAGGACTTGACACTCTAACTACCGGACACTTTTGCGAGGGAATCAGCGAGAAGCGACATGCCCCCCTATCACACGTCCTGGATGTAGGGGCGCAACGCCGCTGCGCCCCATTGGTATCAACTTAAGCGATATGGAAGCGTGGCCCCGCATTTCTGGGGTGGCTCGGAGGGGCTGCCGCCCCTCCGAAGAACTCTATTTTCCGCCCCTCACCTGCCCCGTGGAGCCGGAGGCCACGGGCCAAAGCCCCAACCAGGCAGGTAGAAGGCGAGAAAAAGCGTTTTCCTGCGGAGGGGCCTCCCCTTTCAGGTGCGACCGCCCGTGGAGGGAAGAAGCGACAGGCGGGGGCTTCGCTATGCTGTTCAGTTGATGCGAATAGGGCGCACGGCCGTGCGCCCCTACAAATCAGTCACCTTAGTAAGGGCCAACTCCCCTATGTCGTGTATTCTCAATAAGAGCGATTCCCTCTTCTCCTCGGGGTGAGGAGATGGTATAATGATGTCAGGTGGAAAGGTTGAGCCGGGTAACCGTTTGGCCGCCTGGCTGGCGAGCGTCCGTTCCTTAGGGGAGGCCGTTGATGGGGTCGGTGAAGATTGTCGCTGACTCCGGCTGTGACCTGCCGGAGCAGTTGCTGGCACGTTATGATATCTCCATCGTGCCCCTGATCGTACAGATCGGGGATGACACATATTATCATGGGCAGTTCGATCCGGAGCTCCTCTGGCGGCGCTTGCCCAATGAGCGGGCGTCCACGTCCGGGCCGCCCCCTGGACTGTTCCATCAGGTGTTCGAGCGGCTGGTCGATGCCGGCCATGATGTGGTGTGCATCACGTTGACCGGCAAGCATAGCAGCACGTTCAACACGGCCTGGGCGGCCGCGCAGGAGTTCGCCGGCCGCGTGCGCGTGGTCGATAGCTGGTCGATCTCCCTGGGCATGGGGGTTCAGGTGCTGGCCGCAGCCATCGCCGCGCAGGCCGGACGCACGGCCGACGAGATCACCCAGTTGGTGGAGGACGTCCGCTCCCGCCTGCGGGTGCGCCTGGTGTTGAACACGTTGGAGTACGTGCGGCGCGGCGGGCGCCTGAATCGTTTGATGCCGGCGTTGGATCGCATGTGTCGCGCCCTGAGCATCAAGCCGGTCATCGGCATCGTCGAAGGGGAGCTGAAGCTGGTGGGGGCGGCGCGCTCGCTCAAGGGGGCGTTACGTCGCATCGAGAAGGAGGCCGCAGGCTGGGGGTCGATCGAGCAGATCGCCGTGGCGCATACCCGGCTGCCTGAGCTCGTGGAGGAGGCCGCCCGGCGTCTGGCCCGTGAGTTTCATATCATGCGAGAGAATATCCTGGTGGAGGAGGCGGGCCCTGCGTTCGCCGTCCATGCCGGGCCGGGCGCGTTGGGCGTCGTGTTGTTGCCAAAGGAGGAGTGATCCCGGCGCGGGTTCGGGGTCCATTCGAGAGGCCACCTATGGGCAGGTGGCCTTTTTCTTTTCGTGGGTCCTCTCATCTTTGCGTGTCCCCTCCGTTTCATGTATCATCGCCGCATGACCTTGGGTGTGGATATCGGAGGCACGTTCACCGACTTCGTGGCGCTGCGGGACGGCCGTCTGCGGGTGTATAAGCGCCCCAGCACCCCGTCCGACCCCGCCAGGGCGTTGCTGGATGGCCTCTCTGAGATGGGACTGCCCGCGGACATCCCGGTGGTACACGGCTCCACGGTGGCCACCAACGCCGTGCTGGAGGGGAAGGGGGCCCGGACGGCATTGCTGGTGACGGCCGGATTCCGGGACCTGCTGGTCATCGGTCGGCAGGATCGTCCCGTCCTGTACGACTGGGACGCGCTGCCCCCGTCTCCCCTGGTTCCCCCCGACCTGTCCTTCGAGGTCCGTGAGCGGGTGGACGCTCGCGGCCGCATCTTGCAGCCCCTTGACCCGGACGAGATCGACCGTCTCGCGCAGCGCCTGACGGACGCCGGCGTGGAGTCGGTGGCCGTATGTCTGCTCTTCTCCTTCCTGGCCCCCGAACACGAGCGGCGGATCGCCCAGCGTCTGGGAAATCGCTGGCCGTTGTCCCTCTCCAGCGAGGTGCTGCCGGAGTTCCGTGAGTTCGAGCGGGCCAGCACGACCGTGCTCAACGCCTATGTGATGCCGCTCATGGCCCGCTATCTGAACCGGCTGTCCGGCGCCCTGGCGGGCGATCTCCGCATCATGCAGTCCTCCGGGGGGAGCATCAGCGCCGGTCTGGCCGCCCGCCAGCCGGTGCGCACCATCCTCTCCGGCCCGGCGGGCGGCGTCGCGGGCGCCTTCGCCCTGGCCCAGCGGGCCGGATTCGATCACATCATCACGTTGGATATGGGGGGGACCTCGGCGGACGTGTCGCTGTGCCCGGGGCATCTGCAGTACACGACCGAGTACCGCATCGCCGGCTGGCCGGTGGGCGTTCCCGTGATCGACATCCATACGGTGGGCGCGGGGGGCGGCTCTATCGCCCGGGTGGATGTGGGCGGCGCGCTGCGGGTCGGCCCTGAGTCGGCGGGGGCGGACCCGGGGCCGGCGTGCTATGGTCGGGGACGGGCCCCAACCGTGACGGACGCCAACCTGTTGTTGGGGCGGGTGCAGCCGGATCACTTCCTGGGCGGCCGTATGCGGCTGGATGTGGACCGGGCGCGATCCGCCGTGGGGGAGCTCGCCCGGGAGATGGGCGTCGACGTCCAGCAAGCAGCCCTGGGCGTCGTGCGGGTGGCGGATGCCACCATGGAGCGGGCGATCCGCGTGATCTCCGTTGAGCGAGGGTTCGATCCCCGCCGCTTCACGCTGGTGGCCTTCGGCGGCGCGGGGCCGCTGCACGCGCCCGCTCTGGCCGCAGCGCTGGGCATCCCGTACGTGCTGATCCCCCGATATCCGGGGCTGACCTCGGCCTTGGGATTGCTCCTGGCCG
>JAJRVX010000115.1:0-3056 GCA_024277095.1 Chloroflexota bacterium
ACTGGCACAGGTGTGGGCACACTATGACTTCGTCTTCATCGATAGCCCGCCCAGCCTGGGCCTGCTGACGGTCAACGGCCTGGCGGCCGCTCGCGACGGGGTGATCATCCCAGTGCAATGCGAGTATCTGGCCCTGGAGGGGCTGACGCGACTGCTGCAGACCATCCAACTGGTGCGGACGCGGCTGAACCCTGGTCTGCGCATCGCGGGCATGGTGCTGACCATGTACGATGCCCGCACCAACCTCTCGCAGCAGGTGGCGGAGGAAGTGCGTCGCCACTTCCCCAACCAGGTATTCGAGACGGTCATCCCCCGCAACGTGCGCCTGAGCGAGGCGCCCAGCTATGGCGAGCCGATCCTGACCTACGCACCCAGCTCCACCGGAGCGCTGGCCTACGCGGCCCTGGCGCAGGAGATCGCGATGCGCGCTCGCCGCTCCGATGCTCAGAAGCCGGGTGCCCCGTCACTGTCCGCCGAGAGGACGTCAGGGGGAGGTGCAAAGTGAGCATGTCAAAGCGTGGTCTGGGGCGTGGCCTGAGCGCGCTGATCAGCGCGAGCGTCACCACGCCATCGGAAGTGGAAGAGACGGGCATTGTCCAGATCCCGGTTGAGGCGATCGGGCCGAATCCCCATCAGCCCCGGCATGCCCTCGATCCCGACGCGCTGGCGGAGTTGGCCGCCTCCATTCGCGAACACGGGGTGATACAGCCGCTGATCGTCACCCGCGCCCCCCTGGGGGCCGACGTCTCCTACACCCTCATCGCGGGAGAGCGCCGCTGGCGGGCAGCCCGGTTGGCCGGCCTCAAAGAGGTGCCCGCCATCGTGCGGGAGGCCACCCCCCAGGCCATGCTCGAATGGGCGCTGGTGGAGAACATCCAGCGGGCGGACCTGAACCCGCTGGAGGAGGCCGCCGCCTATCGCGCTCTGATGGACGAGTTCGGGCTCACCCAGGAACAGGTGGCCGCCAAAGTCGGCAAGAGCCGGGTGGCCGTGGCCAATCCCGTCCGGCTGCTGAACCTCTCCCAGCCGGTGAAAGAGGCGCTGAGCGCCGGCAAGATCACCGAGGGGCACGCCCGGGCGCTGCTTAGCCTCCCGGACGAGGCATCACAGGTGGCCGCGATGGAGGAGGTGATCCGCCGCGGCTACACCGTCCGCCAGACGGAGGAGCTGGTGCGGCGCATGATGGCGGCCGCCGAGGCCACGGACAACGGGCAGGCCAAAGAGGAGGACGACCCCCTGGCCATGGAAACCCGGGCGCTGGAGGCCCAGTTCCGAGACGCCCTGGGCACGAAGGTGAACCTCTCCCGCTCGCGCAGAGGGGGGCGGCTGGTCATCTACTTCTACTCCGAAGAGGAGTTGCAGCACCTCTATGAACGTCTGGTCGGTGGTGGGGGAATGACTGCATGAGCACGTGCGAAGCCGATCTGATCCTGTCCAACGGCCGCGTTCATACGATGAGCGCGGCCTTGCCATTTGCAACGACAGTAGCCATTCGTGGCGACCGGATCCTGGCCGTCGGAACGGACGAGGAGACCCGACCCTTGAGGGGGCCGAACACGCAGATCATCGACTTGCAAGGGCGAACGGTCGTGCCCGGCTTCATCGACGCGCATATTCACTTCGCCCAGTGGGCACTCCGGCGGCAGTGGATCGATCTGTCGGACGCGGCCTCGCCGGAGGAGGCCCTCGAGCGTGTGGCCAAGCGAGCCGCCGTCACCCCGCCGGACGCCTGGATCCTGGGCGGCGGGTTCGATCGCAACGCATGGCCAGGGGCAGCCTGGCTGATCCGCCAGATGCTGGATGCCGTCGCGCCGCGCCATCCTGTGCTGCTCCACTCCAAGGACTACCACTCCATCTGGGTGAACTCGCTGACGCTCCGCCTGGCGAACGTGACCCGGGAGACGCCCGATCCTCACGGGGGGCGCATCGAGCGAGACCCGGCCACCGACGAGCCCACAGGCATCCTCTCCGAACGGGCCGTGGAGCTGGTGCAACACGAGGTCCCACCGCCAACGATCGACCAGGCTGTAGCCGCCCTGCGAGAGGCGCAGCCGTTGGCCTGGCGGGCCGGCCTGACCGGCATCCACGAGATCTCCGACACCGACGATCTGCTGGCATTCCGGGCGTTCCAGGCGTTGCGCCGCGTCGGCGGGTTGGGCATACGCGTGCTCCAGCATATACCGGCCACCCGGCTGAGGGCCTTTACCGAAGCGGGGATCCAGTCTGGCTTCGGCGATGAGTGGCTGCGCATCGGCGGCGTGAAATTCTTCATGGACGGGGCGCTGGGATCCCGTACCGCCGACATGCTGCATCCCTATGACGGGGAACCGGAGAATTGCGGCGTGCCCGTCACGGGCGAGGATGAGATGCGAGAATATGCCCTACAGGCCAGCCGCGCTGGGCTGTCCGTCAGCGTGCACGCCATCGGCGATCGGGCGAATCGGCGCATCCTCAACGCCCTGGAGGCTGTGCGAGCGGAGGAGGCGAGGGCGGGCCGCCCCCAACTGCGCCATCGGATCGAGCACGTTCAGTTGCTCCACCCCGACGATCTCCCCCGGCTGGCACGGCTGGACATCATCGCTTCCATGCAGCCCATTCACGCCACGTCGGACATGGAGATGGCGGAGCGGTTCTGGGGACCGGAGCGATGCCGACTCGCCTACGCCTGGCGCAGCCTGCTGGACGCAGGGACGCGCCTCGCGTTCGGGTCGGACGCGCCGGTGGAGCCTTTCGACGTGCTGGCGGGGCTGTATGCGGCCGTGACGCGTCGGATGCCGGACGGGGCGCCCGGCCCCGACGGCTGGCAACCCCAGGAACGCATCACGGCGAGGGAGGCGCTGCACGCGTACACCCTGGGCGCCGCCTACGCGGCCGGAGAGGAAGGGATCAAGGGGTCGCTTGAGCCAGGCAAGCTGGCCGACATGGTAGTGCTATCCCGGGATGTGCTCTCCTGCCCGGCGGAGGAGATCCTGGACACACGAGTGGAGGCGACTCTGATCGGAGGACAAATCGTCTACAAGGCCGCGGATACCCCCTGGGGATAAGCCCCCATTAAC
>JAJRVX010000116.1:0-2612 GCA_024277095.1 Chloroflexota bacterium
CCCGCTGATCGGAACCATCGGGGAGCTGGCCGTCCCCGGGATGGTCAACCGCTGCCCCACCACGATCAGGTCGGGATCGCTCAAGCGATTCGCCCGGGCCAGCTCCTCCACGGAGACCTGGTAGCGAGAGGCGATTCGAATCAGCGTGTCGCCCGGACGGACGATGTAGGTCTCGCCCGAGGAGGCGGCCACGGCCGGCGTCAGGCACAGGAACAACGCCAGGACGAGAAGGCCACCCCACCAGCCCTTATGGACCACGCGAGTACACCTCCGGCTTCAGCACGCCGATGAACGGCAGATTCCGATAGATCTGAGCGTAATCCAGGCCGTACCCGATCACGAACTCGTTGGGGATGGTGAACCCCACATAGTGAACGGGGACATCGACCTCCCGCCGTTCCCGCTTATCCAGCAGGGTACAAACCCGCAGCGAGGCCGGGTTGCGCTCCTCCAGGATGCGCAGCAGGTAATCCAGCGTTCGCCCGGTATCGATGATGTCCTCTACCACCAGGACGTCATTCCCCTCGATGGGTTCATCCAAGTCCTTCAGGATACGGACCACACCGCTGGACTCCGTGCCGCTGCCATAACTGGACGTCGCCATGAAATCGATCGCGTGAGGGATGTGAATGGCGCGCATGAGGTCCGCCATAAAGAGCACGCTCCCCTTCAACACGGCGATGAGCAACAGCGCCCGCCCCTGATAATCACGGCTGATCTGCTCGCCCAGCTCCGCGATGCGAGCCTGGAGCTCCTCTTCGGAGATCAACACGCGCGCCACATCGTCCAGGAGTTGCTGATTCGTCATGAGCGCCTTTCTCCCACTCCTCTCACCCCATCCGCGAGGATACCGAAGATGAAACCAGAGGGAACGATCCGGCCGGGGCCGAGCCGTAAGAGAAGAAGCCGCCAGCACGACACTGACGGCACTCCTGCAGGCAATGAATCATGTCAACGACCCCTTGCGGCGCCATTTTACCACACTCAAGGAGGGGGAGGCAAGACACACCGACAGGGAAGGAAGTGCGACACACCCTCCCGCTCACAGCGTCTCGACCGTCTCACCGACGAAATCGCCGTGGATGTCAATGCGCCGCAGATCATCGTCCAGGTCTCTAGCCAGGGCGTTCTTCAGGTGAGCGAACACATCCCTCAATCGGGCAAACGAACGGCCGTGCCGCCGGTCCAGAAGCCATTTCGCCTTGAACCTCGCCTCCTGGCGCCGGATCGGGCGGCGGACACGCCGCCGGGGGATGCAAAAGAGGTCGATGATGGAGTAGAGCACGTACGGCTCCTCGGGATCCGTATGATCCCAGAACAACAGGAAAGCTCTGGGGGCGTAAGCCAGCAACAGGCGGGCGGACACCTCGTCCTGAACCAACAGATGGCGCTCGTCGATTCCCGCCAGCTCGGCCCAGCGCGGGCGATAACGCTGTCGCTTCTCTTTCACCTCCAGCGCCACGCGCACCACCTCGCCACGCACCCGGGTGTGAATCAAGAAATCAGGCCGATGCAACGCCTTCGTGTGATCCTCGTAGTCCCACCCCAACAGATCAAGCTGCTCCCGCACGGCCATCTCGAACGTGCGGTCCTCCAGGTCCTCCGCCCAGTAAGAGGCCCGTCGCTCGTACAGGCTGCGCCGTTTTCCCGTCATGCGAACACCTTATAATCCGATCCTGAAGAAGGGCATTCCAGCTCGTGCAGGGGCACATGCCCGTTCAACGCCCGGAGCGCCAGCGTCCGGGTCAGCGGGAAGATGGGCTCCAGAGAAAGCAGCTCCTCCGGCGAGAAGAAGCGGGCCTGGCTGACCTCCTGCCGATCTGGTCTAGGCTCACCATCGGCCTCGACCCGGAAGACGACGAAGATGGAGGAGAACCCGGGTCGGGAGCGGGTGCGCAGCCCCACCACGCCGACCACGCGGCCGTCCAGCCCTGCCTCCGCACGCAGCTCCCGCAGCGCCGCCTCATCCGCCGTCTCGCCCGGCTCCACCACCCCTTTCGGGAAGCTCCACGTCCCCGCATGAGGCCCGGCCGCCTCCCGCACCAGGAGCACGCGACCATCCCGCACCACAGCCGCCCCCACGCCGAGATCATACGCCCGCATACGCCTCTCACCCATCCGATCGCTCACCACACCCGACATAGCAGCCCCTTCAGATACTCCGACTCCGGAAAACTCAACAGGACCGGATGATCCGATCCCTGCGCCAAGCGCCCGATGACCTGCACATCCCGTCGGGCGTCGATCGCCGCCCCGAACACGATCTTTTGAAACAGATCCGACGAGATCAGGCCCGAGCACGAGAACGTCGCCAGCAGTCCGCCGGGTCGCAGCAAACGCATTGCCGAGAGGTTGATATCCTTGTACCCCCGTGCGGCCGACGCCACCTGCCCTCGCGTGGTGGCGAACTTGGGTGGATCCAATACGATGACGTCGAATCGCTCCCCCGCCGCACGGTAATCCCGCAGGATCTGGAACACATCTCCCTGGATCAGCTCGTACCGATCGTCAGAAAAGCCGCTGAGGGACAGGTTCCGCTCGGCCAGCTCCAGGGCTTCATAGGAGGTGTCGATATTCACCACGGAGGTCGCGCCGCCGGCCAGGGCATAGAC
>JAJRVX010000117.1:0-7407 GCA_024277095.1 Chloroflexota bacterium
AGCCAGGCAAGCTGGCCGACATGGTAGTGCTATCCCGGGATGTGCTCTCCTGCCCGGCGGAGGAGATCCTGGACACACGAGTGAAGGCGACTCTGATCGGAGGACAAATCGTCTACAAGGCCGCGGATACCCCCTGGGGATAAGCCCCCATTAACGTCGCAGCACCCGCACATCGCCGACGCGCCGGGTGACACGCCGGGCATCCAGATGCTCCATCAAGGCCAGGGCGTATTTCCGGCTGGTGTGGAACAGATCGCGCACCTGGGCGATGGTGATGCTCCCCTCACGCTCGATAAACGCCTTCACGTCCGCGACCATTTGCTCATAAGCGGAAGCGCTGAAGACCACATCCTCGCTGACCCGTACCAGTCGGCCCTGATCGATCAGCGCCTGGAAGACATCCGCCCCCACGCTGGCGATCGCGTCGGCCACGGACGGCGGAGCGTAAGGCTGCCGCTCGAAGGCGGCCAACAGGGTCCGGATCGACTGCTCCTGCTCAGGGGTAAAGGCGACCCGGAAGCCGGCCTTCCGCACCAGGGCGTTGTCCGCCTCGACCACCCCCTCCCGCTCGGCACGAGCGATGATCTCATTGTACGCTCGGGTGCTGTACCTCCGTCCTCGCTCCTCCAAGCGTCCCTTCAACTCCTGCCGGGCCATGCCGGGTCGCAGCGGATAGCGCCGGTGATAGTCCTCCAGGATGGACGTCAACCTCTCCCGCAGACGGCGCCATCCCTCCGCCGAGATGAGCAACGGATCATCCTGCTCCAGACGGACGGGCTCCCCCGTCAGCGTCTCCACGCTCCCCTCTTCAACCAGCTCATGCAAAGCTTTCCTGACCGTCTCCGTCGAAAGCTGGCTCTGGGCGACGATATCCGACAGGCGGGCCGGTCCCACGACCTCCAGCGCGTGCAGGACCTGCTGCGCCGGGGATCCGTGAGCCAACATCTCCAGTCGCTGGATGACATCCTCCCGGAATCGGCGCCAACGGCGCGGCGCGGTATCCACGACCACGCCGCCTCCCAGAGTGTAACTCGGGGAGGGCAACCGCAGGATGAAGCGATCGCCGGGAAGCACCGCCACCGGGCGTTGCAAGTGCAACTGCACCCATCCCTCGCCCCCCGGCTGGATGATCTCCGCGTCCAGCAGCCGCGTGCGCGCCAGGACCTCGGCCGAGCCGGAGAAGAAGGCGACGTTGAAATTGTGCCGTACCGGGAAGGGCGCATCGGGCAGCACCCGGAGCCGCACATCGATGAGCGTACTGGGCGTGATCGCGCCCGGCAGCGTCACCACCATCCCCCGCTCCAGATCGTCCGTGTGCACGCCGGTCAGATTGATGGCCACCCGGCTGCCCGGCAACGCTCGCTCCGTCTTACGATGATAGCTCTGCAGCCCCCGGATGCGGGCCTTGAGCGGCTCCCCCCCGCGGCCGGGCACGATGGCGACCTCCTGTCCCACCTGCAGAGCACCATCGATCAGCGTTCCGGTGACGATCGTTCCAAATCCCGGCAGGCTGAAGACCCGGTCGATGGGCAGCCGAGGCCGCCCCCGGTCGCCCCGGGCCGGCACCGAGGCGAGCACCTGGATCAAAGTATCCTTGAGCGCCTCCAGCCCATCCCCGGTGTGAGCGGAAACGGGCACGATGGGGGCCTCAGCGAGGCAGGTTCCCCGCACCGCCTCACGGATATCCTCCCGCACCAGATCCATCCACTCCGGGTCATCGATCAGATCGATCTTGGTGAGGGCGATCACGCCGCCGGGGATCGCCAACAGATCGAGGATGGCCAGATGCTCACGGGTCTGCGGCATTACCCCTTCGTCCGCGGCGATCACCAGCAGCGCCGCGTCGATCCCGCCCACCCCGGCCAGCATGTTCTTGATGAAGTCGATATGCCCCGGCACATCCACGATGCCGATCGTATCGCCATCCGGCAGGGTGAGCCAGGCAAACCCCAGATCGATCGTCATCTCCCGTTCCTTCTCTTCCTTCAGACGATCGGGGTCAATACCCGTGAGCGCCAGGACGAGAGTCGATTTCCCGTGATCGACATGCCCGGCGGTCCCGATGACGTGCATAGATCTGCCTCGCTCGCTTTGATGGGGGAAGGGCGGCCGTATGCTACCGACCGCCCTTGCGTGAAAGCCTTATGATCGTTTTTGCCGGATCTTACGGACGCTACGTCGACCCGGCATGGTCTCCTTCCGCCGCCTCGATCTCATCACGCTTATCCAGGGCAGCCTCCAGGGCATCCAGCCACCTCTGCGCCTCCTGAAGGCGATGGGATCCATATTCCTCCTGGAGATGCCAGAGCTGCTGGATATGCGCGGCGTGCTCCTTCAACTGCGCCTCCATCGAAGGGAAGCGGCCCAAAATCGTCTCGTTCAGCTGTTCCTGTCGCTGCCAACGCTGCTGCCAGTTGATGAGCTCCTTCTGCCAGCGCTTCTCATACTCCTCCTGGAAGGTCTCCCAGGCCCTCCGCTGGCGCTCCTCCGCCAACCGCTGCAGCTCAGCCACCTGCTTCTGCTCACGCTGGATCGTCTGCTGGAATTGCTCGATCAGTTGGACGGCCTGCTTGCTCTCCTCGGCGGCCTCCGCCAGGTCCTGCAGGCGTCTGCGCTGGGCCTCGATCATGTCCCGATACTCCGTCATCTCATCACGGAAATCGCGCAGTTGCCGCTCCTGCTCCACCTGGGCAAGCTTGACCTGCTCGATAAAGGACTCCTGAGAGCGTTTCAGCTCCGCGGGGAGCGGCGCCAGAGCCTGCACCGCCTGGGTGGCCTTCTGGATGCTCGCCTCCAGAAGAGGAAGCCGATTGGCCACCGTGTCCACGCGTTTGAAGAGCTCGATTGTCTCCTGCTGCAGCTGGGCGATGCGCTTGGCGTCCTGATTGCGCTGCTCAGAGATATACGGAAGATCACGGGTGCGCTCGTCGAGATCTTTGCTCATCGTGGCCACCTGCTGGCGCAAGTCCATGAGCTGCTCGCTGAGCCGTTGATCCTCCGCCTTCCGCACGTCCAGCTCCTCCTCGACGCGGTTAAACCGCGCCAGGTCTCGCCGGATCTCGCTGATGGATCGCGCCATCGCCTCGCGATCCGATACTCGCGCCCGCTCCAGCTCCCGCTGATTTCGCAGGATCTCCTCCTCCAGGCGCTCGATCATCAGGCCGACTTCGTTCTTGAATTGCTCGATGGATTGCTCCAACTGCTCGAAACGGGTGAGCTGGGCCTGAACGCTGGCCAGCCGGCCCTCCAGGTCCTGTATCCGATGCGATTGCTCCTGGATGGTCGCCGTCTGCGCCTCCAACAGCTGTTGCAGCCGGGTGATCTCATCCCGGTCCTTGCGGTGCGCCTCATCCAGCCAGCTTACCATCTGGCTCAACTGTGTCGTATCCAACGCCCCCCTCCTCTGAACAGCCGCCCTCTTGGGGAAAGATTCCTCCCGTTCACCTCAAGCCGTCAGCATTGGCATCATACGAACGGCGCCATCTGAGCCCCTCAACCCAGGTAGCGCCTCTTAGCCACATCCTCACATCAAATCGCATCCTGTACCGCAACGAGGGAAATCCCACCACACGGGGTGCCGCGGGAGCTATTATAACATCGTTCCCGGGGCAGGCCAATGCGTACCCGGGGGAGGTAGTGTATCTTTTTCGGTGGAAATACAGCAGGGTGCTTTGAGGGGCGCAGCCCCTCAAAAGAAACCTCCCGGTTTCCGCCCCTCACCTGCCTTGCCCGGCCCTGCCCACCCGAATCAGGCCGGGCAAGGACAGGTGCAAAGCGGAAAAAGAGGATGTTTTGGCGGAGGGAGATCCCTCCGCACTTCCCCTGTGGGCTTGCGATGGGCATCGTGGACGTCTCGCGAAATTTCCACCCTCTTGGATACGCAATCGCGTACTCGTGATGGGAGAGGTGTATCCCCGTGGCAGGCACCTGATGAGGGGCCCTTGGCGCAGAAAGCCCCAAAGAGGAAGGCCTCCCAAGGGAAATGCACATGATCGTGTAAGCGATGGGACGATCCCCGCGAAAGAGGGTGAAGCCAAGGCTACGGGGCCTGAGAGGGCGGCGTCGCCGCAGAGGCGCCTGCCCGAGCCTCGGGCAGGGTCACACGCCGGGTGGCGATGTACCAGCGGGCGATCGTTCGGAAGCGATCGCTGGGCGTATTCAGGGGGCCGATCTCGACGCCGTGGACCTTGCTGCTGACTCCGTAGGTGTACACGGGATAGTAAAGCAGGAGTCCGGGTAGCTCCTCCGCGAAGAGCTCCTGAAATTCGGCGTAGAGGGCCCTGCGCTCCTCGATGTCCGTGATGGACCGCGCCTGCTCCATGATCTCATCCGCGCGAGGATTGGACCACCCGCCGTAATTCTGGCCGTCCTCCGTGGCCTGGGTGGAGTGCCACAGCGGATACGGGTCCGGATCCCCGGCGAGCTCCCAGCTCACGATGGCGGCGTCGAACTCACGAGGGTAAACGAAATCGCTGACGAGCCCCGTGAAGCTCACCGCCTGGGGCACAGCCTCCACCCCAATCACCCGCCACGCCTGGCTGATGGCCTGCGCCAGACGCTGGCGCGCGGGGTCATCATCGCTGAGCAGGATCAGACGCAACGGCCGACCGTCCTTCTCGCGCACGCCATCGCCATCCCCGTCCACGTAACCGGCCTCTTCCAGCAGACGACGAGCCTGCTCCACATCCTGGGTGTACCGCTTCACCTCGGGGTTATACGCCCAGTTATAGGGCATCACAGGGCTGTGCGCCACGAGCCCCTGTCCCGCAAGCACCTCGTCGATCAATTTCTGACGATCCAGCGCATACATCAAAGCCTGCCGAACCGCCTTGTCCTGCAAGAAGGGGACGTTCGGATTCTGCAGATTGAGCAGGATGATCACATAGCCGGACAGGGGGGCGGAGAAGATCTGCAGATCCTCACGGGCCTCCGCCTGGGCCAGGTCCTGCGGCAGGATGCGGCTGATCCCGTCGATCTCATCACGGACGAAGGCCTCGAACAGGCTTGGGTAATCCGGATAGAAGCGGAACTCCAGCGCGGTCAAATAGGGCAGGGGGCCACGATAGCGTGGGCTCGGCTCCAGGCGGATGCGATCCGCGTTGACCTCTGTCACCTGGAAGGGGCCACTGCCCACGGGCTGGGTGTTCAGCTGCGATTGGAGCAGCTGACCCGCCGGGACGGAGCTCCACAGATGCTGAGGCAGGAGCCCCATCGTCGTATAGTCCAGGAAGGGCGTGAACGGCTGGGAGAGAGTGAAGCGAACGGTGAGCTCATCCACCTTCTCCGCCTCGACCGTCCGCCAGAGATCCCCCAGAAAAGGGGCCCCGGGGAAGTCCGGATCCTGCATCATGCGGACGGTGAAAAGCACATCATCCGCGGTAATGGGAGCGCCATCATGCCATTGCAGGCCCGGTCGGAGCCGAAAGGTGTACGAGAGGCCATCCGGAGAGATTTGGGGTGGGCCGTCGGCCAGATCGGGGACCACCTGGCCGTGCTGATCGAGGCGGGTAAGCCCGCTGAATACCAACGCGCAGAGATCTTGATCGACCTCGTTATAATGGCAGAGCAAGGGATTGATGTATTGAGCGCTCCCAGCCACGCCCTCGCGGAAAGTCCCACCGCGATCCGGAACGATGACGTTGGTGAAGCTGTACGCGGAGTAGGCCAGCAACGCCGACAGCAATACGATGCCCAAAAGGGCGATGGCAACCTGCCAACGGACATAACGTCCCACAGGACTTGATCCGCTCCGATCGGATGATAAGATGGCCAAGACGGTGTGAGTCTTCCGCTTAACCCTGGACGATCACGGTAGCCAGGGACGCGAGGAAGAAGAGAATGCTCAAGACGATCGTCGCGTTAAAAAGGGTTTTTTCCACACCACGGCGGGTACGAAAGACGCTGCCACCGCTACCGCCGAACACACCGCCCAGGTCGCTGCCTCGCGCCTGCAAGATCACCATGACGATCAAAGCGATGGCGAGGATGATTTGTACGATATACAGATACGTGACCACGGATCTCGTCTCCCTCTTTCAGTCAGTTGGCCGATTATACCATGCGGCGATCCAGCCACGCAAATGACCACGCCCCTCACAGGTCTAATGACGCTCGACCTCGCGTATGAACTCCCGAGCCAGATCGCGAAACGCCTCCGCCTGCTCATCCTGCGGGGCCATCCCCGCATCGTCGATGACGTGCAGGCAAGCCCGCTCATTTCGCGTCAGGAAGCTCTGGGAGAGCGCCACCGGGACGAAATCCGCCAGCCGCCCCCAGACCAGACATACCGGCGACGCCAGGTCCCCGAAGGGACGGCGAACATCGCGGTTGAGCAGCCCTCCCAGAAAGGCGGCAGGGGCGAAACGGGCGCCTGGCTGATGAGCGGCCGCGTAGCAGTGGTCGATCATCTCCTCCGTGACCAGGCTCGGGTTGGCGTACACGCGGTCGCGCAACACGTGTGCGATAGAGGCCCGCGAGACGAGCGCGTGGAACACCGCCTCGCCCAGGACCGGCGAGCGCAGCAGGGCGTGCAGGGAACGCTGCGCCTGTGTAGGCGGGGTATCCCACACCCCAATGCCCGCCGGACAGATCAAGAGCAACGACCGGAACAGATCGGGAGACGCCACAGCGGAAGCGATCGCGTGCGCCGCGCTGAGGGTGCTCGCGATCACATGCGCCGGCCGGCCCACCACATCCCGCACGAAGTCGGCGATCAGGGCCTCATAGAGCTCCCGCTCATACACCAGCGGCGGGCGAGCGGACAATCCATACCCCAATAGATCCAGCAGATACACGCGAAAGTCTTCGGATAGATAGGTGAAGGGAAGGCGCATCTCGTGGGCGGAGGCAAACGGGTAGTGGCCATGCACCAGCACGACGGGAGGGGCCTCCTCCGGCCCGGCAACCCAGTACGCGACACGGAATCCACGCCACAGGTGCCGCTGCGTCTCCTCATGCACCGGGGGAAGCAACGGAGGAGCCGTCACGGACAGATAGGTGTTCACAGCGGCCAGCCCACCCACACCCAGCGCCGCCATGCCCAGAAGCTTGCCGATGCGGATCCGAGCCATTTTCTCCTCCTCTCAGCGATCCCACACGAACGATCGCCAGTGACGGGCGAGGTCCCCCAGGGATATGATGTCACCCGGACATCGCCCGCGCCAGGAACCCCCATCCGGACCAACCGAAATAGCCGGCGAAGGCGATCAGAAAGAGCCCGCACACGACCAGCGTGATCCGATATACTCGATCGCTGATCACGCGCCGCCCCGACGCCGTGGCCATGCTCAGAAGGCTCAGCCAACCCAGATCCGCGGTCCAATGCCCCACGACGTAGAAGAACGCCAGCGCCCACAAGCCATACGGGGCGACCCGCAAGATCTGGCTGGCCCCGAAGGTAGCCCACCA
>JAJRVX010000118.1:0-9851 GCA_024277095.1 Chloroflexota bacterium
ACTACAACTACGTGATCCGATCGGCCCCGCTGTACGACATCGGCCGGGAGTACCTGCACTGGTACGTCACGATCATCCCCCGGGTGACCCAGACGGCCGGCTTTGAGATGGGGAGCGGCATGTTCATCAACACCGCCCTGCCCGAGGAGAGCGCGGCCTTCCTGCGCGACGTGGATCCCGAGGGCGCCACCCCCGCGCAGGATCGCCAGAGACCCTGAGGGCGCATCTGAACAGGTGTCCGAGGGCCTCCCTCATCTGCACGCCCCGTAGGGGGAGACGCGGAGCCCCCCGGCGGCGGTGTGGAGCCACCGTGGGTGGAGCATAGGAGCTCCGCCCGCTCGGGGGAAGCGAGTTTCGCCCTACCAGGATAGCGAACGGCAGGGCGCACGATGACGCCGTGCCCCTGCAATATGGCGGCCAGGAAAGTTATGTCCCCCATTATGCGAGCGGAAGGCATAACGGACCGCCCCCGTTCCCCAACCCGTCCCTTGACCTTTCATCGGCTTGACGGCAGTGAAGCATGCAACCGCGCGCCCCACGGGATCCCCACCGAAATGGACGCGCTACCCGAGGAGTGCATCATTTGCCTGTTGATCGAACAAATGTACAATAAGGGAAAAGAAGCGGGACACCATCCGACCCTCTAGCCCCGATCATCACAGGGAGGCACAGGATCATGCAAAAAACCCTAGGCGTCGTCACGGATGGCGCGTTCAACGCAACGCTCACGGTGCGATTACACCCGGGGGTGTCCACGGAGGGGTTGCGCATCGGCGATTTCGTCATCATCGAGGGGAGGGATCATCTCTTTTTCAGCACCATCGCCGATATCCAATTGCGCGCCACGAACGCTGGCGTTCTCAGCCAGCCCCCTGGAGGCACCTCCTCCTTCATCGCCCGGGCGCTGACCGGCACGACGACCTACGCGGCCGTCCAGGTCAAGCCCATGCTCATGATCGACAAGCCCAAAGAGGGCGAGTTCGTCGACACCACGGTCCGTCCGCAGCCGGTCCGCACCATCCCCATGCACTTCGCCGTCTTGCGTGAGGCCGGGGAGTCGGACTTCCGCGACGTGTTCGGTGAGGATCACGGCCGCTTCTTCGCCATGGGCTACCCGCTCACCATGGATATTCCCGTCTGCCTGGATCTACGCCGATTGATGGAGCGCTCCAACGGCGTGTTCGGCCAGTCCGGCACGGGGAAGTCCTTCCTGGTGCGATTGCTCCTGTGCGGCATCATCGACCGCAGAGTGGGCGTCAACCTGATCTTCGACATGCACGATGAGTACGCGTTCGGCAAGCAATCGGAGGACGGCCAGTGGGTGCGCGGCCTCAAGGACCTGTTCGGGAGCCGCGTGCTCGTCTATTCGGTGGACGACCGGGCCGCCCGCCGCCAGGGCCGTCAGGCGGACGTCACCCTCCGGATCGGGCTGAACCAGATTGAGCCCGAGGATGTGCTGCTCCTGGCGGAGGAGCTGAACCTCCGCGGCACGGCGGAGGCTACCATCGGCCTGCTGGAGGATCGCTACGGAAGCGAGTGGTTCCCCAGGCTGCTGGAGATGTCGCCGGAGGATCTGAACGACTTCTGCGAGGAGAGCGGCGCACACCCGGCCTCGCTGGCCGCGCTGCAACGCCAGCTCCGGCTGATCGGGCGTCGCCCCTACATCGTGCCCGAGGCGCAGTACGCGGCCATCGACGACATGGTGAACGCGCTGGATCGCCAGCGACACGTGATCCTGCACTTCGGCCCCAACAGCACCGTGCTCGACCACATGCTGGTGGCCAACATCGTCACGCGCCGGGTCCGCCACCTCTACCAGCAGAAGGTGGAGCGCTACGAGGAATCCCGCAACGAGGCCGATCGCCCCCATCCTCTCATGATCACCATCGAGGAGGCGCACAAGTTCCTCAACCCAGCCATCGCCCGCCAGACGATCTTCGGCACCATCGCCCGGGAGCTGCGCAAGTATTATGTCACGTTAATGGTGGTGGATCAGCGGCCGTCGGGCATTGACGCCGAGGTGCTCTCCCAGCTGGGGACCCGGATCACGGGCAAGCTGACCGAGGAACGCGACATCGACGCCGTGCTCACCGGCGTCGGCAACCGTTCCGTCCTGCGCGGCGCGCTGGAGAGCCTGGACACCCGGCAGCAGATCCTGATGATGGGGCATGCCGTCCCCATGCCCATCGTCCTGCGCACCCGGCGGTACGACGAGGAATTCTATCGATCGCTGGGGGTGGAGGCGGAGCCGGAAGACCCGGTCGCACGGGCGGCCGCCGCCCGATCCCGGGTGGAGCAGGACATCGCGGATCTCTTCGGCGAGGAGTGATGACCGCTACGACGCACGTCTCCCCACCACGGCTGTGGGACATCTTCTTCTCTTGGGCCAGCGTGGGCGTCCAATCCTTCGGGGGCGGGGCGTCCACGCTCTACCTGATCCACCGGATGTGCATCTCCCGCGGCTGGCTGAGCGAGGCCGAGTTCGCCCGGGCATGGGCGCTCGTGCGGGTGGCCCCGGGGATCAACCTGATCAAGCTGACGATCCTGATCGGCCATCAACTCCGCGGGGCGGCCGGTATCCTGGCGGCGGTGGCAGGGTTGCTGCTTCCCAGCGCCTCCATCACCGTGCTCATGACGGCGGGGTTCGCCGTCGTGCGCGAATGGCCGCTTGTGCGAACAGCATTACGTGGTGTGATGCCCGCGACCGTGGGGTTAAGCCTGGCGCTGGGCGTGGAGATGGCGCGCCCGCTCCTGGGGCACGCCCATCGAGAGGGACGGACCAGCCTCCTGATCCATGTGGGGATTTTGATCGGGGCAACCCTGGCACTGGCCGTGGGACAGCTATCCCCGATCGTGGTTCTCGTGCTCTCCGGGGCGCTGGGCGCATGGCTGCTCAGAAGCCCATCCGCCCACGTCCCCCCCGCATCGGACCGCACACAACGATGAACCCGGCCGTCTACTTCTGGCTATTCCTCAAGGCGTCCCTGTTCTCAACCAGCGGGCTGGGAAACCTGCCCATCCTGCACCAGGATCTGCTGGCCCGCGGGTGGGCCACGGAGGCCGATTTCGTGCAGGCCATCGCGGTGGGACGGCTCAGCCCGGGCCCGTCCGGGTTGTGGGCGATCAGCCTGGGTTACCTGACTTACGGGTGGCCGGGAGCCCTCCTCGCGCTGGTAGCCATCACGCTGCCCCCGCTGCTGATCCTGGGCGTGGCCGCGCTGCACCGACGATTCGAGGAAAGGTCAACCGTGCAACACTTCACCCAGGGGCTGGGGATGGGCGTGGTGGGCCTGATCCTGGCCGTCACCTGGACGCTCCTCAACACCACCGTATCCGATTGGCGCGGCCTGGCCATCGTCGTGGGGGCCTTCGGGCTGACGCTCAGTCGGCGCGTCCCGGTGATCGTGCTACTGGGCATAGCCGCCCTGGCCGGTTGGCTCCTGTACGGCCTGCCCGGCTAAGTTACCCCTGTCCCCGCTGCCGAGCCTCCAACATCTCACGCAACATGGCGATGTCCTGCTCCAAACGACGCTGGCGCTGCACCAGCGAGAGAAGATACGCAAACGTCAACAGCCAGGCGACGGCGAATGCGCCAGCCAGATATGCCATGGATGATTCCTCCCTTGCCTAAATCAGCTGCTCCTTCAACTGCTCCACCTCTTCCGCATCCCGCTCCAGCCGCACCCGGTGCGCCAGGAAGGCCGTGTAGACGATGGCGAAGGCGATCATGGAGATGAACATGGCCAGGCGGATACGCGGGCTCAAAGC
This sequence comes from Chloroflexota bacterium, assembly GCA_024277095.1. GTDB lineage: Bacteria > Chloroflexota > Anaerolineae > DUEN01 > DUEN01 > DUEN01. The sequence goes on from JAJRVX010000118.1 coordinate 3,769, forward strand.
GAAGGCGCCCTGCCCCCCCGCGTCGCCCCCGCCGATGACCGTCGGGTGGATGGTGCGCCACCAGCGAATGGACATGAAGGTGAGCGGGACGCTGAGGAAGGCGAAGATCCCATACACGGCCGAAAAGCGAGCCCGCCGGGCGGGATCTTCCAGCGCCCCACGGAGCATCAGGTAGGCGATGTAGATCAGCCAGACGAGGGCCGCCGTCGTCAGACGGGGATCCCAGGTCCACCACGTGTTCCACGTCGGCCTCGCCCAGAGCGATCCCGTCATCAGAACCGCCGTCCCGAAGACCACGCCCAGCTCCACCGAGGAGACGGCCACCATATCCCAGAAACGCCGTCGGGTGAGAAGGTAGAGGATGCTGGCCAGAAAGGTCACAAGGAAGCCCAGGCCGGAGCCGATGTTCATCCCCATATGCAGGTAGAAGATCCGCTGCGCTGTCCGCTCAACCGGCGTGACCAGATTCGCCGCCTCCGGAGCCCAGATCAAGGAGACGTAGATCATCACGAGCACGGCCAGAAGAGCGATCACATCCAGCACCATGATCCCGATATCACGCGCTTTCACTCTCTCATCCTCCCCCAGGTAGCTGCAAGCGAGAACCGAAGGCCCTCACTCCTCCACGACGTAGTCGAAGGTCATCAAAGCTACAGCCAGAAAGATGACGTCGAACCCGACGAGCAACTGAGCCCAGTTGCGCATCTCACTCAACGGCGTGCCGTCCAGGAAGCCGGCAGTCATGCGCACGCCGGCGATGAGCACGGGGACGACGATGGGGAACAATAAAATGGGCAACATGACCTCCCGAGCCCGGGTGTTCACCGCCATCGCGGAGAGGAGCGTGCCCACCGCCGAGAACCCCAGCGTGCCCAGGACGATCACCGCCAGGATCCCGGGGTGCCACAAAGGCAGGTTGAACAGGATCATGAAGACGGGCAGCACCGCCGCCTCCATGACCACCATGAAGATGACGTTGCCCAGCATCTTCCCGAAGTAAATCGCGCTGCGATCCACGGGGGTCAGGAGAAGCCCCTCCAGGCACCCCTTGTCGCTCTCCAGCACAAAAGAGCGATTCAGGCCGAGAACGCCCGAGAAGGCGATGGTGACCCACAGCACACCGGGGGCGACCACCCGCACATTGTCCACCCGCAGATCAAACGCGAACTGGAAGATCAGGATCGCCAGCAGGGCGAACACGAACATGGAGCTGAAGATGTCCCGGGTCCGAAGCTCACCGACGATGTCCTTCCAGACGATGGCCCACACCTTGCCCAGGTAACCGCCTGCCGCGGCCATCCAGCCGGCCCCAGCGCTCGCTGGCCGAGAGGGCACCGCCACATCCGTCTTGCCTTCCAGTGGCGTGGTCACAGCGCAACCCCCTCCACCTGCTCATGATAGACATCCCGAAGCTCATCCGCCGTGATGGCGGCGCGAGGCATATCCAACGTGATACGCCCACCGATGAGCAGTGCCACCCGATCCGCCCACTCCACCCCCCGCTCCAGGTTGTGCGTGGTGAAGATCACCGTGCGTTGCTCCCCGCCCAGCTGGCGGATCAGGCGATGTAACATCTCCGCGGCCTGTTGGTCCAGGCCCGTGTCCGGCTCGTCCAACAGCAAGACCGGGGGATCATGCAAGATCGCCCGGGCGATCGCCAGACGCTGCACCATCCCACGGGAGTACGTGCGCACCGGATCGTGCCGCCGATGCACCAGCCCGACCCGCTCCAGGACGTGCCTGATGCGCTGATCGGCGTCGCCCAAATCATACATCCGGGCGAAGAAGCGCAGGTTCTCCTCCCCCGTCAGGCTGTCATACACCAGCGGAGCATGAGAAACCAGCCCGATGTATCGACGCAGCTCGGAGCCGGCGCGGCTGAGCTCGACCCCGCCAATGCATACCTCGCCGGCGGTGGCCTTGCTCAACGTCGCCAGGATGCGAATGAACGTGGTCTTGCCCGCACCGTTGGGCCCGAACAGCGCCAGCGTCTGTCCGGCCGGCATATCCAGATCGATGCCGCGCAGGACTACCTTGCGTCCGAAGGATTTGACCAGCCCCCGCACCTGGATCATCGGCCGGTCCCCTATACCGTTCATGCCCCGCCCAACTCCTCGATCTCCTGGATCACCTGCAACAACTGAGCCTTCCGCCGGGCGCGCTCCTGCTGGTACACGTCCTCGGCGATATTGCCGGCTTCGTACTCATCGTCCAGGCGAGCGATGAGCATGATCAGACGCTCCCGCTCCGTCTCCAGGTCCGAGATATCCTCACGGCGGCGCTTGCGTCGTGGCCTGGACGGCCGCGGCGCGGCGGGCTGCTCACGCCGTCGGCCCGGATAAAAGAAGAGGAGGAACACGCCGGCCAGGATCACCACCACCACGCTCACCACCACCGGCACGGTCAAAGCGGAAGAGGAGGCGCCCGCCCCCTCCCCGCCGAGAGGCAATTTCTTAAAGGAGAGCGTGATCATCTCCCCGGCGGCCAGGTTGCTGCCGACGAAGTTGAGGTACTGCTGCCCGGACATGCCCTGCCGATCCTGAAAGACGACCTGCGGGCTGGATACCTCAACGCCGATATCGCTGATCAACACGTTGAGAAACACCGTCGGGTAGGCCAGGGTATGCTGCAGATCCAGGCTCTTCTCCTGATAGGGATAGACATAGCGGATCAGCACCTGGCGAATGGCCTCCCCAGGCGGGACCGGTAGCGTATCCACCACGCTGCCCTCCACCTCGAAGAACCGCTGCCCCAACGGGCCGGGCTCCACGACCAACCCATGATAGCCCGTGGGCAACGGAAAACGCAACGTCACCCGACGGCCGGGCGCGACCTCCTCCCCGCCCACGTAGACCCGATCGCCGTCCATGCTGATGATGTACATCTCCCCCACGATCAGGTTCTGGCCCTCGAAGTCGATGAACCAATGGGCCCGCTAGATGCGGATGCCGCTGCCATCCTCCGTCGGCTCGTAAACCGGGACGGGAAGGTCCAGCTCCGTCTCGCCTTCGGGAAATCCCTTGATCTCCGAGGCGTAAGGCACTCCCTTGTAATCCAGGGTGACCCGATATACCCAATCGCTGGAGGTGGAAAGCTCCTCGAAGCGGAAGATCCCCTGCTCGTCCGTGACGGACTCGAAGTCCCGCACATCGTCGAACGTCTCGGCGTCAAACACGTGGAGCGTCACCGTGATGCCCGCGGGGATCTCACCGGAGGGGGTGTTGTTGGATACCGTGCCCGTGATGACGCCATCGCCGGGCTCGAACGTGGGGGGCTGCATCGGGGCAAAGGAAAAGGAGCGCACATATTCCAGCACCGCCCAGCGCTGCTCCTCACTCAGCGTGTCCGCGAAGCCCGGCATCGCATCCTGCCCGGCCGTCACCAGATCGAACCACTCGGCCAGGCTATGGTTCAACATCTCCGGGATGGTCAAGTCAGGCGTATCGGGCGGGGCCTCCGGGCCATCTCCCTTGCCCGCATCGCCGTGGCACTCCGCACACGAGCTCTGGTAGATCTCCGCCCCCCGCTCCAGTTCCCCTTCCTCCAGGTGCAATGTCCAGGCGTAGGTCACCACATCCCAGATCTCCTGCTCGCTCAGCCGGGAGCCCCAGGGCGGCATCATGTGCTCCATACGCCCATCCTTGGCCACCTGGAACCACTGAACGAGGGATGCCTGCCGGGCAACGGCCGCATCTGCGAACTGGACCGGTGGGACCTCCAGCCCCGCCGCGGACGGGCCCTCCCCCAAACCCTGATCCCCATGACAGGTGGCGCAATTCGCCTGGTAGATGATCCGCCCCCTTCGAGCGGAGGGTGGTTCCGGGGGAAGGGTGGAGGGCGACGAGCCTTGAGCCACGACGTCGACCTGCGTCACGATGGCCAGGCCCAACAGGAAGACGACCAGCACCGCCAAAGCCAGCAGGGCCCGACGGTATCGTATCCGGACGAATAGATTCAGGTTCATGCGCGATCGCTCTCCAGATTCGACCTGTGGGACATGAAAACGGCCGCCCGTCGCCGCGGGCGACCGTCACGCAATCGCAGACGGGCCAAGGATCAAGCGGGTCATTCCACCGCCTGAACCTTGGTCTCCTCGGGCGCCTCCTCATATCGTGAAGGGCACTTCAGCAGGAGCGTTTTGGCCTCAAACACGCCATCCTCTCGCAACTTGCCCTCCAGGATCGCCGTGGAGCCCGGACGGGTGAAGTTGTCGGGCATCACGCCGTGGAAGTGCACGGGCAATGTATCGCCCGTGCCCGTCTGATCCAAAATCGAGAAGGACAGGGAGAGGTTCGGGGCATCCCAATCCACCGACTCCTGAACGATCTCTCCGCTGATCCGGAGCTGTTTGCCCACCAGCTCCGCCTCGCGGCCGCGGACCTCGTGCACCTCCATGTAGTACGCGCCCGTGGTCTGCACCGCATTCACGATCAGGTAAACAATGACGGCGAAGATCACCACTCCGCCGATAATGAACTTCAGCCGCTTGTTAGCCGTCGCCGACCGACCCACGGTTCGGGGAATCGCCGTTGATGAATCCATGCGTCCATCTCCTACGGATGCTACACCACTCTGCTTACCCCAGAAGGAGGGGTCGCCCCTCCGCCGATTCATTCTTATGAAAGCGATGAGAGTATAACATCTCTCAGAAAGGCTGTCAACGGAATCGACTTACACATTGCTTTCGTGAGCATTTTATCACATTTCCCTCTATCCACAAGTAGTACCTGGTAGCGATCTGCATCTAACCCGCGAGCAACCCACGACGCCCAGCGCAAGCCCCCAGGGGCGGCGCGAGGGATCCCTCGGAAATGCGCTAGGGCCGCAACAGACGCCAATACCCCTCTGAGGGCGGCAAGGGCAATCCCTTCATCACCGCATAGAACGGATCTACCCCGTGAGCGATCGCATCCTCCCACGTGAAGCGGTCCTCCGTCTGGCTGGGGTCCAGGACCTGACGCATCAGCGGGTACCACTGCTGCCCATCACGGCGCTCGTAGTGCCAGTACTCGACCGCCTTGAAATTCGTGCGCCAGTTGAACCCGTCCTCCTCGTAGCTGCCGATGCGTCGCCAGCCGTATTCTCGCGCCAACGCGGTGAAGTCCACGAAATACTCGCCGTACAGCCTCCCCGGAAGCCCACCACGCCCCCAACCCTTATTGGCCCTCGCCTCATAACTCAAGTCCCAGGTCCGATCCGTCAGGGGGCGCCCACATGAACCATCCTGCTCCCTGCAACTAAGATACAATCGCCAAAACGTCTCGCCGCCCATACTCTCCCGCACTCGCTCCAACACCCGCCGACCGTCCTCGCCGTAGAAGTCGAGGAGCAGATCGACCGCCCGCCCCGTCTTGTGCCAGCTCAGATAATCCGAGGCCTCGCTATAGAACGATGGAGACCGCCAGGCCTCGCTGAGCTCGCCCAGGAAATCATATCCCACCTCCTCCCGGACGCGCTCCCGCAGGCGCAAAAAGCTATCCGCCACGCGGCTGGAGAGGGAGGCGGGCCCTCCCTGGACCTCCACCCCCGGCAGCTGGACGAATCGTGCCGCCCCCTCCGCCCCATCGGGTACGGGGGCGTCATCCAGCGCGGCAGCGGCCACCGCCTCGCCTATCGCTAGCGGCGCAGGGTGAAAGGCCAATCGCCCCGTCAGCGGCGCCCTCCACACCGGATACGAGGGCAGTCCATCATCGTCGGGCAGCCACAAGAGCCCCTCGCCGTCCGCCCTGCGGTAGATGACGGCCAGACCATCCCCCGCCTCAACCGCCGCCTGCACCCGCGTGAGCCAGGTGCGTCGGCGGGGCCTCGCCCCAGGGTCTCCGAGATCCAGCGACCAGACCTCCCGGCGATCGTCCTCATCCCGGAAGAAGTAGATGGTGCGACCGTCGGCCGACCAGCCCGCCAGCTCCTCATCCGCCTCGTCGTGGGTGATCTGCCGGATCTCCCCGGTCCCTGGATGGAGGAGGAACACATCTTTATCGGCGAAGCGCCAGGATGTAAAGGCCAGCCAGCCGCGATAAGGCCCGTCCGGCGCCCAAGCGGGGCCGAAGTCGCCCGCGGGGCTGTCCTCCGTCAGATTGACC
>JAJRVX010000119.1:0-5888 GCA_024277095.1 Chloroflexota bacterium
AGGGTGAGCGCCCTGATGGCTGTGCGATTCGCTCGACGGCGTGTGGAGGCGCCAAAGCCGCGCGCTTCCATGGATTCGGCCAACTGGATGGCGCGCTCCAGCGCGGTGGTGAGCAGCGGGATGAACAGGGGGAGCAGATCTCGCACGCCGCGGAAGCGGTGCCCGCGTATCTCCTGCGCCTCCTTGATCTCCTGGACCGAGCGGATCATCTGTGGCACAAAGGTGATGGCGATGGCGGTGACCACGCCGGCCTGGAAGAGGGCGGCGGGCACCAGGCGCAACAAACGTCCGGGGTCCAACGCCATGTGGAACGTGATGAACGTGACCAGGATCGTCAGCAGGCTGAGCCCACTGGCCAGGCCGTATGCCGCGGCTTCCAGGGTGATCGGCCCGCCGATGACGGGCCAGCGGGCGGGCAGCCGGAAGATCACGGTGGCGCCGGCGTGGACGGTCAGCGCGTTGAACAGGGTCGTGAACAGCCACAGGAGGGCCGCCAGCCGGATGAGGAACTCCCACCCGCGATGCTCCGGATGCTCCCGGGCCAGCGTGCGATAGGTCAACCCGATGGCCAGCAGCAGCACGCTGAGGTAGATCGGGTTGCGCGTGAGCAGCGCGGGCGCGGCGGTTGCGGCCAGCCAGGCCAGCCAGGTGTAAGGGTGGAAGCGAGGCATTCGTCGGGTGGATTCGGACAAGATCGGGTTCCCTCCTGTCGGGGGCTTTATCCCTCGCGGCGTCGCAGGAACAGGCTGATGGCTCCCAGCGCGGCCGCGCTGAAGATCCCCACCAGCCCGAAGGCCAGCAGCCGGAGGACCTCCGAGCGGGTGACCCGTGAGCTCACGGCCTCCGGTCGCTGTCCGGCCGTCGTGTCGCCGCGGGTGGGTTGCGCCTCCTCCGGGGGCGCGGTGGGGCTCGCCTCCGCCCCGCCGGCCGACAGCGGCATCGTCGTGATGGTCTTGGTTGTGGGAGTCGCCTGGGGCTCCATCTCCTCGCCCTCCGCCGGGAGAGGCGTTGGCGTGGGCACGGCTGGCGTGGGGCTGGACTCCGCTACGGGGGTCGGGCTTGCCTCCTCTGTGGGCGTCGGCGTGAATGTGGGGGTGGAGGGAGGCGTTGGCGTGGGCGCGACGGTTGGCGTCGGCAGGGGCGAGGTGGTGTGAAGCGCCGTGGTGGGTGTGGGCGTTGGTAGGGGAGAGGTCCCCTGGAAGGCGGTCGTGAAAGTGGGCGTCGGCTGCGTGGCCGATGGCCGCACGTTCACGCTGATCAGGCGCTCCAGCTCCCCCGTCGCGTGTTGGATCTGCAAACGATAGCTGGTGCTGATCGCCGGGCAGACCTGGCGGTTTCCCGAAGGGCTCACCACTTCGCCATCCAGGAAGACCTGCTGGGCTCCCTGGACCTGCCATCGGATCCATGTGCATTGGCCCTCATCGATCTCCTGGTCGTCCGCGGTGAACGTGATCTGCACCGGGACGGGGGTGTCCGTCGGTGTGGGCGCGGCGCAAAGCTCGTCGAAGGTATACACGGGCGGCGGTTGGGCCGAGAGGTTGATCTCTCCCTGTCCCCAGCGCCATCCCTCTACGTCGCCATCCCGCACGGTGTAGTTGCCCGCGCCAAGCTGGGAGTACTCCCACTCCCCGTCCCGCAGGTGCCAGTAGGACCAGTAGAGGCAATCTCCCCCCTGACACTGGCAGAAGCAATCCTGTACGGGATATGTGCAGCCCACATCTTCGATGCTGCAGATGGCCGCCCCCATGTTCGACGTGAGGTCGGCGTTGAAGTTGAGGCCGGAGCGGGCCAGCACCTCATATCCGGAGATCTCAGGCTCATCAAAGGTCACGCAGGTGGTGACCGTGCGGTCGGGGAATTGCACAACCAGGCCCACCCGGTGGGGAGTCCCCTGGGTGGCGGCCGGCCCGACGGCGACCAGGGAGACGAAAAGGATCAGGAGCGCGACCGCGCCGATCCGGATCGTTGGGTGAAGGAAGGTTCTCGATCGGTTCATGGTCACGCTCCTGTATCCCTCAGCTCCGGCGGCGGCGCGCATACCCGATTAGGCCGGCCAGGCCGCCTCCCACCAGCAACAGCGTCGTCGGCTCCGGTATCTGGACCGGCGCCTGGGCCATGGCCAGCAGCTCCGCGAAGGTGTACACGGGCGGCTTGACCACCGGGTTGTAATTCGCATCGAACCCCGTCCAGGCGAACCCTTCCACATCACCGTCGTTGGGCGTGTATCCCGCCACGCCGACGGTAGAGCTCTCCCAGTCCGTGCCGGCGGCGTTCAGATGCCAGTATCCCCAGAAGTGCGCCGGGTCGCAGAAGCAGTTGTCGGCGGGGCATCCGTCGTTCCCGATCTTGCAGACGGCGGGGCCGAAGCCAGAGTCCGACCAGACCAGATCGATGTTGGCCGCCTGCAGTACTTCGAAGGTGGTCGCGTCGGCTGGGACCGTGACGACCTCGGTGTGGACGGAGCCGTCGCTGTACCGGATGACGAGGCCGACGCGTTTGGTCCCATCGGCCGCGCCGACGGCCAGGCTGCTGACCGCCAGCAACAGCAGCACGAGGGCGGCTACGAGGTAGATCCGATGACGAGGCAGTGTGCGCATCTCTCATCCTCCTGATGAAATGGATGGGTTCCGGACGATGTCGGGCAGAAGTACCCGGATGGGAAGGGAGCGATCGCCGGGCCAGCCCGGGCTTAGGGCCGGGATGATGTCCAGGGTGGCCAACAGGTCGTCCTGAGGCTGGTCGGGCAGATATGCGAAGGCCCCCGAGGGCTGCTGCAATCTCAAAAGGAAGGTCAGGGCGGTCGGAGGAGTGTTGGCAAAGGGTGGGGCGAGCGGGTTCACATCGGCCGCGATCAGCCCGGCCAGGGCCATCGCCGTGGCATTCCCGTCGCTGGTGGTCGCGATCGCGCCCCACGCCCAGCCGCCGTCCTCCCGTTGGCGGGCGGCCAGGTAGGCTACGGCTTTGGTGATCGCCGGATGGTCGGCCGGGACGCCCGCGGCTCGCAACGCCCGCATCACCTGGCCGGTGGTATCCACGTCGCTGGCGGATTCGGGCTTGCCGAATTGCCACCCCCAGCCGCCATCGGACTTCTGGCGGCTGATCAGCGCCTGGATCGCCGCGGCCGGGACGGAGGCCCCGACCCGTGCCAGCCCTTCCACGGCCAGTGCGTGGTAGAATCCCTGCGTTGGGTTGTACAGGCCGGTGGACGGGTCATAGAGGGCGTCCAATTGGGTCACCAGCGCCGACACGGTGGGATCGGTCGTGGTCTGTCCGGCAGCGCCCAGCGCCCGGAGCGCTTTGCCTATGCGCCCGGCGTTGGTGGCCTGTGTCTGAGAGAGCGCCCTCAGCGCGTCCAGCAGGCTGCGCCCCGCCGGCGTCCAGGCGGGATCGGACGGGTCCTCGCCGGCCAGGGCGATCCCGTACACGACGTCGGCGGTGCTGGTCAGCACGCCAAAGGAGCCATCCGCCTGCTGTTGGGTGTGCAGCCAGGTGATCGCCCGGGCGACCGCGGCCTGTCGGACGGAGGCCGTGGTCGGAGGCGCCCCGTCTGAGCTGACTGGAAGGCCCCATCCCAGCGCGACGAGGATGAGGGCCACCCACCAGAATGATCGCTTCATCATGCGATTCTCGCTCGGTAGCGTTACGCCGTCCTTTTCCACTCGCGTCTCCTCGCGGCGCCATCCCCTCTTTTCCAGCCCGCGCCTGCCATTCTCGGCCTTTCCACGGGGACCTGGCCGAGGCTCGGCAGGTCGACGGCGGCGGGAAGCCCTCTCCGGGGGGCTTCGCCCCTCCGGGCCTCCCCGTAGCGGGAGCGGCAGGGCCTCTCGGAGGCGCCCTCAACATGAGAAAAGCTCCTCCACCCTTCGTGGCGGAGGAGCTCGCATAGCGTTACAAACCCCTTGCCGGAGCCGACAAGGGGTTGGAAATGCGACTTCTGTCGCTCTCCCGCCCCCCTTTCGCTCGAAGGTGGGCCGAGAACTTCAGCAGAGGCGGGCGACCTGGCTCTCCTGCTGCCGCGGTGGGCGCAGGATTACAGTTGCGGGACAGCGCCGGACTCTCACCGGCTTCCCCCCTTAGACCCTAGCATCCGGGCGTCGGGTACCTCTGCCGCCGTGGGTTATTCGGTTGACATGAGTATAGCACCGTGGAGATGGGATGTCAACTCAGATGGACGGCCTCTGCCGGTCGGCTGGATGACGGCGCGAGGGCGGGCGGCCGGTGGGCTCATGAGAGATCACGGTTCAGTGTGGCCAGGAACTCGCGGTTGTTGCGGGTGCGCGCCATGCGCTCCAGCACGGGGATGATCGGCTCCTCGCCTGCCTGGCGCAGGGCATCCAGCATGCGACGCATTGTCCACACCCGGCTGAGCGTCTCCTGATCCAGGAGGAGCTCCTCACGGCGTGTGCCGGACCGCTCGATGTCGATGGCCGGGAAGATGCGGCGCTCCGCTAGGCGACGGCTCAGGTGGAGCTCCATATTGCCGGTACCCTTGAACTCCTCGTAGATGACGTCGTCCATGCGGCTACCGGTGTCCACCAGACAGGTGGCGATGATGGTCAGGCTGCCGCCCTCCTCGATGTTGCGCGCGGCGCCGAAGAACCGTTTCGGTGGATAGAGCGCCGCCGGGTCGATCCCGCCGGAGAGCGTGCGGCCGCTGGGTGGCTCCACCAGGTTGTACGCTCGCGCCAGCCGGGTGATCGAGTCCAACAGGATGACGACGTCTCGCTTGATCTCCACCAGGCGCTTGGCGCGCTCCAGGGCCATCTCCGCCACCCGGACGTGATTCTGGACCGGCTCGTCGAAGGTGGAGCTGACCACCTCGGCCTGTACCGAACGGTCCATGTCGGTGACCTCCTCCGGACGCTCGCCGATGAGGACCACCATGAGGTGGATATCGTTATAGTTCGTGGTGATGCCGTTGGCGATGCGCTTGAGGATGGTGGTCTTACCTGCCTTGGGCGGCGATACGATGAGGCCACGCTGTCCCCGGCCGATCGGCGCGATCAGATCGATCAGGCGGGTCGCCAGGATGTTGGATTCGGTCTCCAGCTTGAGCTGCTGGTTGGGGAAGATGGGCGTCAGCCGCTCGAATTGCGGGCGTTGCTTGGAGACCTCCGGATCGAGCCCGTTGACCGCCTCGACCTTCAGCAGGCCGTAGTATTTCTCCGTCTCCTTCGGGGGACGCACTTGCCCCACCACGAAGTCCCCCGTGCGCAGGCCAAAGCGGCGAATCTGCGACTGCGAGACGTATACATCCTCCGGGCCGGGCAGGAGATGATCCGAGCGCAGGAAGCCGATGCCGTCAGAGACGATCTCCAGTACTCCGCCGCCGAAGATGTATCCTTGCTGTTCCGCGTTGGCCCGCAGCAGGCGCATGATGAGATCGTACTTCTTCAGGCGAGTGTAGCCGGTGATCCCCATCTCCCGGGCCATCTCTTGCAGTTCATCCAGTGTCCGAGTTTCCAATTCTACGATGTTCACTTCCATACCTCTCTGCGATAATCAGACTGAGTAGATGTCCGATCCCTGCCCAATACACGCGCGGACGCGACTCTAGACACCAGAGGCTCCGAGCCCTCGCGTCGCGCTCGTCTATGAGTCTTTAGTGACCGAAGCTGCGAGATATGGTAACGATGGCCATATCTCAGCGATCAGGCATAAACGATCAGATTTCGAGCTGGGAATAACGCCAATAGAGGGGAGCTTAGTCCGGCGAGGTCGGAGCGACAGCGGTCAGGGGCAACTCATCTATACGCCCCGGCTCGCACACGCCAGATATCGTGGGACACCTATGCGGGGCCCGTAGGCAACCCGCTCCCCAGGCGGTGGACGGCATTACCATTATAGCACCCATATACAGGGCCGTCAAATGCGGTTGGAAGGTCAAC
>JAJRVX010000120.1:0-5456 GCA_024277095.1 Chloroflexota bacterium
CGGAGACCAGCGAGCGCGTGGTCTCACCGGCCCCATCCGTTTGCCGCAGTGCAGCCAGGCGTCGTTCGACTTGCTGATAGGTGAACCCTTCAGCCAGGAGCCCCTTGATGGTTAAAAGCGTTGTTAAGTCCTCGTCCGTATAGCGGCGGTGTCCGCCGTCCGTATCTCCGGAACCGGCGGGCTCACCCGCGTCCGGCGAGAGGTATTCGCTGAAGCGTTGCGACCAGCGTCGCAGTGTGGAGGTAGATACCCCTAAACGCGCCGCAACTTCCGCAGGCCGGCGCAGATTTTGCTCGCTCATGGATCACTCCTGGTGTTGTGGGTCTGGTACAAGATGTGCTATCATGATCAGTACGACGTGACCTCACGCGACGGCTTGCTAGTCGAGGATGCGGTAATCAGCGTCTACCACGTCGTCCGGCGGTGGCTCGCTCGATTGGCGGGAGATCAATCCCATCATCTCGGCCTCGTGCTCGGCCACCACCGCCGGTGGGCTCATCTCGACCAGCAGACGAGCCGCCAGGATCAGGGCTGCCAGATCGTCAATCTGCCCGAGGAGTGGTACCAGGTCGGGCGAAATATCGACAGGAAGCAGAACGTAGATGAATGCCAGGCCGGGAACCAGGATCTTCACGAACGGTGAGACCCGTGGATCGCGCAGCAGGCGCCAAGCCAAACGCAGTGTGCGCCACATCTCGGCCCACACGTTCCAGGACTGGCCCCGTTTGCCTGAGCCTGCCATGCGTTCTCCTGTGGGTCATCCGCAATCCGTTCACGCAATCGCTCACGAGCCTGGCGATCTATATTCATTATATGCGGAACCGCGCGGTTTGGCAAGATCGTAATGAGAGGGGTAGTGTATCTTTTTCGGTGGAAATACAGCAGGGAGCTTTGAGGGGCTGCGCCCCTCAAAAGGAACCTCCCAGTTTCCGCCCCTCACCTGCCTTGCCCGGTCCTGCCCACCCGAATCAGGCCGGGAAAGGACAGGTGCAAAGCGGAAAAAGAGGATGTTTTGGCGGAGGGAGGTCCCTCCGCACCTCCCCTGTGGGCTTGCGATGGCCTGGCGGAATTTCCACCATTTTGGATACACGACCATGAGAGGAAAGATGTAGCCTTTTCGGTGGAAGTTCCTTGGGGTGGCTTGCAAGATCTCCGGGGATGTTGGGGATAAGGGGCGTCATGCGTAGTCTGGAGCAGAGCCTGATCGATTATCCGCTCGCTTTCCTGCGCGTCATCGCCGAGTTGCGCGGCATATCGTTGCAGGGCCAGAGCCAGCGAGAGGCCGCCGAGGAGCTGGCCGCCGTGTTAGGGGATCCTGCCGTGGTGGCCCAGGCCCTGGACGAGCTCTCGCCCGACGCCATGCGCGCTTTGGAGGCGCTGGCCGCGGCGGGGGGATACCTGCAGGCTACGCTGTTCCAGAAGCGCTACGGGGAGATCCGCCCCATTGGCCCCGGCCGGCTGGCCCGGGAGCGTCCCTGGGAGTCGCCTACCGGCCCTGCCGAGGAGTTGTGGTACCGCGGGTGGATCTTTCGGGGCTTCGTCGATGTGGATGGGACGATCACGGAGGTGATCTATATCCCGGATGAGGTCCTGGGGCTGTTGCCGGGGAATGCAAGCGTCGCACTCGAGGTGCCCGTAGCGTCGGCTCCGGATGCGGCCGTGGTCCACGGCGACGCGCTGGTCCAGGACGTCACCACGGTCCTGGCGATGATCTCGGCGGAGGGGATCCGGTCCCGGCGAGGGGAGTGGGCCCCCGCGGATTTGAAGACCCTGGCGGAGCGGCTCCTGGCGCCTGAGGTGCCGCCGTTCGACCTGTCGGGGGGCGGCCGGCTGGCTTTGCTGTTGCACCTGTTGGGTCGGCTCGAGTGGGTGTACGAGGGCGACGATGGGAGCGTTCGTTTGCGGGCGTCTCGGGTGCGTGGATGGCTGGAGGCGGATCGCCCGGAGCAGTGGAGGGCGTTGTGGATGGCCTGGCGGGACGACGACGCGTGGGACGATCTGCGCCGGCTGCCGGAGCTGGTCTGCGAGGGGGGGTGGCATGATGACCCGACCGGTGCTCGTCGGCGTCTGCTGGCCCAGATGGGGCGGCTGCAGCCGGGCGCCTGGTATCGGGTGGACGATTGGGTGGCAGCCATCAAGGCGGCCGCTCCCGACTTCCTGCGGCCGGATGGAGACTACGACTCCTGGTACATCCGGCCGGCGGATGGCAGCGGCTACCTGCGCGGGTTTGAGCATTGGGATGATGTGGAGGGGCGGCTGGCCCGCTATCTCCTGCGGGGGCCATTCCATTGGTTTGGACTCGTCGCCCTGGATCCCGAGAGCGAGCGGTTCGCCCTGACCGAGGCGGGGCGGGCGTTGATTCAGGGGGGGAGCCCCCCCGACGAGCCCCCGGGGGACATCACCGTCACCCGGGATTTCGCCGTCCTGGTGCCGAGGGAGGTCTCCTGCCTCGATCGCCTGCGTGTGGCTCGCTTCACCCTTTGGGAGGCGTCGCCTGCCATTGGCTCAGATGAGCCGTTTCGCTATCGCATCACGCGCCGCTCCTTGCGCCGCGCGGAGACCCACGGCATCACAGCCGGGCGGGTGTTGGCCTTCCTGCGGGATCGCGTGGGGGATGCATTGCCCAAGAATGTTGCGCGGGCGTTGGAACGCTGGCCGGGCCGCGCGGCCGGGAGATAGGAGATCGGATGGAAGACGTCTTTCGTGCAGGTCAGGATTGGGCCCAGGCGATCACCCTGCTGGCGCTTCTCACGCCGTTCGTCGTCACGCTGGCCGTGGCCAATTGGAGCATTCGGATGCCCGCGCTCCGTTGGCTGGCGTTCGGCATGGTCGCCATGATCGGCGGCAGCTTTCTGCTGTTGGGGCTGGTGGGGTTGGGCCTCGCCTGGACGCCGGGAGCCACCGGGCAGATGTTGGGCCTGGGAGTGGGCGTGGCCCCTAACTGGCTCTGGCTGGGGATATGGGGGATCGTCACCGGGATCGGCGCTCTGTTGGCCTTGAGTCGCCCCGTGCGGATGTGGGCGGAGAGGTTGCTGCCCTCCTTTGATGCCCGGAACCCGCTTCACGCGGTCAGCCTCAGCTTCGCCGCCTTCCTCGTGGGGCTGACGACCACGCAGTTGGCCTTGCTGGGGGACCTGGAGCGCCTGGCGGACCAGGGCGTGCGGCTGAGCCTGGCGGAGGCGTGGGCGCAGGGCATTGGGTTGACGCTGGTGGGGCTGGCCGGGATCGGGCTGGGAACGCGGCGCAGCCTGCGCGAGACGGCCCAGCGCCTGGGGCTGAGGCCGCCGACCGGTCGGGTATGGCTCGTGTCCGCCGTGTCCATCGCGCTGTTCATGGGGCTCGATCTGGCCTGGACGCGCGCATGGGAGTGGCTGGATCCGCAGGGGATGGAGGCGGTCAGCCGCGTGTCCAAGGTGCTCTTCGCGGATATGATGAACGTGCCCGGGGCGTTGTCCATCGGGATCACGGCCGCCATCAGCGAGGAGATCATCTATCGCGGCGCGTTGCAGCCGCGTTTCGGGTTGGTGCTCACCGCGGCGCTCTTCGCCGTCTCGCATGTGCAGTATGGCTTCTCCCCCGCCGTTCTGGAGGTGTTCGTGATCGGGTTGGCGTTGGGGGTAATCCGGCGACGTCATGGCCTGACCG
Source organism: Chloroflexota bacterium (assembly GCA_024277095.1). Lineage (GTDB taxonomy): Bacteria > Chloroflexota > Anaerolineae > DUEN01 > DUEN01 > DUEN01. The sequence continues at coordinate 3,646 of JAJRVX010000120.1, forward strand.
CGTGCATGCTGATCCATTTCGGCTACAATACGCTGAACCTGCTCCTCCTGCCGCCGAAATAGGACCGCGATCCGCCGCTGTTGCCCGCCAGCTTTGGAAGGGGACCAGGACGGCTCACGCAACCGATGTGGCTCACCCAAGGAGCGAAAAGACGATGTCTGATTCCCGCCGTGTTTTTCGATCGATGAAGTCTCAGATCGAGGAGGCGATCGCATCCTATCGCGACGAGATCCTCGATTTCACCCAGGAGCTGGTGGCCATACGGACGGAGAATCCTCCGGGGACCTTCTATCAGGCGTGCGTTGAGGCGATCGCGAGGAAATTGAGCGAGATCGGATTGGATTACACAATACTTGAGGTCCCCAGCGGCGCGGGGCGGGCCGCGGAGGCGTCGAGCCGCCATGAGGAGCTTTACCCGCGTTACTGCCTCCAGAGCTTTTATGGCGAGGGCGAGAGGACGCTGTACTTTCATGGGCACTATGATGTCGTGCCTGCGTCGGATGATGTGCAGTTCCACCCGTATGTGCAGGATGGGAAGCTCTTCGGGCGTGGTGCTTCGGATATGAAAAGTGGCCTGGCGGCCATGATCTACGCCGTCAGGGCCATCCAGGAGTGTGGGATCGAGCTTGATGGACGGATCGGTTTGACGTTTGTGCCGGACGAGGAGACCGGCGGCGCCCGGGGATCGCAATACCTTGCCGACGCGGGGCTGCTGGGGGGCGGCGGCATCGGGATGCTCATGCCGGAGCCGACGGACGGGGTGATCTGGAACGCCAATCGTGGGGCCATCTCGTTGCGCGTGACCGTGCGGGGCAGGCCCGCCCACGTCGGCCTGCACTATCAGGGCATCAACGCCTTTGAGCACATGCTCGTCGTGGCGAACGCGCTGCTCGAGCTGAAGGCCGAGGTGGAATCCAGGAGGACGAGCTTTCGGATCGAGCCGGATGCGGCCCGGAATTCTATCCTCCTGCTGGGTGGGCGATGCGAGGGCGGCACGAACTTCAACCTCGTTCCGGCCGAGTGTTCCTTCACGGTGGACCGGCGGCTCAATCCCGAGGAAGATCTGGAGACGGAAAGGGCGAGGTTGCTTGCCCTCTTCGATGGGCTTCGGGAGGGCGGGATCGATCTGGAAGTCGAGATCTTTCAGGAGGGCGAATCCGCGGGCCTCTCGGAGGACGAGCCCGTGGCACGGGCGCTGGTGGAGAGTATCCGGGAGGTGACCGGGAATTCCCCCTCGTTCGTGATGTGTCCCGGGCTTCTGGAGATCCGCTTCTACGCCCGGCAGGGCGTCCCGGCCTTCGCCTACGGCCCGGGGCTTCTCTCCGTCTCCCACGGGCCCGACGAGTTCGTCCGGATTGAGGATATCTACTCCTGTACGGCGGTTTACGCGCTGACGGCCGCCCGGTTGTTGGCCTAAGAGTGTGTCTGAGAAATGCTGTTGCTTGTGCTGGGGGGAGTCCCTCCGGAAAAAGCTCTTCTTTTGCCCTCGACCTGCCTGGCCTCGGCCTGGGTTCCGCGGAAAGGGCCGAGAGAGGCAGGTACAGGCCGGAAAAGCGGGATTTCCGTGGAGGGGAGGCCCCCTCCACACCTCCCCCTATGGAGCTGGTCGTTGAGGAGGACCCCTCAGAACATCGTGCCGGTAAATTTTCAGACACGTTCCTAGATTTGGGGGAAGGGGGACGGGGGGATGAGGGTCCCCCGAATGTGGATTGTCAAGTCCTGAAATACGTTTACAACAAAAAGGGGGGAAAAGGGGGCAAATCATCGGGAATCCTCCTGCGGACCGGGCACCCACACGACCTCTGCGCGCA
>JAJRVX010000121.1:0-6610 GCA_024277095.1 Chloroflexota bacterium
GACACGGACGGTGGATAAGTCCTGGCCTCCCGAGGGGTGTGGTGTGGGAAGGAGGTAAGGGTCGTGGATCAAGAGGGAATGGAGCGGGCGGGGCGCCCGGAGGAAATCGCGTACGTCAGCCCGGCCGAAGGGGAGACGTTGCTGAACATCGCTCGTCGCGCGTTGGAGGAGGCCGTGCGCTACAATCGAGAGTGGCAGCCGAACCTGGCGGAGCTGTCGCCCAGGCTGCAGGATCCCGGCGCTAGTTTCGTCACGTTGCACACGCACGGCCAGCTTCACGGGTGTATCGGCACGGTGACGCCGGTGCGACCGTTGGCGGTGGATGTGGCGGCGAACGCGGTGAGCGCTGCCCTGAGCGATCCTCGCTTCCCGCCGCTGACGCCTGCCGAGCTGCCCTATACAGCCATCGAGGTCTCCGTGCTGAGCCCGATGCAGCCGCTCGAGTATGAGAGCGTTGGTGACCTGGTCCAGAAGATCCGGCCAAAGGTGGATGGTGTGCTGGTGAAACGGGGGTGGCATCGAGGGCTCCTGCTCCCCCAGGTCTGGGAACAGATCCCCTCGCCATTGGAGTTCCTGGTTCACGTGGCCCTGAAAGCCGGCCTCCCACCCGAGGTCTATGAGGAGCCGGGCACGGAGGTATATATCTTCCAGGTGCAGTCCTTTGAGCAGCCCGCCCCCGCCGCGTCCGTTGCCCATGAGTGAGACGTTGGCCGGGGTGCTCGCGCATCGTTCTGGGCCTGGTGCATTCCCAGGGGGCTCTCTATTTGAGGATAGGGGCGATCCATGAACCCTCTTCGTTCGGGGTAAGTTCCGTCGGACCTCTCCGGGGCGGATCGATAGCGCCCATAGCCCTGAGGTGACAGCTCAGGGCTTTTCTTTGCGCGCGAGGTTTTCCCTGAGGGTTGCGGGATCCTCGTCTATGGTATAATCCGCGCGGAGGACGCATGTTTGCCGAGGTTATTGTGCATGCTGTCGTGGAGCAACGGCCGGGCGATCACACGGCCGGCGTCTTCACGTATGCTGTGCCGGAACTCCTCCGCGCTCGCCTGCGGCCGGGGCATCTGGTGTGGGTGCCGTTCGCCGAGCGCCGCCTGCAGGGCATCGTCCTCAAGCTCTCCGACCAGCCCCCTCCCGTTCCCGCTCGTGAGATCGAGAGGCTGGCCCGTCCGGAGCCCGTGGTGACATCGCAGCAGCTGGCGCTGGCGCAGTGGATCAGCCGCCACTATCTCGCTCCCCTGCTGGAATGCGTTCGCCTCATGTTGCCCGCCGGCGTGGCCCGACGGGTGGATTCGTTGGTCGAGCTGAAGGCGAGCCCGCCCTTCCCAGAGGATCTGACGCCTGAGCAGCGCGAGCTGTTGGCACGGTTGCAGCAGCAGCCGCTCACCCGCCGTCAGGTGAAGCGTCGATGGCCCAAGCTGGCGCGGCGCTCCGTGATCGAGCCGTTGGTCCGACGCGGCCTCATCGCGGTTGGCCGGGCGGTCGTGGAGCCGGCGGCGCGGCCTCGCACGGCGCGGCGCGCCTGCCTGATCGCTGACCCCGCCACGATCGAGCGCGCCCTGCCCACGCTGGGACGCTCATCGCGTCAGGCGGACGTGCTGGCGTGGCTCGCCGCCTCGGCCGACCCGTTGCCCGGTCTGGCCGACGTGCGCCGGGAGGTGGGGTGCAGCGAGCGCGTGCTACAGGCTCTGGCCGAGCGCGGTTGGGTGCAGATCACCTCGCGTCGTCGGACGTTGATCGTGCCCGATCCGGAAGCCGCCCGTGTGGCGCTGACGACGACGCTGGCGCGAGCGCCGGCTCAGGCGGCTGCGCTGCGGGCGCTGCTGAAGACGCCACAGCCTGTGGAGGAGGTGACCTTCTGCGAGCGCCATGGTGTGCGCGTGGGGACCCTGCGGGCGCTGGCCAGGCGGGGATTGATTCGCCGGGAGGTCGAGGAACCTGCCGTGATCCTCGCGCTGTCCCCGGATCAGGCGCGGGCGGTGGTCGAGGAACTGCGCGGCCTGGACCGCTATCGCCGGGTGTTGGATGCGCTGCGGGCGGCCGGGGGCGAGGCATGGGTGGGTTATCTGTACGCGGAGACAGGCTGTGATCGGGCGCTGCTCCACGAGCTAGAGGCGGCCGGCCTGGTCCGGCTGGAGGAGGCGGAGGTGGAGCGGGACCCGCTGGCCGGGCGGACCTTCGCGACGGATCGTCCCCCCGAGCTCACGGCCGATCAGCGGGCCGCGTGGGAGACGATACGGGCCGGCTTGCTGGCTGCCTGGGACGAGGCATCGACATCGGCGGACGAGGGTTCCTCGCCTCCCATCTACTTGTTGCATGGGGTCACTGGATCAGGCAAGACGGAGCTATATCTGCGAGCGATCGCGGAGGCGCTCGAGCACGGCCGTCAGGCCATCGTGTTGGTGCCCGAGATCGCGCTGACCCCTCAGACGGTGCAGCGGTTCGCCGCCCGCTTCTCCGGCCGGGTGACGGTCTGGCACAGCGATCTCTCGCGCGGGGAGCGCTTCGATCTCTGGCGTCGGATTCGCGATGGGGGCGTGGACGTCGTCGTCGGGTCCCGGTCCGCGTTGTTCGTGCCGCTTCCCCGGCTGGGGCTGATCGTGGTGGACGAGGAGCACGAGCCCGCGTATAAGCAGGAGCGTACGCCGCGCTATCACGCTCGCGATGTGGCCATCGCGCTGGGGCGCATCGCCCGAGCGCCGGTGATCCTGGGAAGCGCTACACCCTCCCTGGAGACTTATCATGCCGCCCGGCGGGGGGCGATCCACCTGATCGCCCTGCCCCGCCGCGTCCTTGCCCACCGCTCGACGGTGGCCGCCTGGCAGGATCGGCTGGGGATGCCAGCGGTGCACGTTCCGGACCCAGAGGCAGAGGTGTGTTACACCGATCTGCCGGCTGTAGAGATCGTCGATCTACGACAGGAACTTCGGGCGGGGAATCGGTCGATCTTCAGCCGGGCGTTGCAGGATGCGCTGGCCCAGACCTTGGACCGGGGACAGCAGGCGATCCTGTTCCTGAACCGACGGGGGGCGGCCACCTTCATCCTGTGTCGGGATTGCGGGTTCGTGCTCCATTGCCCGCGCTGTGACGTCCCTTTGACGTATCATGAGGCCCCGATCGATGATGGCGGGGAGCGGCAGACGGGCTCGCTGGTCTGCCATCACTGCAACCGCCGCTCGCCGATCCCCCAGAGCTGTCCGCGGTGCGGCAGCTCGCGCATTCGCTATTTCGGCGCGGGCACGCAGCGGGTGGTCCAGGAGGTCGCCCGGCTCTTTCCCAACGCCCGGGTTGTGCGCTGGGATCGGGATGTGACCGGGCGGCGCGGCTCTCACGAGCGCATCCTGGCCCAGTTCGCCGATCATCAGGCGGACATCCTGGTGGGCACGCAGATGGTGGCCAAAGGTCTGGATCTGCCGCTGGTGACACTGGTGGGCGTGGTGGCTGCCGACACCGGGTTGTACCTACCGGACTTTCGGGCGGCCGAGCGGACGTTCCAGCTGCTGGCGCAGGTCGCCGGGCGCGCCGGACGCAGCCCCCTGGGCGGACGCGTCATCGTGCAGACCTACCATCCTGAACACTACGCCGTTCGCGCGGCCAGCCGTCATGACTTTGAGGCGTTCTATCGTCAGGAGATGCGCTTCCGACGGGAGCATGGATATCCCCCATTCGCCCGCCTGGCGCGCCTGATCTACGTGGATAGCCGCCCGGATCGGGCGCAGGGGGAGGCCGAGCGCGTGGCCCGGCTGTTGCAGCAGCGGATCGCCGGGCGAGAGGATGTCAGCCTGATCGGGCCCGCGCCCTGTTTCTTCTCCCGGCTGCGAGGGCGTTATCGGTGGCAGATCGTTCTGCGCGCGGCCGATCCCGCCGCGTGGCTGCGCGGGCTGCCGCTGTCGCCCGCCTGGCGGATCGACGTGGATCCTATGGACGTGTTGTGAGATCGAGGAGGACTACATGGACATCGCTCTCTGGACTTATCCCTGGGATGTGCTGGACGAGGGCATCGATGCCGCTTTGGATCGCATCGCCGCCACCGGGGTGGATGGGATCAGCTTGGCCGTGGCCTATCACGCGGCGCGCACGCTGTCCCCACGCGGCCCCAGACGTCGCATCCGCTTCCTGGAGGATGGGGTGGTGTACTTTCGGCCGGAGGCGGCGCGCTACACGGCGGCCGCTCCCCTCTTCCCACAGCCTTCGCAGCTGTGCCAGGAGCGCGATCCGCTGGAAGCGATCGGCGAAGCTGCCCAGAAGAAGGGGCTCGCGTTGCACGCCTGGACGGTCCTGACGCATAACAGCCGTTTGGGGCGGGCGCGTGTGGAGCTGACCTTCCAGAACGCCTTCGGCGATCGGTATACGTATGCCCTCTGTCCCGCTCAGCCGGCCGTGCGCGCGTATGCCTCCGCCCTGTGCGGCGATCTGGCCCGACGCTACCCGCTGGTCAGCCTGGAGCTGGAATCGGTCGGTTATATGGGCTTCGGGCACGAATCGCATCACGATAAGATCGGCGTGCAGATCGATCGGCTGCATCAGGTGTGCCTCTCGCTCTGCTTCTGCCCGGCTTGTCGGGAGCAGATCGCGCAGGAGGGGGGCGATCCGGAGGCGCTGGCGCAGGCGGTGCGCGCCGAGTTGGAGGCGTATTTCGAGCGAGATGGGGGGATGGAGGCGGAGACGGAGCCGGAGGTCTGGGCGCGGCTGGGCGAGATCCTGGGCGAGGCCGGGCGCGACGCGCTGTTCCTGGCCCGGCAGCGGGTGATCCTGGACATGTTGCGGTCGATCCGCGAGGCTGTGGGGGATTCGGCCCGGCTGAGCGTGATGGCGGCGGATTCGCCATTGATAAGCGGGGCGGTGGTCGGCGTCTCCCTGAAGGAGGCTGCGCGTTGGGCCGATGCGATCCTGCTGCTGGACTACGCGGCCCCGACGGAGCGACTGGCGTCCGATATTCGTCGCTGGCGCGAGACGTTGCCGGAGGTGGAGATCGGCACCGGCATGAGCATGCTATGGCCGCTCGCGAGGGAGGCGCATGCGCTGGCCGAGCGCGCCGCGGCGCTGGCGTCCGCAGGGGCGGGGATGTTGCGATTGTACAACTACGGGCTGATGAGCCGTCCGAGGTTGGGGTGGGTGTCGGAGATCGTGCAGGCGGTGCAGGGCGTCGGTGCCGGGCGCGGTTGAGCCTTGTGATTCCGGCGAGAGGCGACATAAAAGTAGTAGGTTTGCGTAAAGACATGGTATAATAGCTGTGCTGTTGAGGAGTCCCGGTTGGGATTCTGACGAGCCGATTCACGGCCATGAGCGAGCCTGGCTCCCACGCCCGGTCGAGCGGCGGTGTGAAGGTCGTCGTGCAGGGCGGGGTGGGAGCCGTGAACGGGCCCGAGCGCGAGAGCTCGGCTGGAGGCTGAGCGCTCGCGCCTGGATAATCGGTGGCATAGGAGCCACTGTGGCCCGGGTGAAATGGCTCGGCTGGCGATCATGGCTCAAAGCACAGAAATGATGGGAAGGATTCGGAGGCGGTAGTGGGTTCTGGATGGACGAAGAATGGATTCGTATATCTCTTGATCCTGGTGGCAGCTGCTGCGCTTTTCTTCAGCATTTTCCCCCAGACGGAACGCGCGGAGAGCGTGGACATCACTACGGTGGCCGAGTGGATCAAGCGTGGGGAAGTGGAGGCGATTCGCGTCAAGGGCGACGATGTGCTGATCCGGCATCAGGGCCAGACGGTTACCTCCCGCAAGGAACCGGATGTGAGCCTGACTGAGACGCTGGTGGCGCTGGGAGTGACGCGAGAGCAGCTCCGTAATGTGGACTATCAGGTGGAGCCCTTGAGCCAGTTGGGGAACTGGCTGGCCTTGCTGGGCAGCCTCCTGCCGTTGATCTTTGTCGGGGCGTTGTTCTTCTTCCTGTTGCGCCAGGCTCAGGGAAGCAACAGCCAGGCCATGGCCTTTGGCAAGAGTCGGGCGAGGATGTTCACGGGGGACAAGCCGACGGTGACCTTCGACGACGTGGCGGGGGCGGAGGAGGCCAAGCAGGAGCTGCTGGAGGTGGTGGAGTTTCTCAAGGAGCCCCAGAAGTTCGCCGCCCTGGGTGCCCGCATTCCCAAGGGGGTGCTGCTGGTGGGGCCGCCCGGCACCGGCAAGACGCTGATGGCCAAGGCGGTGGCTGGGGAGGCGGGGGTGCCGTTCTTCAGCATTTCCGGTTCCGAGTTTGTGGAGATGTTCGTGGGGGTGGGCGCCAGTCGGGTGCGGGATCTGTTTGATCAGGCCAAGCGGAACTCGCCGTGCATCGTGTTTGTGGACGAGATTGATGCGGTGGGGCGGCATCGGGGGGCTGGATTGGGTGGGTCACACGATGAGCGGGAGCAGACGCTGAACCAGATTCTGGTGGAGATGGACGGGTTTGACACGGACGAGAACGTGATTGTGATGGCGGCGACCAATCGGCCGGACATTTTGGATCCGGCGTTGCTGCGGCCGGGGCGGTTTGATCGGCAGGTGGTGATGGATCGGCCGGACATGCGGGGGCGGGAGGAGATACTGAAGGTGCATGTGCGGGGGAAGCCGCTGGCGCCGGACGTGGATTTGCGGGTGTTGGCCCGGGAGACGCCGGGGTTTGTGGGAGCGGA
>JAJRVX010000122.1:0-7959 GCA_024277095.1 Chloroflexota bacterium
CGATAAATGCCTCCAACAAGCTCTATCAACTCATCACCATCACCGATGTCAAGCCATTGATTGCCTTTGTCCCCCACATGTTTCCCCATCGCGTTCAGGAACGCCACATATTGCCCGTTCGTCACCTCATATACGTCCATATAAAAAGCGTCCAGATACACCGTATGCACAGGACGTTCATCATCATCCCCTTCGTTGAACGCATCCCCCATCTCGAACGCCCCTGCAGGAATCAGCACCATCTCTGCGCCATCTTTGCCCGTGATACGGGTTTGCTGTCCCGAGGGGGGAGGCTTCGGCCGGGTCCCACTTCCCCCGCTCGATTTTTGCTCCAGGGTCGCTTCCACGGGTGTGGTGAGCCCTTCGAGCAGCATCGCCGTCTCTCGATAGGATTTGTATCCGGAGCGTTCGATACGCACGCGGTATTCCCCGGGAGGGAGCGTCGTGAGCTTCAGTGGGGTATTGCCACGGCTACTCGATTCATCGTTCAGGTAAACCGCCGCGCCTGACGGCTGACTGGTGACATGCAGAACCGTGGCGTGCATCAACTCCACGCTACGGGTCACCACACGGTCGACCGCCACCTCCACCGGTTTTTCATACGGTTCATAATCCTCCATCTCCACGCGCAATGTGTATGTCCCGGCAGTCTGGAGTGTGAACTGCAACACTTGCTCGGTTGCCCTGCCTCGCTCCTGCCCATCCACCAGGATGCGCGCCCCCTCCGGACGGGCGAACACGCTCAATACAGGAAGGTGCTGCAAGCGCACCTGGATGCGTTGCGTCGTATCGCCGACCACCTCCACCGCATCCTCGTAGGGGAGATATTCCGCTTTTTGCACGTTCAGTGTATAATCTCCCTCAGGGATTCTGGTGAGCAGCGTGTCCGTCTGGCCATAATCCTGACCGTCGAGCAGGATCCGGGCGCCGGAGGGAGTGGAGCGCACATCGAGACTCCCCTTGCGCCGGGCGAGCCGAAAACGCACGGTGCGTACCTGGTGAGGGGTGATTTCGATCTGCTGCGTCTCGGGGTAGTAGCGTTGGCGCGGCTCGACGCGCACCTCATGCATGTTGGCGAGTAGATTGCGCACCGTGGCGGGGAGCTGATCCGCCCGCTTTGCATCGTCCACGTAGAGCATGGCATCGGTCACCACCCGCCCATCTTCGCCTGCCGCCTGAACATAGAGCGCGCCCACCGGCGGACGGTTCAGACCGAAATTCAGCGTCACATCACCAAGCTGGCGCGTTTCCCCCTCACCGATATTTGCCACGTCCTGATAGCGCGTCTGAAATCGCAACGCCTCCTGTGAAAACGAGATCCGGTAGTCACCCGGTGGAATGTCTTGCAACGCGAACGTGCCATCCGGCCGGGTGGTAGTCTGATAGCGGGTGCCGGTGGCGATCACCTGCACGCCACCGAGTGGGTTGCCATCCGGATCGAGCACCCGGCCTTCGATCTGTGTCACCGGTGGAGGCAGCGGTTTCAGACGCAGACGCGCCCGCGCGGTGGATCCGCGTGGCACGTAGTGCGTCTGCTCCAGTGGTTCATGGCCGGCATGCTCCAGCCGGACCACATGACGCCCGGTGGACAGATCCCGGAAGGTGTGCGGGGTGGTCTGGCCCGTGGGTTTGCCATCGAGCATGATCGCCGCCCCGGAGGGATCAGAAGCCACGGCCAGATCCCCCTGTCCGATGCTGAGATCGGCCAGCACGAGTGCGGGCTCGTACTCCGAGATCTGGGGCGTCTGGTGGACGCCGGGGACGTTCCTCGACACGTACTCGGTGACGTTGCGGTGGACGTAGGTGAACATCTCATCGATGGAGATCCGCTCGTCTTTTTCGCCCGTGTCGGCCTTGCCCGCGAGCGCGTCTGCGAGGAAGTAGGTGAAAACACCATGCCCGAGTTCCTCGAACTCGTAGGCCTGCTCTCGACTCGCGGAGGCGGAGATCGTCACACGCTTCCGGGATGAGAGATCTTCGAGCATCCCATCGCGTTGACCAGCTTTCGGCCTGGCATCGTTCCGCTCCAGGCCGCGCGAGCGTACCTGTGCTGCCTTGCTCGCCTCGCCGGAGTAGCAACTGTCGAGCATCACGACGATACGCTTGGCATGTATGTCCGAGAGCCAGAGGTTGAGGTCATCGTCCACAATGTAAGAGTATGCCTGTCTTACCTTCGCATCGTAGGGGAGCAGCGCCTCGTCGACCCCATCCTGTTCGTCGTAGTTGCGATCAGGGACGAAGTCGCCATGTCCGCTGAAGTAGACGATCACGAGGTCATCCTCTCCCGCCTTTTCGACTAGCCATCCCCGGATCGCCTGTTCGATCTTACCCTTGAGCGCGTCCTTGCCGATGAGCGAGCGTACATGGTCTGCCGGAAAGCCCGACTCCTGCACGAGTGTATCCGCCATGCGTTGCGCGTCCGCTTCGGGGAATTTGAGCGTGGGGATGTCGCTATCGCGGTAGGAGCCGACCCCAATGATGACGGCCCACCGTTCCTCAAACTCAAGTGGATCGAGCATGGAACCATCCCCCTGGATCGGCCGAACTGCCTTATCCTGTCCGATGCCTGGGGATACGATGAAGGCTGCCAGCAGGGAGAGACATATGATCTGTTTCATCATCGCTTCCTCTCTTCTGAAAATGCTCCCCTTTTTTCATTTCTCCCTCTTGTGAAAAACTCATCTGTGGGAGACGTTTCCAACTGTAGGAGCGGTTTATAACCGCGAGTTAGCCTATTTCGGGCTTACACTACGGGTTTCTTACTTACGGAGGCCGTAGAGCCTGCCGCCGGCTGGTTCAATGCCGGCTCACCGGTTCGATAGTTCGTACTGAACGAGCGAGGCCGCACGCTCTACAGCAAACGAGCAAGCTGCACGCTCTACGATGGCGTCGCGCGTAGAGCCTGTCCCGTAGAGCCTGCCGCCGGCTGGTTCGATGCCGGCTCACCGGTTCGATAGTTCGACTGAACGAGTGAGACCGCACGCTCTACAGCAAACGAGCAAGCTGCACGCTCTACGATGTGGCGTCGTGCCGTAGAGCCTGTCCCGTAGAGCCTGCCGCCGGCTGGTTCGATGCCGGCTCACCGGTTCGATAGTTCGACTGAACGAGCGAGGACTGCACGCTCTACGATGGCGTCGTGCGTAGAGCCTGTCCCGTAGAGCCTGCCGCCGGCTGGTTCAATGCCGGCTCACCGGTTCGATGGTTCGTACTGAACGAGCGAGGCCGCACGCTCTACAGCAAACGAGCAAGCTGCACGCGCTACGGAAACAGTATAAATCATCGGGGGCAGCTCAGCAACGGGAAACTGCAGCTCACTCATTTACCACCACCGGAAACGAACGGATCGTGGAAGGCTTCTGCGTGGTCGGATGCTGTGCACCGTTGGTGATCTCCTTGACGCGCTCGGTGACGTATGCATCCAGTTCCGTCAGGTACACCGCACCATCGGCGTTGAAATCCGCTTTGCCATCCAGCCCTTCGAGCAGCGCTACGGTGAATGCTCCGTGCCCATACTCCTGCATTTCCACGGAGATCTCGGCCCCTGTGCTGGCCGCCATCACCACGACGCCGCTCTCGTCATCCGCCAGGTCTCGGATGAACGCATCCATCGAAGGGACTCCTTTGGCTCCAGTGACCGACCCCGCATGGCAAGTGTCCACAAAAAGCAGCACGCGGCAGGGGAGGACACGCAGGACATCCTGGAAATCGTACCATCGCACGCCACTTCGGAGCAGGTGTTGGGCGTCGCCATCCACAGGAACGAAATAGTAGCGTTTCTGACGGTCCTGGACGCCGTGGCCGGAGACAAACACGATCGCCACATCCCGCTGTGTGACAGAGCGGGCAAGCCATTCCAGGCCGTCCAGTATCGCATTGCGCGTAGCGTCTGCATCGGTGAGCATACGCGTATGGACGTTCGCGTAGAGTTTCCCACGCTGCTGCTCGAACAGGGCGGTGATGCTACGTGCATCGTCGTCGGCATACTGGAGAGCCCATGCTTTCTTCGGATACGCGCTCACGCCGACGGCCAGCAGGTAGAGATTGGGCTTGGCCAGCATCTTTTCAGGGAGATAGGTCACCGTGACGTTCACTGGCAGAGACGAGGCCGCATCCGTCGCTGCCATGACGGAGAGCACGTTCTCCCCTGCCACCAGCGGGATCTGGCGCTCCACAATCTGACCCAGCGTCTCGTCGGGGACCAACTCCAGGTCACGCGTGACCACAGGACGGCCGTTGACAAACAGCATCAGCGACGAGGGGGCACGCGCCTCCCCCGACCCCATCCTCAGGCGTACGGTCGCCGGGGAGCGGCGCAGAACCTGGCCGTTCACGGGTGAGAGGATCTCAATCTGAGGTGGCCGAACGAAGGTGAACGACCGGCTATCCAGGGCGTCTCTTCTGCCATCTGCGAGTGCCTGTTGCACCAACGCCGGACGATAGAAGCGCGCCTTGAATTGGCTCGCATAATAGTAGGCAGCTTCTTTTGCTCGACCCTGATTCACATGCCAGCCGATCAGGCGATCTCCCCCGGGCGAACAGGCGTAGAACCCTTCGGGCGTCCAGCAGATCCACTCCTGACGTTCTGTCACGAATAGCGATAGCAACAGTTCACCACGGCTGAGATCCCAGAACCGGAGCGTCCGATCGGAACCGGCGGAGGCGAGGTATTTGCCATCGGGCGAGGGGGCTACCGAGAGCACCTGTCCAATATGACCGCGGAAGGTGGTGAGCCGCTCCCCGGTCTCGCCATCGTGCCGTGTGAGTGTCCAGGTGGAACCGACGACCACGTTTCCTTTCGGCGTGAAGGCATAGCTCACGGCTTCCCCATCCACATAGGGGTCTTTCAGGATGTCCGCGACGATGCGCCCCTCAGAAAGGATCTGTACGCGGTGAGGTTCCTGTCCCCGTTGCAAAGCCATCGCCCCCCATTGGGTGATCGGCGGCAGCCAGCGCACATCCGGCTGAATCGATGCGGCTCCTGCCGAAGTGAGGTTCCTGAGCGTCAGCGTGTCGAAATCGAAGCTCCATCTGCTCGTTTCCTGAGTGGACTCGAACGCCAGCATCCGCCCCTCGGAACCCCATGCAAGTCGTGCGGAGATGATCCCAACGCTCGCTTGCTGAAACAGGACATTGCCCCCTGGCAATGAGAGCAGGGTGATTCGACCTGAAGATCCGCCTGTCGCGAGATACTTTCCGTCCGGGCTCATCCCGAGCGAGAACGCATCGGTGTCCCACCGTTTGGTTTCCTCATCCGTGGCGAGTGAGTGGAGCGTCAGCCCATCCTGATGACCCACGGCGAGCTGATCTCCCGCTGGAGTGAACGCGAGTGCCAGAACCGCATCCGTCTCGCGGGGAAGCTGGCGCACCGGCCGCCAGTCTGTCGTGTCCCACAGCATGACGTTGCCATCGGTGTCCCCTGAGGCGAGGAGGTTTCCCTGAAGGCTGTACGCGACACAGCGGATCTTCGCCTCATGGGTGTCCAGCTTCTGGCGGAGTTGCCCCGTCCGCACATCCCAGATCCGCAGTACGGCATCGTAGCATGCGGAGGCGAGTTCCGAACCGTCGGGTGAGAAGGCGAGTCCATACACCGCCTCCTGGTGGTTGCCGAGGGTGTGGATGAGTTCACCGCTCTTTGGCTCCCAGATCCGCACCGTGCCATCTGAACCGGAGGAGGCGAACCATCGGTCATCAGGGCTGAATTGGAGGTCGAGCACGACATCCAGATGTCCTTTCAGCAATCCCACCAGCGTTCCGGATACTGCATCGAAGATGCGGATCTCGCCGACCCGGAGGCCATCCGGTTGGTCCAGGAAACCGGCCACCGCGAGGGAATTCCCCGCATGGGAGACAGCGAGGGCAGAAAGTTTGCCCTCCGGACCGGGACCGATCTGCCCTCGAAACGTGCGCAGCAGTTCACCCGAAGGCACGGCCCACTCGCGCACAACTTTGTCTTCGCCTGCCGAGAAAAGATGCTGACCGGAGGAAGAGAAAGCCACCTCCCAGACCCGGTCGACGTGGCCACGAGGTTCGATGACCAGGAACGGCTCATTGGCTTCCACGGCAAGGGATAGCAACAGCCCAAGCCAGACCAGAGATGCTATTTTCTGTACCATTTTTCTCCTCCGGGTAAACAACTTGAGTCCTCAAACGAGTGTGATGGTAAACGAGTGTGATGGTCCGCTTCGGAGAGGATGTAGCTCAGCCAGACCGTGGTCAGCCAGCCGACACTCAGCCCGTCCCGATTGCCGTGAGGCTGGATCATCTCGTTCAGCACCTCAGGGATACCCATCTTCTGTTGTTGATGGATCAACAAAGGAATATCGTCTACTCGTTCGGTGCGAATCTCTACATCTGCCATAGTGACAGAAACTTACCGCATTTTCGCTTTGCTCGCAAGAAATTAGCGAACGATGAGTCTTCTGGCTTGATGTGCGAAAAACTCATGCTGAGTTATACGAGTTTTTCAGTTACGGCGGAAGTAGAGCATGCTGCATGCGCTACGATGGCGTCGTGCGTAGAGCCTGTCCCGTAGAGCCTGCCGCTGGCTGGTTCGATGATGCTTCGACTGAACGAGCGAGGCCGCACGCTCTACGGTAAACGAGCAGGCTGCACGCGTTACGGGACTCACTGAAAAACATTGTCTTTCCTTGACAGGAGAACAGCCGAACTGTTCGTTCATTTCAGAAAAATTCACCCTGGTTGTGAGCATGTTCTGCAGGACTAACAGCGGCAGTAGCGCATGCTGCCAGCTTGTTCTTGCCGGCTTGTTCTCTGGGCTCCGTTGTGAACGAGCAGGCTGCACGCTCTACGGGACTAACGGCAGAAGTAGAGCATGCTGCCAGCTTGTTCTTGCCGGCTTGTTCCTGTCAACTTGTTCTTGGCCGCCTGTTCCCTGGACTTCGTGTGAACGAGCAAGCTGCACGCTCTACGGCAAACGAGCAGGCTGCACGCTCTACGGGAATCTTCCGTATTTCCGAGAACTCCGCGATTTCCGTGATTCAAACACCAGAAATTTCCGGGCGCAGCTTCGCGGCGCAGCACTGAGCTTCACTCAGTGCACAAAGCGTAAAGGGATAAGGGAATAAGGGGGTAGTGAAATCAAGGGGTAACGTCCTGAGCGCAACGAAATCCGTAGAGACTGCTCGCGTAACCCGGTCTACCCCCGCCGCGATTGGCAACACGCAGGACGTCCGTACTGCCGCTCCACGAACCGCCGCGCAACACGTGATAACCAGACGAGCTGGCTCCTTTTGGGTTCTTTCCAGGGGAACGCGTATAGTAACCTGAATCGTACAAATCTGAGCACCACTCCCATACATTTCCTGACATCTCGTGAAGACCGTACCCATTCGCAGGAAAACTCCCTACAAGGGAGGTACGGGTGCAACCATCCTCAGTGTAATTTCCCGGGTCATAATTCGCCCGATACATGCCTCCCGCATCGGGTGATTCATCCCCCCACGGATAACGTTTCCCAGCCAGACCACCTCGCGCCGCCTTCTCCCATTCCGCCTCTGTCGGAAGACGCTTGCCAGCCCATTGGCAATACGCAGCCGCGCCGTACCAACTCACACACACCACCGGCTGGTCGGAGGCGTTAAATCGGGGATCACTCCACGGTTTGAAACCCGGTTTCCGCTTGCCATCCACAGGACCGTATCCTTCCGGCTCTTTGTGCCCCGTCGCCTCCACGAACTTCCGGTATTGCGCATTCGTCACCTCGCACACGTCCATATAGTACGCGTCCAGGTACACCGTATGCACAGGACGTTCATCATCATCCCCCTCGTTGAACGCATCCCCCATCTCGAACTTCCCCGCAGGGATCAGCACCATCTCCGCGCCATCTTTGCCCATGATACGCACTGCGGGACCGGGAGGTGGCTGTGGCGTCGTCGCCTCCAAATGCACCTCCGCTCCGGCGGGCTCTGTCTCCACCACCAGTGTTGCATCGGTCGC
>JAJRVX010000123.1:0-9976 GCA_024277095.1 Chloroflexota bacterium
GAGATGGTGATGCCCGGGGACAATGTGAATTTGCGGGTGGATTTGATTGTGCCGGTGGCGTTGGAGGCGGGGAGTCGGTTCGCCATTCGAGAGGGTGGTCGGACGGTAGGTGCTGGCGTCATCACCGAGATCATCGAGTAGCGAGTAAGCATAGGACAATGAACGCTACGGGGGCGGGTAGGCCCGCCCCCTAGGCTCCCGGAGGGTGGAGGCGGTATGGCCAAGCAGCGCATTCGCATCAAGCTGAAGGCGTATGATCACCGGATTTTGGATAGGTCTGTGCGAGAGATTGTGGAGACAGCTGAGCGCACCGGCGCTGCTGTCGTGGGCCCAATCCCGCTGCCAACGAGGATCGAGCGTTTCACGGTTATGCGCTCTCCGTTCATTGATAAGGACTCTCGTGAACAGTTCGAGATCCGGACGCACAAGCGTCTGATCGAGATCGTGGATCCTGGAGCCAAAACCATCGATAACTTGACTCGTCTGAACCTGCCGGCCGGGGTGGATATCGAGATCAAGGTGTGATGATCCCTCACCGGCGCGAGCGGTGGGACGGAGGGAGGCAACACCCGCTGGGCGGGTGGCTCCAAAGGGGGATGGTGCGGCCGTTGCCCAGGCTGGCAGTCCCGAGTGGAGGTCTGTATGAAGGGCATCCTTGGTAGAAAACTAGGCATGACCCAGATCTTTGATGAGTCGGGCACGGTGATGCCTGTGACCATCATTGAGGCTGGGCCTTGTTTTGTCACTCAGGTGCGCACGCCGGAGCGCGATGGGTACAGCGCCATCCAGCTGGGCTGGGGCGAGGTCAAGCCGAAGCGCCTCACCCGTGGACAGCTGGGGCATTTGCGCAAGCGAGATCTTCCACCCTTGCGGTATCTGCGGGAGATTCGGATCAGCGAGGAGGAGCTCTCTCAGTATAGCGAGGGGCAGCAGATCACGGTGGAGATCTTCGAGCCGGGTGAGTATGTGGATGTGACGGGCATGTCCAAGGGGCGTGGCTTCCAGGGCGGCGTCAAGCGTCATGGCTTTGGCGGTGGCCCGAAGACCCACGGCCAGTCGGACCGACACCGGGCGCCGGGGTCGATCGGCTCGGGGACCACGCCCGGCCGGGTTTACAAGGGGACGCGCATGGCAGGCCGCATGGGGAACCATCGGGTGACGGTGCAGAATCTGCAGGTGGTGCAGGTGTACCCCGAGCGGAACCTGATCGCCGTGCGTGGCGCGGTCCCGGGGCCGAAGAACGGGTTGGTCATCATTCGCACAGCGCGCAAGAAGCAACAGCAACAGGGCTAGGAGTGGGGAGATGCAGGTACCTTTGCGGAACATTGCAGGCGAGGTCGTAGGGCAGGCGGAGCTGCCCGATGATATCTTCGCAGCCCCGATCAACCAGGCCGTGATGCATCAGGCTCTGGTGCGGCAGCTGGCCAATGCGCGCTTGGGCACACATGACACGAAGTCCCGCGGCGAGGTCAACCGGACCAAGGCCAAGTGGTATCGGCAGAAGGGGACCGGCCGGGCCCGACACGGCAGCCGTAACGCCCCCATCTTCGTCGGCGGCGGCGTGGCTCATGGCCCGCATCCCCGAAAATATACCAAGCGGATGCCGCGCAAGATGCGCCGTCTGGCGCTGCGCTCGGCTCTGTCCGTGAAGGCGGCCGAGGAGCGGATCATCGTGCTGGACAACCTACAGCTGGACACGCCGCGCACCAAGGCCATGTTGGGCGTGTTGGATGCTCTGGAGGTGGACGGCAGCGCGTTGATCCTGCTGGCGGAGGCGAACCCGAACGTGGAGCTATCCGCCCGCAACCTGCCCGACGTGCGGACCCTGCGCGCCGGATACTTGAACGTGCGGGACATCCTGGGATACGACTATCTCATCCTGCCGTTGGACGCGCTGGAGGAGATCCGGCGGTTCCTGAGCGTGGATAAGGCGACGGAAGCGGCGTGATGGCGTGCTGGAGGTAAGCGGATATGCATGTGTATCAGGTTTTGAAGCGACCCATCGTGACGGAGAAGTCGACGGATCTGCTGGAGCCGGTGAACCAGTACGCCTTTGAGGTGGATATCCGTGCCAACAAGCACCAGGTGAAGGAGGCGGTGGAGACGGCCTTCGGCGTTCGGGTGGAGAAGGTGCGGATCATGCGCATGCCAGCTAAGATGAGGCGCTACGGGCGCCGGCTGGTGACCAAGCGTCCCATGTGGAAGAAGGCCATCGTCACGCTGGCTCCTGGTGATACCATCCAGTTCTTTGAGGGCGTCTAACGCCGACCGGGACGGGCGGCGAAACGCAAGCGGTATCGCTCGTCCTCTCATCGCTATCGGCTTGGGTTCAGGTGGATAGAGATGAGGAGCTTGCAAAGGGGAGTGTAGGGTATGCCGATCAAGGTTTATAAGCCGACATCGCCCGGGCGACGTGGCATGACGGTCTCCACCTTCGAGGAGATCACGCGCACGAAGCCGGAACGATCCCTGGTGGTGCCTTTGAAGAAGCATGCCGGGCGGAACATGCGCGGCAAGATCACCGTGCGGCATCGGGGAGGGGGCCACAAGCGGCGCTATCGGATCATCGATTTCAAGCGCAACAAGTTTGGCATCCCCGGCCGGGTGGATTCCATCGAGTACGATCCCAACCGCACGGCGCGGATCGCGCTGATCGTCTATGCGGACGGGGAGAAGCGGTACATCCTGGCGCCGCAGGAGCTGCGTGTAGGGGATACGATCATGTCCGGCCCCGACGCCGAGATCCGGCCGGGCAACGCGCTGCCGCTGGCGAACATCCCGCTGGGTACGGTGATCCACAACATCGAGCTGTACCCCGGGCGCGGCGGGCAGCTCGTTCGGGCGGCGGGCACGGGAGCCCAGTTGCTCGCCAAAGAGGGCAACTACGCCCAGATCCGCCTGCCCAGCGGCGAGGTGCGTCGCGTCCACGTCCGTTGCATGGCCACGATCGGCCAGGTGAGCAATGTCGATCACGCCAACATCAAATTGGGCAAGGCCGGGCGCAAGCGCTGGCTGGGATGGCGCCCGGAGGTCCGCGGCTCGGCGATGACGCCGCGGGATCACCCGCACGGCGGCGGTGAGGGGAAGGCACCCATCGGGCTGCCCGGCCCCAAGACGCCCTGGGGGAAGCCCACGCTGGGGTACAAGACGCGGCGCAACAAGGCGACGGACAAGTACATCGTGCGGCGGCGTACCGCGCGACGGCGATAAGTCGGGTTTGGATTGGGAGGTGAGGCGTGTCTCGGTCGCTGAAGAAGGGACCGTATGTCGATCCGAAGCTGCTGCGTAAGATCGAGGAGATGAATCGTACCGGCGAGCGCCGGGTGATCAAGACCTGGTCGCGTGCGTCCACCGTCTTCCCGCAGATGGTGGGACACACCATCGCGGTGCATGATGGCCGACGCCATGTCCCCATCTACATCACGGAGGACATGGTGGGGCATAAGCTGGGCGAGTTCGCGCCGACCCGGACGTTCCGGGGACACATCGTGAAGGAGAAGGGGACTCGGGCTCGCCGTTGATCGGCCATGGGAGTGGGCGCGGCGGGGTCATGGAAGCTCTGCGGTAAGGTAGACGAGGACGGGATCGATGGCAGAGGAAGTGCGAGCTGTTTATAAATACGTCGGTATCTCTCCGCAGAAGGTGCGGAGGGTGATTGATCAGGTGCGAGGGAAGCGGGCCGAGGAGGCGCTGGTGATGTTGCAGTTCATGCCGCAGGCGGCCGCCAAGCCGGTGGCGAAGACCATCGCCTCGGCCATCGCGAACGCGGAGGAGAACTTCGGCCTGGCCCGTGAGGATTTGGTGATCGCGAAGATCACGGCCGATCAGGCTCCGACACGTCGGTGGCGGCGCTTTGGCGCCCGCGGCCGCTTCAAGCCGATCCTTCGCCGGGCGTCTCACATTACCGTGGTGTTACGGGAAGAGGAACCGGCCTAGCTGGGCGATGTGGGCGTAAGGAGGAAACTTTGGGACGCAAAGTACATCCCATCGGCTTTCGTTTGGGCATCATCAAGGATTGGCGAACCCGCTGGTACGCGGAGGGGCGTCAGTACGCGGATCTCCTGGAGGAGGATCGCAAGATCCGGGAGATGATCCGCTCGGAGATGGGACAGGCGGGAATCTCGCAGATCGAGATCGAACGCTTTCCGGGCGCGGTGCACGTGATGATCCACACCTCCAAGCCGGGCATTATCATCGGCCGCAAGGGGCAGCACGTGAACGCGTTGCGCTCCAAGCTGGAGGCGTTGACGAACAAGAAGATCAAGATCGACGTCATCGAGATCGAGCGCCCGGAGCTGGAGGCGTACCTGGTGGCTGAGGATCTGGCCTCCCAGTTGGAGCGGCGCGTCTCCTATCGGCGGGCGATGAAGCAGGCCGTGTCGCGTGCCATGCGGGCTGGCGCCAAGGGAATCATGATCACGTGCAGCGGCCGGCTGGCGGGCGCGGAGATGGCTCGCTCGGAGACGGTGCGTGAGGGACGCGTGCCGCGGCACACGTTGCGGGCGGACATCGATTACGCGCAGGCGGAGGCGTTGACCACGTTCGGCCGGATCGGCATCAAGGTGTGGATCTATCGCGGTGATGTATTGCCCGAGCGCCAGGAGGCCCAAGCGTAACGTCGCCGGCGGGGTGTCGTGACTGGCCGGGTGCGTGTTGAAGGAGTTGAGCGACGATGTTGATGCCAAAGCGGGTGAAATATCGCAAGGCCCATCGGGGCCGGATGAAAGGGATGGCCAGCCGGGGAAACCGGGTGTCCTTTGGAGATTACGGGTTGCAGGCCCTGGAGCCGTGCTGGATGACCAGCCGGCAGATCGAGGCCGCGCGTCGAGCGATCGTGCGCCACGTGCGGCGTGGTGGCAAGGTGTGGATCCGCGTCTTCCCGGACAAGCCGGTGACGAAGAAGCCGGCGGAGACCCGTATGGGGAGCGGTAAGGGAAACGTGGACCACTGGGTGGCGGTCGTCAAGCCGGGCCGGGTCATCTTTGAGATCGCCGGCGTTCCGGAGGCCGTGGCCCGAGAGGCGTTGCGTCTTGCCTCTCATAAGCTGCCCATTCACACGCAGATCATCGCGCGCTCGGATCTGCCGGAAGAGGCGGCTGGAGGTGGAGGATGAAGCCCAGCGAGATCCGTGCGATGACGGATGAGGAGATCGCCCGTCGGTTGGACGAGGCGTATCAGGAGCTCTTCAACCTGCGCTTTCAGTACGCGACGGGGCAGTTGCGGAATGTCGCACGTCTGAAGCTGGTCCGGCGGGACATCGCCCGGTTGCGCACGATCCTGCGCGAGAGGGAGCTGGCGGCCTGGTATCAATCCTTGGAAGCGGAGGAGTAGGCGATGCGTGGGCGACGGAAGACCCTGGTCGGTGAGGTCGTCAGCGACAAGATGGACAAGACGGTGGTGGTGCGGGTGGAGCGCACCCGACGCCATCCCCTGTATGGCAAAGTCATCAAGGTTTCGAAGCGTTTCAAGGCGCACGACGAGGAGAACCAGTGTCGCGTGGGGGACATCGTGCGCATCGTGGAGTCACGGCCTTTGAGCCGAGAGAAGCGCTGGGTGGTGACCGAGATCCTGTCTCGGGGCGAAGAACTCATCGAAGCCGATGTATAGGCGAGAACGAGGGTGACGGCATGATTCAGCAGGAGAGTCGGCTGAAGGTCGCGGATAACACGGGTGCCAAGGAGATCCTTTGCATTCGCGTGCTGGGGGGATCCACGCGTCGTTACGCCCGGGTGGGCGATATCATCGTGGCCTCCGTGAAGCAGGCCGCGCCGAACAGCTCCGTGAAGTAGGGGGACATCGTTCGGGCCGTGGTGGTGCGGCCCGCGAAGGAGTACGGACGGCCGGACGGCTCCTACATCAAGTTCGACGATAACGCGGCCGTGCTGATCGATCAGTACAAGAGCCCTCGTGGAACGCGCATCTTTGGGCCTGTGGCCCGCGAGCTGCGAGAGAAGGGCTTCATGCGCATCGTGTCCTTGGCGCCTGAGGTCCTCTAGACGTGTTGGGTGTGGGGTGGATGATGAGGATCAAACGCGGTGACCTGGTGGAAGTGATCAGCGGCGACGACGCGGGCGAGCGCGGGGAGGTGCAGCGCGTGATCCGGGGGAAGCGCCGGCTGTCCCGCCGTATGACGAAGAAGCTGGGGCGATCGGTCGTGCGCGATCCCAACCTGGATCGTGTCGTCGTGGCCGGTGTGAACTTCATCAAGAAGCACCAGCGGCGAACCGGGGATGTGCGCACGCAGGTGGGGATCATCGAGCGGGAGGCTCCCATTCACATCTCCAATGTGATGCTCGTCTGCCCGCATTGTGACGAGCCCACGCGGGTGCGCATGCGCGTGTTCGAGGATGGCTCCCGGGCGCGCGAGTGCAAGCGATGCGGACAACTGATCGATAGCTAACCGCAGAGGAGTGGGGCGTAGATGGCGAACCTGAAAGAGCGCTACCGGAATGAGGTGGTGCCGGAGCTACAGAAGCGTTTCCAATATCGCAACATCATGGAGGTCCCGAGGATCACCAAGGTCGTGGTGAACGTCGGCCTGGGTGAGGCGCTGCAGAATCCCAAGGCGCTGGACAACGCGGCTCGGGACATCTCCGTGATCACGGGGCAGAAACCCATCATCACGCGGGCGCGCAAGTCGATCGCCACCTTTAAGTTGCGAGCGGGAAACCCCATCGGGTTGAAGGTGACCCTGCGGGGCGATCGGATGTGGCACTTCCTGGATCGGCTGTTCAATATCGCGTTGCCGCGTCAGCGCGACTTTCGTGGGGTGTCCCCGGACGCGTTTGACGGCCGTGGCAATTACACATTGGGGCTACGCGAGCAGTTGGTCTGGCCGGAGATCGACTATGACTCCATCGACAAGGTGCGTGGCATGGAGGTGACCATCGTCACGACGGCCAAGACGGATGAGGAGGCTCGCGAGTTGTTGCGTTTGTTGGGGATGCCCTTTGGGCGCTCCGCGCAGCAGGCAGCAGCGTAAGGAGAGCGAACGTGGCGAAGAAGTGCATGATAGTCCGGGAGACTCGACGGAAGTACAAGGTGCGGGTGCGCAATCGATGCAAGATCTGTGGCCGGCCGCGCGGCTATATGCGTCGCTTCCAGCTATGCCGCATCTGCTTCCGCCGTGAGGCGCTGGAGGGCCGTTTGCCGGGCGTGGTGAAGTCGAGCTGGTGATGCATGTCCCCACTCCATCGACACAGGGGCCCGGGGACGGGCGTGTGGATGGCGTGGGCGCATGGATATGCTGGTGAGGAAGGATGGAGTAAGGGCCTATGATGACCGATCCTATTGCGGACATGCTGATTCGCATCCGCAACGCGGCGATGGTGGGGCACAAGCAGGTGATGATGCCCAGCTCCAAGATGAAGGTGGCCATCGCGCGCATCCTGAAAGAGGAAGGCTTCATTCAAAACTACCAGGTGACCCGAGATCACCCGCAGCCTCAGCTGCGCATCATCCTGAAATATGACCAGGAGCGCAAGCCGGTGATCACCGGCTTGAAGCGTGTGAGCAAGCCCGGCCGGCGGATTTACGTGAAGCGGCAGGAGATCCCTTGGGTCTTGCGGGGGATGGGGATTGCCATCCTGTCCACGCCGCGCGGGGTCATGACGGATCGGAAGGCGCGTCGCCTGGGTGTGGGCGGCGAGGTGTTGTGCTACGTGTGGTGAGCCGGTTCGCTGCAAGGGATGGCGTGGGTGGTCACAGGCTGGGAATACCTGGTGGTCGTGTGGGGGAGGTAGAGCGGTGTCTCGTATTGGAAAGTTGCCCATTCCGGTGCCCGAGGGGGTAACCGTTGAGATTGCACCGGGGAATACGGTGACGGTGAAGGGCCCGAAGGGGCAGTTGACCCGGACCTTTTCACCGGATATGATCATCGAATTGTCCGATGGTGTGCTGACCGTGAAGCGGCCCACCGATAGCCGCATGCACAAGGCGTTGCATGGGCTGACCCGAGCGCTGTTGGCCAATATGGTGACCGGGGTGACCGAGGGCTTTCGGAAGGATCTGGAGATCCGCGGCGTCGGCTATCGCGCGGATCTGGTGGGGGATCGCCTGATTTTGCAGGTGGGGTTCTCGCATCCCGTGGAGTTTCAGCCCCCGCCGGGGATTACCTTCGAGGTGGATCGGAGCGGTCGGAACATCAGCGTGCAGGGGATCGACAAGGAGCTGGTGGGCCTGATCGCGGCCAAGATCCGGGATGTGCGGCCGCCGGAGCCCTACAAGGGTAAGGGGATCCGGTATGTCGGCGAGTGGGTCCGGCAGAAGGCGGGCAAAGCGGGCCGCGTGATGTGATGAGGCTTGCAAGGAAAAGGTTGGGCTAGGAGGACGATGTACGTATGGCCAAATTGACACCTCGAGAGGCACGGCTGCGTCGCCATCGCCGGGTGCGGCGTAAGGTGCACGGCACGGCCGAGCGTCCACGATTGAATGTCTTCCGCAGCCTGAATCATATTTACGCCCAGGTGATCGACGACGAGAGGGGCGTGACGTTGGTCTCTGCCTCCACGCTGGACCCGGAGTTGCGTGGGCAGTTGACCGGGCTGACGAAGACGGAGCAGGCGAAAAAGGTCGGTGAGTTAGTGGCGAAGCGGGCCCTGGCCGCCGGCATCAAGCGGGTGGTCTTCGATCGCGGCGGTTACCTGTATCACGGCCGTGTGAAGGCGCTGGCGGAGGGCTCCCGCGAGGCCGGTTTGGTGTTCTAGGAGTGGGGAGGATCCATGCCACCCAGAAGAGATAATCGGGTTGAAGAAGAGATCGAAGAGCTGGACGAGCGCGTGGTCGACATCAAGCGCACGGCCAAAGTGGTGAAGGGCGGCCGTCGGTTCAGCTTCCGGGCGGTTGTCGTCGTGGGCGATAACAAGGGGCGCGTGGGCGTGGGCGTCGGGAAGGCGCGCGGCGTCCCGGAGGCGGTCCGCAAGGGCAGCGAGCGCGCCCGGCGTTCCATGAAGAAGATCCCGCTGGTCGGCACCACGATCCCGCATGAGGTCCTGGCGGAGTTCGGCGCGGCGAAGGTCCTGCTCAAGCCGGCCGCTCCGGGCACCGGTGTCATCGCGGGGGGTGGCGTGCGCGCGGTGTTGGAGGCCGCCGGTGTGAAGGACGTGCTGTCCAAGTCTCTCGGTAGCTCCAACATCCTGAACGTGGTGCGGGCGACCCTGGTGGGTTTGGAGCAGCTGAAGGATCCCGAGGTGGAGGCTCAGCGCCGAGGCCGTCCGTTGGAAGAGGTGTTGCCATTCTGGATGCGGGAGAAGCGGTAAGATGGCCGGGAAAGAGACGAAGCGGCTGCGCATCACGTGGGTGAAGAGCGCCATTGGGTACTCCCGTCGGCAGAAGGCGACGGTGCGCGCCCTGGGACTGCGTCGTCTGGGGGATGTCGTGGAGCAGGAGGACACCCCCGTGGTGCGTGGCATGATCGACAAGGTTCAACATCTGGTGCAAGTGGAAGAGGTTGAGGAATGAAGCTGCATGAACTGCGTCCACCCGAAGGCGCGACGAAGAAGCGCAAGCGATTGGCACGCGGCAATTCCGGCAAAGGGGGGACCTACGCCGGCCGTGGGCGTAAGGGACAGAACGCCCGCTCCGGTGGCGGGGTGCGGCCCTATTTCGAGGGTGGCCAGTTGCCCCTGGTTCGGCGGCTGCCGCATCATCGCGGCTTCACCAACATCTGGAAGATCTACTACGCGCCGATCAACCTGGAGCGCCTAGCCGTGTTCGAGGCTGGCGCCGAGGTCACGCCGGAGTCCCTGGCGGAGGCCGGGCTGATCAAGTCGCCCCGCCAGCCGGTGGTGATCCTGGGCGAGGGGGAGATCGATCGGCCGTTGAAGGTGCGCGCCCATCGGTTCTCCGCGAGCGCCCGGAAGAAGATCCTGGCCGCTGGCGGCACGGTGGAGGAGATCCCGCTGGTGAAGATCCGGAAGGTGCGGCCGCGCTCTAACGAGTAGGGAGGATAGGAATGCTCGAGGCCGTGCGAAATGCC
>JAJRVX010000011.1:0-2881 GCA_024277095.1 Chloroflexota bacterium
GTGCTTCGAGACCGGGAGGCCCTGGCCCGGGATGGCTTCGTCATCGCCGTCGTCCCTGTCGATCAGGCTACCGGCGAGCCGGCCGGGCCGCCGGAGCTGGTGAGCCGGGGGTTCGTCTATCTGCGCGAGGCCGGCGATCTTCTGGACGAGGCCGCGCGACGGGTGGAGCGGGCGCTTCTGGACAGCTCGTGCTGCTCGCCTCGGGCCGTTGAGAGCACCGTCAAGGATGTGTTGGGCAAGTTCCTGTATGACGAGACACATCGGCGTCCCATGATCCTGCCGGTGGTCACCGAGGTGTGATGGCGCCCCGTGCGCCTGCGCGGGACAGGGGGAGGATATGCTATGTATCCTCCCCCTTTTCTATGCGGATCGGTACCGCCCGGTGACCGCGTTTCAGTCGAATTTATGTTACGTTTATGACATTTCCGGCCTTCTGGGAGTATACCGTATGAGGGAAGTTACCCTCACCCGTGGGCATGGGTAGGTCCTGCGATCGGTGGGCATGCGGATTTTGCGGCCGGCTTAGGCGCCTTGTTCTCCTCCTGCGCGCCGATGAGGCCGTGGGGAACTTCGCCAGGGGACGCCACACGAGTGATGGCGTCTGAGCGCGTCGCCTGAGGGCGGCGCGCTCCTTCTGCGACCGGCCGGGGCTGCGTGGGAACGCTCTCCTTTCTCGCTCACGGTCCTATGCGGCGCTACGAAAAGACAAGTGGCTGTCAGGTCAGGGAGTGTAAGCTGTTTGCAAGGGATCTTCATTGACGGCGACAAATATACCTGGTATAGTATCTGTGGAATCTGATAAACGAAGCGAAAGGAAACACAGGTATGGTGATCAGGAAGTCCCGATTCGCGATAGCGTTTCTGCTGGCTTGCCTGATGCTGTCGACGATACTCATCACCGGTGTGCTGGCCGATGAGCAGACCCCCGGCGGGGTCACCTCCAGCATCGGCGTAATCCATGCGGTGCCACCCGTCACCTCCTCGACGGCGGTGGATGCCTTTGAGTGTGATGATGTGCCCGAGGAGGCGAAGCCCATCGAGGTCGATGGCGATGCGCAGTTCCATCTGTTCGGCGTACCCGGTGATGTGGATTGGGTGTCCTTTGAGGCCGAGGCGGGACAGTATTATTTGATCGCTACGGAAGATTTGTTGGGCGATACGGATCCGGTTCTGGCCCTGTTTACGGCCGATGAGGTGCCTCAGTTGTTGGCCGAGAACGATGATTTTGCGGGAGGCAAGGCCGCCCGATTGATCTGGCAGGCTCCTGAGACAGGGCGTTACCTGGTGCGCGTGGCGGAGAAGGAGAACCGGTTTGGGATCAACATCGGCTATCGCTTGTTCATCAGCGCGAGCGAGAGCGATTCAGACAGCGGCTTGAGAAAGGTCACACCTCCTATCCCACCCAGAATGAGGATGTGATCCGGTCCGAATCCTTACACACCTCCATCAACCGTCAGGAAGTGTACAGGCCGTCGCGATTGCGGCGGCCTGTACGCGTATTCCCATCGTTGCCTGTCGGCTGGCGTGACGCCCCGCTTGCACGAGGCGTAGGTGCTTGAGAGCGGGAGGAACCTCCCGTCGGCGAGGGCCGGCGCGTCCGGCCCGGTCCCAGGCGCTTGCTTGTCACCCCTCCCTGTGCTATCATCGTTTCCAGTTCATACATCACTGCGGGAGGAGCGTGATGGCCCGACCGACCCGAGAAGAGGCGTGGAACCTGGTGTGCGAGTGGGTTTCGTCCGATAGCCTGCGGAAACATCTCCTGGCCGTGGAGGCCGCCATGCGCGCGTACGCGCGCAAGTATGGAGAGGATGAGGAGCTCTGGGGGATCACCGGGCTGGTGCACGATCTGGACTTCGAGCGCTATCCGGACATGAACGATCCGGAGAACGGCCATCCTCGCGCGGCCCTGCGCGTGCTCCGGGAGCTTCAGTGGCCTGAGGAGCTCATTCACGCGGTCGAGGCACATGCGGAGCACCTCAACGTGCCCCGGGAGAGCTTGCTGGATAAGACGTTGATGGCCGTCGATGAGCTTACCGGGCTCATCATGGCCGTGGGCTACGTGCGCCCTTCCAAGGACCTGCGCGATGCCACGGTGAAATCCGTGCGCAAAAAGTGGAAGAGCAAGGCCTTCGCCGCGGCGATCAATCGTCAGGATATCGAGCGTTTCACGGCCGACCTGGGCGAGGATCTGAACGATCACATCGCGCTGGTTCTGAAGGCGATGCAGGATATCGCCTCCGACCTGGGTCTGGACGGACGACAGACATAAGGCAGGTTACTGGTGCGAAGTAGCGAGTTCATGCGGCAACTCCCGGGAGCGATCGCACGCTATCTCCCGCCGGGGTTGCCGCGTTTCCAACATCGGGTGTGGAGCTTCGGCTGCCAGCTTTACGAGGATATCCCTCGTTTGCACTACGAGGTCGTTCGCACGAGCCTGCGGTTCGGCGATCGGCTGGAGCTCGGGCTGCACTTCGAGAGCCGCTCCTCGCAGGAGAACCAGGCGTTGCTGGCCTATCTCCAGGCCCATCTGGTGGAGGTAAAGGCGGCGCTGGGCGAGGGGTTCGAGGCGGAGCCGTGGGATCGGGGGTGGACGAAGGTGTACGAGACGATCCCGCTCCAGCCCTATGATGTCGCGTTCCTGGAGCGGGTGGGGGAGCGGATGGCGAGAATCATCACCGTGTTGCACCCCATGTTTCTGGACGCCCGACGGACCGTGCGCGCTCGCCAACCTGATTGATATGTGGTGAGCGGACATGGGTAGTGCGATCGTGGATTCGGGCGTATGTGGATTTCGGTCCGAGGTGCGTGTGGCCTCCCAGGACGGCGCGGGGGTGCGAATCACGATTACCAGCCAGTGCGCCAATATCACGCGGCTGGCGGA
>JAJRVX010000124.1:0-16681 GCA_024277095.1 Chloroflexota bacterium
CCGGCCGGATGATATGCACCAGCAGATCGCCATCGACATGCGGACGGGACGCCGGGCGGGGCCGGACACCCCGCCGGAGTACATCGCCTACCGGACGTACTGGGTGCTCCCGGCGGAGCTACGGGAGTGGGCCGAACAACACGGCATCCCCCAACCGCCGGAGATCGGGGAGGCGGAGGAGATGCAGGCCGACGCCCCGGAAATCGCCGCCCGACCGGAGCAGGGTGGGACACTGCGGGCCACGGAGCCTCCGTTGGTGATCGTGGACCCGGCCCCCGGCAGCGTTTACCGGCTGGATCCAGCGCTCCCGGCCGAGATGCAACGGATACAGATCGTCGCCCGGCCGGGCGAGGGACGCCGCCTGACCGAGATCGTGCTGCTGGTAGACGATCAGCCCATCGGGCGAGGCCCCGGCCCCCTGGTGCGGGCCTGGTGGCCGCTCACCCCCGGCCGACATATCATCCGGGCGATCGGCACGGACCCAACCGGGGGATCCCTGCGGAGCCCACCGGTCGAGATCACCGTGGAGAAGCCCGGCTAACCCTTCGCTATTCGCCATCTGCCATTTGCCACTTGCTACGTGCCATTCGCCATTCATCCGGAGGAAAACATCATGCCTTGGTCACATACCATGCGACGAGCGTCCGTGATCCTCTTCACCCTGCTATTGGCCACGCTGCCCGTCCTGAGCGCGTGTGCACCGCAGGCCACGCCCGCGCCGGCCGCCGAGCCAACGCGACGGACGGTCAGCCTGCAGGACGTGTCCGCCGACGCCGGGGCGGAGACGCCCGCGACCCCGGCCACGCCGTACACCGGCGGCTGCCCATGTGCGCTCGGCGGCGAGTCCTCGGGGAGCGGCGCGCCCTCGGCGAAAGCGGAGCCGATCGTCTCGCCCCCGGTCGTCGTGTCCGTGCGGCCGGAACGCGGCGAGGAGCAGATGCCCGAGGCGCCGATCGTGGTCACCTTCGACCAGCCCATGGACCCGAGGGCCACCGCGGCGGCCTTCCGCATCGAGCCTCAGGTGGAGGGAGAGATCACCGTGCAGGGGAACACGCTCACGTTCCAGCCGACTCAGCCCCTGCCCCACGCCACGACCTTTGAGATCACCATCGAGGCCACCGCCCGCAGCGAGAGCGGGTTCCCTCTGGAGGAGCCCTTCTCCTATCGGTTCCAGACGGTGGGATACCTGGAGGTGACCAGCACGCAGCCGGTCGACGGAGCCGAAGAGGTGGCGACGGACACCACGATCACCGTCGTCTTCAACCGGCCGGTGGTGCCGCTCACCGGGATCGACGCGCCGGGGATCCTCCCGCACCCGCTGCGCATAGAGCCGGAGGTGCCCGGCGACGGGGAATGGCTGAATACCAGCATCTACACCTTCCGACCAGCGGAGCCCCTGGCCGCGGCGACCCGATACACGGTCACGATTCCGGCCGGGCTGACCGATATCACCGGCGGCGTTCTGGCCGAGGATTACACCTGGTCCTTCACCACGGCCGCGCCGGCGGTCGTCTCCAAGGCGCCCACGTCCAATCAGGTGCCGCCCACCTCGCCCATCACCATCACCTTCAGCCTGCCCATGGATCCCGCCAGCACGGAGGCCGCCTTCGCGCTGCGCGTGGCCAAGGACAACACAGCGGTAAAAGGGAGCTTCACCTGGGAAGACGACGGGCGCACGCTGATCTTTCGCCCGGCCAGGCCTCTGGCCTTCAACACGGACTACGTGGTCACCCTGGCGGACACGGCTCGCCCCGCCCAGGGCGAGGGCACGCTCCGTCAGCCGGAGAAGTTCACGTTTCACACTATCCATCTCCCGGGCGTGCGCTCCACCACCCCCCGGGATGGCGACCAGAACGCCGACCCCTACGGCGCCATGGAGGTCTACTTCTACAGCCCCATCGACCCCAAGACCCTGGCCAACGCCATCATCGTGGAGCCGGAGCCCTCCCAGGTATACACTTACTACACCACATACAAAAACCGGCTGGTCATCTCATGGGATCGCAAGCCGCGCACGGCCTACACGGTCACGCTGAAAAGCACCATCGGCGACCGGTACGGCAATACGCTGGGGCGGGACGTCGTCGTCCGCTTCCGCACCAGGGACTACGATCCCACGGCCTACCTGGAGGGGTTCGGGAACGTGGGGACATACAACGCCTACACCCACACGATGATCACAGCACGCTACCGCAACGTGAGCCGGCTGAACTTCCGCCTCTATCGGATCGATGTCCCCACCTTCATGAACCTGACCGGCGAGGACCAATGGGAGGCCTGGCGCCAGCTCCGGCTACCCAGAGGGAGCCTGGTGCGCGCCTGGTCTGTGGTCGTCGACGTGCCTCCCAACGAGCTTCACACCTGGCAGGGGTTCCTCACCGACGCCGACGAGCAACCCCTGCCCCCAGGGCTCTACCTGCTGGAGCTGGGAGCGCCGGAGATCCGCTATACAGAGACCCGTCGCCCCTCCCGCCAGCTCCTGGTGATCTCCAAACTGAACCTCACCCTGAAGCACACGAACACAGAGGCATTGATCTGGGCCACCGACCTGAAGACGGGACAACCCGTCCCCGATCTGCCCGTGCGCCTGTTGGGTGGGGAGGGATTGGAGATCGAGGGGCGAACCGACGCCGATGGCGTATTCCGCACGAGCTTCGCCTCGCGCAGCATCTGGTCACCGCTCTACGCCTTCGCCGGGCAGAAGGGCGAGGACCTCTTCGCCGTCACCATGAGCAGCTGGACGCGAGGGATCAGCCCATGGGACTTCGACCTGAACACCGGATACCCTCGCCCGGTCAACGCGTACATCTACACCGACCGCCCCATCTATCGGCCGGGCCAGACGGTGCACTGGAAGGCCATCGTGCGCCTGGACGACGACGCCCAGTACAGGCTGCTCGCGCCTGGACACCCCGTCACCGTCACGATCCAGGACAACTTCGGCAATCAGGTCTATCGGAAGGTGTTGGAGCTGAGCCCGCTGGGCACCATCTATGACGATCTGACCCTGGACAAGGAGGCCGCGCTGGGATGGTACAGCATCGACCTTCACATCGGCCTCCCGGATCAGCCCGCAAAGAGGAGAGAACAGCTCATCAGCACCGGCTTCCAGGTGGCCGAATATCGCAAGCCGGAATACGAGATCCACGTGGCCACCGACCGCCCTGAGTACGTCCAGGGCGATACCATCCACGCCACCGTCCAGGCCAAATACTTCTTCGGCGGCCCTGTGCAAGGCGCCCAGGTGCGCTGGACGCTGTTGAGCACGGACTACTTCTTCCCGTATCAGGGCGATGGCTGGTACAGCTTCCAGGACTTCAAGGGATGGGACTACTATCGCCCTTCACGATTCCGCTACGGAGAGCCTCTGGCGGAAGGCCAGGGACGGACGGATGAGGAGGGACGGTTCACCTTCTCCATCCCAGCCGACATCGCCGACCGAGACCAATCCCAGGTGTTCACCCTCGATGTGCGGATTCTCGACGTGAACGGCCAGGAGGTGGCCGGGTCCACATCCGCCATCGTACACAAGGCGGCCATCTACCTCGGCGTGGCCCCCCGCCAGTACGTGGTACAGGCGGGACGCCCCAGCCAGGTGGATTTCATCACCGTGGACCCGCAGAGCCAGCCCGTCGCCTCGGTGCCCATCACCGCCACCGTCTCGCAGGCGAAGTGGTACAGCGTCCGAGAGAAAGGGGAGGACGGTCGCTTCTACTGGACCAGCCGGGTCGAGGAGACCCCGGTGGTCACCCGCACGCTGACGACCGACGCGAGCGGCAAGGCGGCCCTGACCTGGGTCCCCGAGGAGGGCGGACAATACATCGTGCGCGCCCATGCCGTGGACG
This sequence comes from Chloroflexota bacterium, assembly GCA_024277095.1. Taxonomy (GTDB): domain Bacteria; phylum Chloroflexota; class Anaerolineae; order DUEN01; family DUEN01; genus DUEN01. The sequence goes on from JAJRVX010000124.1 coordinate 3,846, forward strand.
ACCGGGGCCGCCCCGTGACCAGCGCCGCCTTCATCTGGGTCAGCGGACGCGCGAGCGAGTTCGTCCCCTGGCGCATGGAGAGCCACGATCGGATTGAGCTGGTCGCCGACAAGAAGGAATATCGGGTGGGCGATGTGGCCCGGGTGCTGGTCCCATCCCCCTATCAGGGGCCGGTGCGAGCGCTCCTCACCATCGAGCGCGGGCACATCCTCTCCCACCAGGTCATCACGCTCACCGGGAACAGCGAGACGCTGGAGATCCCCATCCTCAGCGAATACGCCCCCAACGTCTTCGTCAGCGTGGTGCTCATGAAGGGACAGGACGCCCAAAATCCATTGCCCTCCTTCAAGATGGGTTATGTCGAGTTGCCCGTCTCCGTCGAGGAAAAGGAGCTGCAGATCACGCTGCGCCCCAGCGCGACGGAGGTCGCCCCCCGCTCGCCGCTGACGTACACGGTGGAGGTCAGGGATCACGCCGGGCGTCCGGTACAGGCGGAGCTGTCCCTCGCGTTGGTGGATAAGGCCGCGCTGGCACTGGCCAGCTCCAACGTCGAGCCGATGGTGGAACGCTTCTATCGCCGTCGAGGCGTGGGCGTGCGCACGGCGCTGGCGCTGACCATGAACCTGGATCGCCTGGCCCAGCAGCGCCAGAAGGGGACCAAGGGAGGTGGCGGCGGCCCGGGCGGGGAGGCGCCCACCATCCGTCGGGAGTTCCCCGACAGCGCTTTCTGGGCGCCGGCCGTACAAACGGACGACCAGGGCCGGGCTCAGGTCAGCCTGGTGCTGCCTGACAACCTGACGACATGGCGTATGGATGGGAAGGCGGTCACGGCCGACACGCTGGTCGGTGAGGCGACGGTGGACGTGATCGCCACCAAGGACCTGCTGGTGCGGCCGGTGGCGCCCCGGTTCTTCGTCGCGGGGGACGCGGCCGATCTGGGCGCGGTGGTGCACAACAACACAGAGGCCGATCGCGAGGTCACCATCACGCTCTCGGCGCAGGGGCTGGTCATCGACGGCCCGGCACGGCAGACGATCGAGGTCGGGGCTGGGAAGGCGGTGCGCGTCGATTGGCCTGTGCGGGTGCAGCCGGGCGACCAGGCCGTGTTGCTATTCGATGCCTGGGCCGACGATCTCCGGGACGCGGTGGAGATCACCCTGCCCGTCTATCGATACACGACGCCGGAGGTGGTGGGCACCAGCGGCGAGGTCCCGGCTGACGGATCGCGCATGGAGGTCGTCCAGCTACCCGCCGAGGCCGAGCGGGACCAGGGCGAGCTGAGGGTGATGCTGGAGCCGACGCTGGCGGCCGGCATGCAGGAGGGCCTGCGGTACCTGGAGCACTACCCATACGAGTGCACGGAGCAGGTGCTATCCCGCTTCCTGCCCAACGTGCTCACCTACCGGGCGCTGAAAGCGCTGGGGATCGAGCGGCCCGACCTGGCGGAGAAGCTGCCGCAGCAGGTGGGGGTCGGGCTCCAACGGCTGTACAGCCGCCAGAACGTGGACGGCGGCTGGGGCTGGTGGAGCGGGGAGCAGAGCTACCCCTTCATCAGCGCATACGTGGTCTTCGGGTTGGTACAGGCGCAACGGGCGGGGTTCTCCGTCGATCCGGACGTGCTCGACCGCGGCCTTCGCTATCTGAAGGAACAGCTCCAGGCGCCGGGCGATCTGGATCGGGCCGGGCTCAACCAGCAAGCCTTCATCGTCTACGTCCTGGCGGAGGCGGGCGAGAACGTGATCAGCCGGGCGGTCGCCCTGTTCGATGAGCGTGAGCAGATGGGGTTGTACGGGCGGGCGTTCCTGGGGCTGGCGTTCGGCGTGATGGACGCCGAAGGGCAGCGTCCCCGCATCGATACCCTCATCGGCGACCTGACCAACCGGGCAGTGCTGAGCGCGACGGGAGCCCACTGGGAGGAGGAGACCCGAGACTTCTGGGCGATGAGCACGAACGTCCGCACCACGGCCATCGTGCTGGACCTGCTGGCCCGGTTCGGCTCCACCGAGGGGATCACGCCCAATGTGGTGCGCTGGCTGATGAGCGCCCGCAAGGCCGGACGTTGGGAGACCACCCAGGAGACGGCGTGGTCGCTGATCGCCCTCACCGACTGGATGGTGGCGACCGGCGAGCTGGAGGCGAACTACACGTGGAGCGTGTCGCTGAACGGCGAGGAGCTGGGCAGCGGCACCGTCGACCAGGAGAACCTGGACGAGCCGACGGTGCTGCAGGCCCGAGTGGCGCAGCTGCTGGCGGATCAGGCCAATCGGCTGGTGATCCGACGGTCGGCGGCGGAGGGGCAGACCGGCCGGGGCCGGCTGTACTACACGACGCACCTGCAATACTACCTGCCGGTGGAGGCCATCGAGGCCCGAGAGCGGGGCGTGATCGTCGCCCGGCGCTACGTCCTGGCTGACGATCCCGAGCGCCCCATCGCCCAGGCGAAGGTAGGCGACGTGATCCAGGTGGAGCTGACCATCATCGCCCCCAGCGACCTGTACTATCTGGTGGTGGAAGATCCGCTGCCGGCCGGCGCCGAGGCCATCGACACCAGCCTGCGCACTACCAGCAAGACATACGAGGGCCCCAGCCTGCAGGAGACGACGCCGGAGGTGGAGCCGTTGCCCTGGTGGGCCCGATGGCTGCCCAACCACACGGAGCTGCGGGACGAGAAGGTGGTGCTCTTCGTCACCTGGCTGCCGCGGGGCACCTACCAGTACACGTATCAGATGCGGGCCAGCCTGCCGGGTCGCTACCTGGTGCTGCCGGCCACCGCTTATGAGATGTACTTCCCGGAGACGTGGGGCCGCAGCGACGGCGGCGTCTTCACCATCACCCGGTAACATCGAGCGGGGGCACGGCGAACGTCGTGCCCCCGTCTCTTTCATCCCGACTCACGCTTCCCACGCTCGCGCCGGATCACAGCCCGGCACCCTCCCGCCCAGCCGCACGCCCCCACGCTCGCGCCGGGCTACAGCCTCAGCCCTCGCAGGGTCTCTCGCGCTCCGGACAGCACGTATCCGATGTCGCTCGCGGCCGTCACGAAGAGAAAGCCCCGATCGATCCAGTACCGGGCATCATCGCCGGCCGCGATCCCCGGGATCTTGCCCGTCTTACGGCACGCCTCTAACACCCGCATGATCGCCGACTCGACGGCCTCCGCCCCCTCCGGCGTGCTCCGGTCCACCCCCATGGAATTGCTCAGATCGGCCGGTCCGATCCAACAGCCGTCAACCCCTTCCACCGCCAGGATCTCCTCGGCCCGCTCCACCGCCCGGATCGATTCGATCTGCACGGCCAGGAACACCTCGTCGTTGATCCGGCGCTCGTAGTCCTCGCCCAGAAAGCTGGCACCGGAGGCGCCGACCGATCGTCCCCCGCGCGGGGGATAGCGCATCGCATACGCCGCGGCCGCGGCCTCCTCCGCCGAATTCACCATGGGGACCACGATGCCCAGGGCACCCCAATCCAACAGGCGTCCGATCGCGTAGAAGTCGTTCTGGCGAACTCGCGCCATGGGCACGGCCTCCCCCAGACAGATGCTCCGAAAGGCCAGCATGGTCCCATCGTCATCCCAGAAACCGTGTTGGTTATCCACCAGGACGAAATCGAATCCGGCCTGCGATAGGGCCTCTCCCACGATGGGCGCCCCCAACGCCATGGCGGCCCCGATGGCGGGCTTCCCCTCCAGCATCCGCCGCTTCGCCGTGTTCGTCCGCATCTCTCCCTCCTTCGTCCTCTCCAGAGAGCCTGTTGAATTGCCACATCAATGTACCACACCACAATCGTATCAGCAACGCACGCTGCCGCCGGCGAGACGGGCATGGAGCGGAAAAGACGGCGGATCCCTCGCCACCACAGGTGGAGCATGGGAGCTCCACCTGCTCGGGGGAGGCATCATGGGCTGGTCCCCATCCCTACACATCTCTCCCGGTCTTTCGTTGAGCAGGCAAGGTGGGGGCGATTCATGAATCGCCTCTACCGCTACCACGGCCCTCATCCCCCAGACCGAAGGGGGCTCAACGGTAGTTGGGGGAGGCACGTAAGGCAGGCCCTCCGCCACCTGAAAAGCCAGCTTAGAGTGTGCCTGAGAAATGCCGTTGCTTCTGCTGTAGGGAGGCCCGGAGGGGATTCGCTCCTCCGGAAAAAGCCATTCTCCCGCCTTCGACCTGCCCGGCCTCGGCCTGGGTCCTTCGGGAAGGGCCGAGAAAGGCAGGTGCAGGCCGGAAAAGCGGAGTTTTCCGTGGAGGGGAGGTCCCCTCCACACCTCCCCCTGTGGAGCTGGTTGTTGAGGGAGTCCTCCTCAGACACCTTGCCGGTAAATGTTCAGATGCGCTCTCGGAGGAGTAAGGCCCAGGGCACCAAACCCATGGGTTTGACGGCCACACGGGGAGGAAGTATACTTATCTGGCCGTGATAAGAGCCGCTGTGGAGGCCCGATGTGAAGCCGGCCGGCGCAAGACTACGCGCAACCACCTATCTGATCCTGCTCGGATTGCTCCTCTCTTCGTTCGCGATATCCTCCCCCATCCGTGCGCAGGAACCCCTCGATCCCGACGCGGAGCTGCACGCCCTCATCGAGCGCATGACCGTCGCCGACCGTGTGGGCCAGCTCTTCATCGTCCCCTTCCAGGGAGATGACATCGGCCCGGATTCCGAGGTCGCCGAGCTGATCCGCACCTACCGGGTCGGCGGGATCATCCTTCAGGCCCGCAACGGGAACTTCCGCAACGATCCGGTCGAGGGGCCCGACGGGCAGCTGCTGGACACCCCCGCCCAGGTCCTCATCGCAACCAATCGTCTACAGGGGCTGGCCTTTGACCGGGCGTTCAGCACGCTTCAGGCGCTGGCCCCGGAGGAGGCGGCCAAGGTGCAGCCCTTGCCCCCGCCGAGCAGCACACCCATCACCAACCCGGTGCGATTGCCCTTACTCATCGCCATTAACCAGGAGGGGGATGGATATCCCTACACCGAGCTGCGCCGCGGCTTCACCCCGCTGCCCAACAACATGGCCATAGGCGCCACATGGGATCCGGAGACCGCCGAGACGGTGGGCACCATCGTGGGGCAGGAGCTGGCGGCCGTCGGCATCAACCTGCTGCTCGGCCCCTCGCTGGACGTGCTGGACACGCCGCGCATCAACCAGCCGGGCGACCTGGGCACGCGCACCTTCGGCGGCAATCCCTATTGGGTCGGACGCATGGGGCAGGCGTACATCCGCGGGGTACACGAGGGAAGCGCCGGCCGGGTAGCCACTGTGGCGAAGCACTTCCCCGGACAGGGCGCCAGCGATCGACGGCCCGACGAGGAGATCGCCACCGTGCAGAAGCCGTTGGACGCCCTGCGCCAGGTGGAGCTGGCCCCCTTCGCGGCCGTCGCCCACGGCGATGACGCGGCGGCCGTGACCGAGGCGTTCATGTCGTCCCATGTGCGGTACCGCGGCTTCCAGGACACCACCCGGCAGCTCACCCCGCCCATCAGCCTGGCCCCTCAGCTCCAGACCATCCTGGCCCTGGACGAGTTCAAAGCGTGGCGGGAGGCCGGCGGGCTCCTGGTCTCCGATGCCCTGGGCGTGCCCTCCATTCGGCGCTACTACGATCCCAGCCTGCAGAAATTCCCCCACCGCCAGATCGCCCTGGACGCGTTCGTGACCGGGGGGAACGACCTCCTGCTGCTCTCCCAGTTCGCCCTGACCGACGACTGGGAGACCCAGATCGCCAACATCAAGGACACGATCCTCTTCTTCCAGGAGCGTTACACCGTCGACGAGGTGTTTCGAGAGCGGGTGGACGCGGCGCTGCTACGCATCCTGCGGCTGAAGCGCCACCTGTACCCGACGCTCTCCCTGGAGAGCGCGCTGGTCGCACCCGATGGGCTCTCGCAGGTGGGCCAGAGCACCCAACGCATCATGCAGATCGCCCAGGCCGCGGCCACGCTCATCGACCCCGGCCCGGAGGAGCTGGCCGATCGCCTGCCCACCGGCCCCCTGGCCGACGAGAATATCCTCATCATCACCGACGCCCGCCAGGGGCAGGAGTGCAAGGATTGCCCCGCCTTCAAATACATCGATCCATTGGCCCTGGAGACGATCATCCTGCGCTTATATGGTCCTCAGGCCAGCGGCCAGATCGATCCGGCGCGCGTGCACAGCCTGAGCTTCGCGCAGTTCAAGGCGTTCCTGCTCGGGGTGTCCAAAGACCCGCCACAAGAGGAGGCGGAAGCCCTTTTGCAAGAGGCGGACTGGATCATCTTCGCCATGCTGGACATCGCCCAGCTCACCAACCCGGAGTCGAACAGCCTCAAGCAGTTCCTCAGCACCCGATCGGAAAGCCTGCGAGACAAGAAACTGGTGGTCTTCTCCTTCAGCGCGCCGTACTATCTGGACCCCACGGAGATCAGCAAGCTGACCGCCTATTTCGGCCTGTACAGCAAGACGGCCCCCTTCCTGGAGACCGCAGTGCGGATCCTGTTCCGAGAATACGCGCCGCAGGGACGCCCGCCCGTGAGCATCCCCGGGATCAATTACGACCTGGCCAGACAGGTGCAGCCGGCCCCGCAACAGATCATCGGGCTCCGCATCGTCGGAGGGCCGGAGACGGAGGGAAAGCCGGTCGCCATGGAGATGGGGGAGACGGTACGCGTGGCCACGGCGCCGATTATCGACCACAACGGAAATCCCGTCCCGGACGGCACGATGGTGACCTTCCGGCTGTTCTACCCCAGCGAGTCCCTGGAGCTGCCGCGGCAGGAGGCGCCTACCCGGAACGGCGTCGCCGAGATCACGGTGAAGCTCGAACGCGCCGGGGAGCTGCATATCAGCGCCATGGCCGGGCCCGCGGAGCAATCGGATACGATCACCATCAGCGTCATCGGCCCCACGCCCACCTCCGCCGCATCGCCGATTCCGACGCCGACGCCCAGCCCATCCCCCACGCCGACGCCCACACGCCCTCCCACGCCCATGGCCCCCCCGGGCGACTCCGCCAGGAACCCAGGCCATCCATCGCAGCCCGTTCCCCGGGTGGATGGGGCGGCGTTCATGATGGCGCTGTTAGCCGTGATCATCGCGGGCGTCGTGACCTACGCGCTACAGGTCAGCAACGGGCTGGCGCTACACGAGGTCATGAACACGACGTTGTGGAGCGTCGTGTTGGGGATGGCCGCCTACGTGTTGTATGGGCTGGGATGGCTACCCGGCGCCACCTATCTGCAGCAGGCGGCCCGGCCGTGGGGCGCGGCCATCGTCAGCCTGATCGCCGGATTCCTGCCGCTGCTCATCGTGCGCGGCCGATCGTTTCTCATCAAGCTGGGGAGTTCGCAACTCCAAGAGGAATAAGGGGCACAGTCCCGCCACGAGATCAGGGGGTCGGCAGCGGCGGGGCCAGCAGCGTGACCGTCAGGGCCACGGCGATGAGGCTCAGCGCCGCCCCCACCAGCCAGCTGTTCAGCCGGATGGCCTCCTGCCACTCCTGGGAGAAGCTGGGGCTGCCCAAGGAGCCCACCCGTACGTCGCCGGTGCCGAACAGGATGGATCGAAACTCCGCCACGCTGCTGGGACGTTGATCCGGATGCATGGACATGGCGGCCATGATGGCACGCTCGGTGCGCACGGAGATGGCCGGGTTGATGTTGCGAGGGGGCACCAACGTGCCCGGCTTCAAGAAGCGCAGCTTGGCGTCGGCCGGCGGCGTCCCGGTGAGCAGGTGATACAGCGTGGCTCCCAGGGAGTAGATATCGGAGCGGACGTCGGTATGTCCCAGGTCGCCCCCATACTGCTCCAGAGGGGTGTACTGGACGGTCCCCCGCCCCTGCACCACGGTCACCGTCCGGCTGTCGTTGGGGGCCATTAACTTGACCAGGCCGAAGTCCACGAGTTTGATGGTGCCTCGTGGGGTCAACTTGATATTGGAGGGCTTGATATCACGATGGAGCACCGGCGGGTCCTGACCATGCAGGTACTCGAGCGCATCCAAAAGCTGAGCGGCCCATCCTAGCACACGACGCTCACGCAGGAACGCCCCCTGGCGGCGGGCCTCGTCCACGATCTCCTTCAGATCACGGCCGGGCACGAAGTCCATCACCAGATATTCCCGCCCGTGATAGGAGAAGTAGTCAGAGACCTTGGGCAGGTTCGGGTGATCCAGACGGGCCAGCGTGCTCGCCTCCCGGTAGAATTGCTCCTGCATCTGCTGAAGCAGATCGGGCGGCAGGCCCAACTCCGGCAACACCTCTTTGATCGCACATTGCCGCCCCTGCGGGCGCAGATCCTCCGCCCGATAGACGGCGCCCATGCCGCCATGGCCGACCAGCTCGACGATCTTGTACCGGGAACGCAGAACCGTACCGACGGGAAGTACCTGACTCATGGATCCCTATCCAGCCTCCCGTGATCTTCCCACATGGGAAAGATACACGACCCGTTTCCAAAGGGTTATGATTTACGAGCGTGAAGGGGTATAATATATCCCAGATGACTCAACGCCCTGAAGAAGCATGCTCGCAGCGCGCATTATCTGCGCATTGCTGCTTTCTGTCAAGAGAGGTGTAGACCCATGAACACGATCAACTCCACAGAAACGGCCATGTTGATCCTGCAGCGAGGGGGCACCGAGGCCGGCCGTCGCTGGTTGCTGGACAAGCAGAGCCTGACCATCGGCCGGGCGGATGACTGTGACATCGTGCTCCCCGATCGCGTGGTCTCCCGGCACCACGCGCGCGTGTACTGGATCGACGGCGACTACTACGTGGAGGACCTGGGGAGCAAAAACGGCACTTATGTGAACGGGAAGGAGGTCACCGAAGCGCAACAGCTCGAGGACGGCGACGAGATCCAGATCGCCCTGCGCTTCAAGCTGGCCTTTGTGGACGCGGGCGCCACGGCCCCCCTGACGCTGGAGGAGGACATCGAGCCGGGGCTGCGTCTGGAGCCCGCCACGCGCCAGGTCTTCGTGCGCGGCCGGGAGCTCACCCCGCCGCTCTCCGTCGCCCAGTATCGGCTGCTGGAACTGCTGATCAACGCTCAGGGCGGCGTCGTCACCCGGGAGGAGGTCGTGCGGGCGGTCTGGCCGGAGGCCGTCGAGGAGGGCGTGTCCGAGCAAGCCATCGATGCGCTGGTGCGCCGCCTGCGAGAGCGCATCGCCGAGCTGGACCCCGAGCACCAGTACATCGTCACCGTGCGCGGTCACGGCTTCCGATTGGAGAATCGGGAGTAAGCCACGCACGACCGTGCACCGGCAGCACCGCATCGAGCGGTGCCACGACATATCACGCGCCGGGTGATCGCCCCTCTGCATCAGGGAGCAAGGCCGTGAGCCAGACGACGCCGCTCGGCCTGTACATCCATATCCCGTTCTGCCAACACAAGTGCCCGTACTGCGACTTCAACTCGTACGCCGGGATGGCCGACCTGTTCCCCTCATACACGGCCGCGCTGGTTCGGGAGATCACCCGGGCCGGGGCCGAGGGTGAGCACCCCGCGGCTACCACCATCTTCCTGGGCGGCGGCACCCCTACCGTCCTGCCCCTGGAGCTGCTGGCCGAGGTCCTGGCCGCCTGCCGAGAGGCGTTCCGGATAGCGCCGGACGTCGAGATCACCTGCGAGGCAAATCCCGGCACCGTCGATCAGGGGCGATTCGCCGGGCTGCGCGAGCTGGGCGTCAACCGGCTGAGCATGGGCGTTCAGAGCTTCGATGACGCCGAGCTGCGCTTTCTGGGCCGTATCCACGATGCGGCCCAGGCGGAGGCGGCCTTCCACGCCGCCCGGAAGGCCGGATTCGAGAACATCAGCCTGGACCTGATCTACGGCCTCCCCGAGCAATCGCCAGAGAGATGGCGAGCCACCCTCGATCGAGCCATCGCCCTGGGACCGGAGCATATCTCCCTGTACGCCCTCACCATCGAGCCGGGCACGCCCTTCGCCCGGTGGACCGCCGAGGGAAGATTCCCCCTCCCGGATGATGATCTGGCGGCGGACCTGTATGAGCTGGCCTGCGCCCGGTTGGAGGCGGCCGGCTACGTCCAATATGAGATCTCCAACTGGGCCCGGCATGAGGGCTCCCCGCTGTCGATCACCGACAACCCCCGCTTCGCCTGTCAACACAACCTGATCTACTGGCGCTATCAGCCATACCTGGGATTCGGCGCCGGCGCTCACTCGATGAATCCCGGGCGACGGTGGTGGAACCTGGCCTCCCCACAGGCGTACATCGAGCGAATCGAGGCGGGACGACCGGCGAGGGCGGACGGTGAGCACATCAGCCGGGAGCTGGGCATGGGCGAGATGATGATGCTGGGCCTGCGCCTGGTGCGTGAGGGCGTGTCCGAGGACGAATTCCGAAGGCGATGGGGATGCGCGATCTCCGCTGTCTTCGGGAGCGAGCTGGCTGAGCTGGCCGAGCTGGGGCTGATCGAGCGCATCGGTGGACGCGTACGTCTGACGCCCCGGGCACGCCTGATCGGGAACCAGGTCTTCGCCCGGTTTCTGCCAGGATAACCCCACACACCGGAGTCACCATGCGCTACCGCTTTCAAGGCACGCTTACGTCAGGGGATATGAAGCGCCACATCCTCCATCCGTTCGAGGTCCCACCCCACGCCACGAGGCTGGACATCCGCTTCCACTACACGGCCCCTCCGGTCGACGAGCTTCGCAACCTGCTCTGCCTCAGCCTGTTCGACCCAACGGGGTTTCGCGGCGCAGCCCATCGCGGCGGAGGCGATCAGCACGTTCATATCAGCCTCGATCGGGCCACACCCGGCTATCGCCCGGGGACGCTTCCGCCCGGCCCCTGGACGATCGAGATCGAGACCCACCGCATCATCCCCGGCGCGCCCTGCGACTACCGGCTCGACATCGTCGTGGAGACGTCCAGCGCCGATCCGCCCTCCCCGGCCCCATCCACGACGGCTCGCCCGCAGCCCGTTCTCCGGCGGACGGCCGGCTGGTATCGGGGAGACCTGCACGCCCACACGATCCATTCCGACGGGACCTGGGATATGAAGAGCCTGACGCAGATCGCCCGGGCATACCGGCTCGATTTCATCACCATCACCGACCACAACACCGTCACCGGGCTGGCCGACATCCCCCGGAACCCGCCGGAGGATCTCCTCATCATGGCGGGCATGGAGCTGACCACCTTCTGGGGACATGCCCTCAGCCTGGGAACATACGACTGGATCGACTGGCGCGTCCGGCCGGGCGAGCGCTCCATGGCCGACATCGCCCACGAGGTGGCGGCGATGGGCGGGCTATTCGTCATCGCCCACCCGGGCATCCAGGGCGATCCGGTCTGCACAGGCTGCGACTGGCGCTATCCGGAGGTCATGCCCGGCCCCGCCCACGTGGTCGAGGTGTGGAACGGGCCATGGGACGAGGACAGCGAGAACGAACGATCCCTGGCGATGTGGTATGTCTGGATGAATCAGGGACATCGGCTGGTGGCGACGGCCGGCACCGACGCGCACGGCCCGACGGGTCAGGCCACTCCAGCGGACCTCAACGTGGGATTCAACGTGGTGCACGCGGATGCGCTCTCCCAGGAGGCGATCCTGCAGGCCATCGCCCGGGGACATCTGTACCTGAGCTCCGGGCCCAGGGTCGATCTCCACGGCCGGGCGCAGACCGGTGAGCACGCCATGATGGGGGATGTCCTGCCGTGCGGTGCGGCCGAGATCCGAGTGAGCTGGGATGGATGCCCCTCTCACGCCCGGGCACGCCTCATCGCCGACGGCGCCCCGCTGGACGAGTGGCGCCCGGATCGCCGGAGTTCGCGTTCCTGGACCATCGCGGACGGCCAGGCGCGCTGGTGCCTTGTGGAGATCCGCGACGGACAAAGTCGCCTGCTGGCCTTGACAAATCCCATCTTTTTGGGCGATCATTGGTTTAGGTAACACTTCTTGCCATCGGCAGGCGATGTGGCTACGGCGCCGTGCGTCCCAAGCAGGTGGAGCTCCCATGCTCCACCTGCGGCAGCGTGGGAGCGGCCACTGCTGATCTCGTATAAAGAGATCCGGCGGAACCCTGAAGAGGTCTCAGAGCGTGTCTGAAAATTCACCGGCAAGATGTCTGAGGGGGTCTCCCTCAACAACCAGCTCCACAGGGGGAGGTGTGGAGGGGAGGTCCCCTCCACGGAAATCCCACTTTTCCGGCCTTTACCTGCCTTTCTCGGCCCTTCTCGAAGGACGCAGGCCGAGACCAGGCAGGTCGAAGGCAAAAGAAGGGCTTTTTCCGGAGGGGCTCCCCACAGCAGAAGCAACGGCATTTTTCAGACACACTCTCACGGGAGAGGATCACGGAGGATGATAGATGACGAGGCGACGCAACGGGATCATATGGACGATCACGATGACCATCAGCATACTTCTGATAGGCGGCGGGATCCTGTGGTGGTGGCGACGCAGCCACCCGAGGCGCATCGTGCTCAGCGACCTACCCCCATCACGATCGAGAGCGCCCCGCCAATACACCGATCGCAGCCGTCATAACGGGCGCCCGCTGGAGGTCGAGATCGCCTCCGGCCAGTAGAGCCGGCTTTCACATCCGCATCAGTAGGTCCTTCTCGCCAGCGCATCCATGAGCTCCCACAAAGCGGCCGCGGCTGGATCCAGGGGTCGCGCCCTGACCAGGGCGGCCTCCGCGCTCCTCAAGGCCTCCTGCACCATCGCCTCCGCATACGCCCGGCTACCGGCCTCCTCCAGCCAACGCAACACCTCGGGCACATCCTCCGGCGTGATCTCCGGCCGGGCGTAGATCGCCCGCAGAGCGCGCCCCGCCTCGCTCTCCTGGGCCAGCGCGTGCACCACGGGCAGCGATTTCTTTCGGCTCAGGATATCGCTCC
>JAJRVX010000125.1:0-6556 GCA_024277095.1 Chloroflexota bacterium
ACCGTCAGCCAGATCGAGTCCCACGTCAACGAGATGATCAACTGGCTCGTCGACCAGGATTTCCGCCAGTGGCAGGCGGTGATGGAGTACGTCAACCGCCGGGCCGCACAGCACGAGGATCGCATCGTCGGACGGGTGGGCGGCGCCTTCGAAAGCCGCCGACGAGATCTGCTGGACTCGCTCGGGCGCGCGGCCCAGGAGGTCGTGCGCAGCTACGATCATCAACGCCAGGCGCATGAGATCGCCACCTCGGTGCAGGCGGCCGTGGCGCAGACGGCCCTGGTAGAGGTGGGCGCCGTCGGATTGGGGGCGCTGCTGGTGAAGATCCTGGCGACCACGCTGGCCGATGTCACCGGCCTGCTGGCGGCGGGAGCCGTGGCCGCCTTCGGGCTTTACGTGCTCCCGGCCCGGCGGCGCAAAGCCAAAAAGGAGCTGCGCACCCGCGTGGAGGAGCTGCGAGGACGCCTGGCCGACGTGCTGACCCGACAGTTCGAACAGGAGCTGAGCAGATCGCTGGCCCGTATCCGGGATGCCATGGCGCCTTACACCCGCTTCGTGCGGAGCGAACAGGAGAAGCTCGCACAGATCGAGTCCGACCTGCATCAGGTGGAGGCCGACCTCCACCGTACGCGACTGGCCATTGAGGAGATGTGAGATGCCCCTGCGAATCGCTTACGGCTTCGAGCCCGACCTCCCCCAGTTCGAGGGGACGACGCCCGAGGAGGCCGGCCGCCGACTGCGGGATATGGGATGCGATGGCGTTTTCATGCATCACCCGGACTCCGCCTGGGTGGACGGCCTGCACGAGACGGGTCTGCGCGTCTACACGTCGCTGGGCATCTTCGCCGGCAAGGGGGTCTGGGAGCAATTCCCCGCCTCACGCCCCATCACGGACGAGGGAACGCCGGCGCCCCGGGAGGACTGGTACGAGCCCGCCCTCCCCGTACTGCCGGAGCTACGCGCCCGCCGGCTGAACGAACTAGAGGAGCTCGTCCGATCCGCCCCGGTGGACGGCGTGTGGCTGGACTTCATCCGCTGGCCGGCGCGCTGGGAACGAGCGCAGCCTCGCCTTTACCACAGCTCCTTCGATCCCATCACGCTGCGCCAGTTCCAGGCGGACACAGGCATCACCCTGCCTGAGGAGGCAGAGCAGCCAGCGGAGGTCGCTCGCTGGATCCTGTCCCACGCCGCCGAGCCCTGGTTCGACTGGCGCTGCCAGCAGATCGCCTCCTTCGTAGCGGAAGCGCGCGCCCGACTGCATCAGCACCGGCCCGAAGCGATCCTGGGCGCCTTTACCGTGCCGTGGACCGACCAGGACTTCGACGGGGCCTTCATCCAGATCATCGCCCAGGACCCAGCCCGGCTGGCCCCGCACGTGGACGTGCTCTCGCCCATGGTCTACCATCGCTTGTGCGGCCGAGACGTCGCCTGGATCGGACGGGTAACCCACTGGGTGCAGGAGCGGTCCGGCCGACCGGTATGGCCCATCATCGAGGCGATCGACCCACCGGATGAATACCCAGCTTCGGAATTCGCCGCGGCGTGCCAAGAGGCCGATCAAGCCTCCGGCGAGGCGATCCTGGTCTTCCTCCTCAAAGGGATGCTCCTGGACCCCGCCCGCTGGGAGGCGTGGAAACATCTGTGACTCCCGCCCGGCAAATCGACAACTATGACTTTCATCATAACAATCTGGGCAAAGCCAGACTATGATACGTACATACGAGGACTGTAGGGGACAGGGGTCACGCAGCGGTCTGAGTTCACGGTCCTGACAAGAGAGAGGAGGCACTCATGCGCAAGATGACGCAAGCCAACCTGGAGGCAGCCTTCGCCGGCGAAAGCCAGGCCCACATGAAGTACGTGATCTTCGCCGATCGGGCGGAACGCGAGGGGTATCCCAATATCGCCCGCCTGTTCCGGGCCATCGCCTACGCCGAGCAGGTGCACGCCACCAACCATCTCCGAACATTGGGGAACATCGGCAAGACGACGGAGAACCTGGAGGCGGCAATCGCTGGCGAGACCTACGAGGTGGACGAGATGTACCCCGCCTTCAAGGCCGTGGCAGAGCTCCAGGAGGAAAAGGCAGCCGTCCGCTCCAACCATTGGGCTCTGGAAGCGGAGAAGATCCACGCGAAGATGTACGGTGACGCCAAGACGGCCGCCGAAGGCGGCAAGGATGCCGAGATCGGGGACATCTACATCTGCCCGGTCTGCGGCTGGACCGGCATCGGGGAGCCTCCCGACGAGTGCCCGGTGTGCAAGGCCAAGAAGTCCACATTCGTCAAGTTCTAGCACACGCTTTCAGATACGACAAGGACCGGGGCGTCATTGGATGACGCCCTTTTTTCATGGGAGCCGTCGCACGGCAAGCGAAAGGACACAACATCTACAGGCAATACATACATTACCCACTACATCTTGCTAAATCCATAAAATGCCGTTCTGCTAAATCTGGGGGTATAATTGGGGCCAATCTTGTCAATAGGAGAATCCCGATGCCTAAACTCCTCTACGCAGAGGTCCCCACCCCAGACGAAAAGGAACAGATCGAACAGCGACTCAGGAGCACAGGTGTAAGCGTACTAGAATACAAATGGGCGCAAATCATCTGGTTGTCTGCTATTGAAAGGCTATCGGTTAAGGCGATTGCTCAACGCGTGCACTTGTCCGTAGGACGAACCCGGTTGCGCATCCGAGAGTGGAATCGGCGAAGGCTGGCTGCTCTCCAGCAAGGGCGCTCACCCGGTCGTCCACGCAAGGCGACCCAAGCCCTGGGGGAACAGATCGCTCAGGCTGCGTCCCAAGCCCATCCTAGAGACCATGGCTGAAGAGATACGGTCTGGACTTTGCGTACCTTCGTGCTGTTGGCCCAGCGCCTTGGGATGGTCTCCAAGATCTGTCGTGAGACCATTCGTAAGGCGTTGCGAAAGGTGCGGTACACCTACCGACGTGTGCAAGAGTTCACGCCCAGCCCAGACCCTGAGTATCGGCGCAAGAAGCGCCTGTGCGACTTTGCGGTGCGGCTGATGGATCGACCTGGCTCGGCCGTGCTTTTCCAAGATGAAACAGGGAACTTTGCCGTCAAGCCACGCACTGGTTACCACTGGATGCCCGGCGACAAACGCAAAACTGTGCCCGAAGTGCAAGAACGACGACGGCGCGTCGGTGTGTACGGGGCGTTAGACGCAGCTCGAAGCTATATGTATTGGAAATGTACCACGTCACGGACAGCTGAGACCACCATCGATTTTTTGGAAACCGTACTGGTACACTATCGCTCCAAGAAGTACGTGGTGATCATCTGGGACAACTTGCCGGGTCACACAGCTACGGCTACGCGACAATGGGCGGCTCAGTGGAACAAGACGGCACACGAAAAGGGCTTGCCGAAAGTCATCCTGCTGTACTTGCCTGTCAAAGCTCCTTGGCTCAATCGTATCGAGCCGGTTTGGTGGGGGATGTTCCGGGCAGTGATCGCTGGGCAAACTTTCGAATCCCCACAAGCCATGGAGGAAGCGATTGACGATTACTTCCTTGGCCGCAACGAGCGCCTAGCCGTGGCTGCCTAATGGATCGGTATTTCTTAGATTTAGCAACATCTTGTGGTCACCTACTATTGTGCACCAACTCTATGGACCCTCGCCGTAGTCCCCCCGTAAGCCCCGTGGGTAGCGATTCTTCAACACGCCTCGCACCCGTCTCCCCCAGCCCAGGGGATGACCATCCACCGCCACCAGCACCCAACCATCCTCGCCCGGCGAGGAGAGGCCCTCGCCACGCAGGTAGGCGAACACCCGGGAATCGGACGCCGGGAGATCCAACACCCGGCGAACATCCGCCGTGGTCAGCCCCAGCGCCAGAGCGTGAGCGGGCTCAAAGCGCCCTCCCCGCAACACGCCCAGAGGCCAGCCCGGCCGCAGCACGCGCACCCCACGGAGATCAGGAAGCGCACCCAGAACCAGGTAGAGCGTCGACCGCCACCACCATAACGCCCCATCCAGATCGACGGCCAACGCATCGGTGCAAAAAGCCTCGTAAAGGCGGCGCACGGAGGCCGGAGGAGAGCTCCCCCGGGCCGCCGGACAATCACCGGGGGCACCCTCCTCGGAGCGACGCATCAGGGCGATGAAATGCCCTTCCGCCGGAGCCTGATGCGGCCAGAGCCGCACGGTATCCCGTAGATCGGCCTTCAGGCCGGGGGAAACCTCGTCCAGCCAGTCGGGATGGCCCGGTGCGAATCCGGGATAATGTCGCGGCGGCACCAGATCGAACTCGGGGTGGTGGGCCAGGAAGTGGGCGATCACCCCCTCATTCTCCTCCGGAGCGAAGGTGCACGTGGCATAAGCCAGCCACCCTCCCGGGCGCACCAGCCGGGCGGCGGCCTCCAGGATCGCCTGCTGTCGTCGGGAAGACCCGAGGACCGACGATGGCTTCCACTCGCGGCGCGCCGTCTCACTGCGCCGGAACATCCCCTCGCCGGAGCACGGGGCATCGACCAGCACCCGATCGAAACAACCTGCCCAACGCTCGGCCAGCCGTCTCGGCGCTTCGCTGGTCACGACGACGTTGCGCGCCCCCCACCGCTCCAGGTTCTCCGCCAGGACGCGCGCCCGGCGCCGATCGACATCATTGGCCACCAGCAGCCCCTGCCCCCGGAGCAGTGACGCCAGGTGTGTGGCCTTGCCGCCCGGGGCCGCGCACAGGTCCAGCACCCACTCGCCCGGCCGGGGGGCCAGCAGCGTCCCGACGGCCATGGCCGCCGGCTCCTGCAGGTAATACAAGCCCGCCGCATGATAGGGATGCCGGCCCGGGCGCCCATCACCGGAGACGAGGAACCCCTCCGGGCACCAGGGGATCGGATCCAGGCGCCAGGGGAGGCGCGCCCGCAGGGATTCCGGCGTCGTCTTCAGCGTGTTAACCCGCAACCCCACGAGGGGCGGCTTCTCATACGAGGCGAGGAAGGCCGGATACTCATCGCCCAGCAGGCAGGCCATGCGCTCCAGAAACGCCTCGGGAAGCTCCACCCCTCGTCCTCCCCGCTACTCCACGTACGTCCGCAGCAACACAGCCGGCTCGCGAGCCTCCACGGCGAACTCTCCCAGGGCGGCCGGGAGCAGCGTGAACCGCACCGTGGGCAGGATCACCGGATCGCCCGCCCAGGTGACCGCCGCCTCGCCCCGAACGCATCCCCAGATCTCGAAGGTGTCCCCCGTACACGCCCCGGAAAAGCGCTCGCCCGCCGTCAACTCGATCTTCTCCACGGTGAAGTATGGACACCGGGTGATGACCTCACGCCGGAAGCCATCCCGCACCTCCACCGGCTCTGGCCTCACCGCTCCGGGCTCCACCCGGTTGAAGTCGATCACGTCCATCGCCTTCTCGATGTGCAGCGGCCGCGGCTTGCCATCCGGCCCCACCCGGTTCCAATCGTACACACGATAGGTCGCATCCGAGTTCTGCTGGATCTCCACCACCACCAGGCCCGCCAGCAGAGCATGTACCGTGCCCGTCGGGATGAAGACCACGTCTCCCTCCCGAACCGGCAGGTAATGCAGGCAGCGCTCCAGATCGCCCTCCTGCAACGCCCGCAGGAAGTCCTCGCGGGTCACACCGCGACGCAGGCCGTAGATGAGGCGAGCTCCCGGCCTGGCGCGCAGGATGTACCACATCTCCGTCTTCCCGAGCTCGCCGTTCTCATGCACCCGGGCGTACTCGTCATCCGGATGCACCTGCACGCTGAGATCCTGGTTCGCATCCAGCAGCTTGACGAGCAAGGGGAACTTCCCTCGCTCCAGCGCCGCCTGATTGCGCCTCCCCACCAGGTCTATCCCCAGCTCGGGTAGCAACTCCGTCAACAGACGCCCCTTATACGGCCCCGCGTCCACCGCGGTGGGCGACGAGAAATGACCGCTGATCTCCCAACTCTCCGCCACGATCCCGGGCGGCAACTTACGCCCGAATGCCTCCAGGTTGCGGCCGCCCCAGATGTAATCCCGAAACTGCGGCTCGAATGTCAGTGGATAGATGTGCTTCGCCATGAGCTTACCTCTGTGATGGAGAACTGGCTCCAGTATAGCACGAGCGCCATCGAGAGCCAACTGCCCCGGCAGTGCAGCCAGGGATGTCCCAAAGGTGTCTAAAGGGTCTCCCCCAACCACCAACTCCACAGGGGGTGGTGTGGAGGGGATCTCCCCTCCACGGGAAACCCACTTTTCCGGCCTGCACCTGCCTTTCTCGGCCCTTTCCGAAGGATCCAGGCCGAGGCCAGGCAGGTCGAGGGCAAAAGAAGGGCTTTTTCCGGAGGGGCTCCGCACGGCAGAAGCGACGGCATCCCTCAGACACACTCTCAGAAACTTGACCAGAGCGACGAGGCGGGGCATGATAGAATCCACGAAAGCTTATCCCGATACGATCTATGGAAGGAGTCATTGCCTATGCACTCTCTCGTATCCGAAGCCACGCGATGGGACCTGAGCGACCTGCTCATCTCGCCCGAGGCCGCCGATGAGGTCATCGCCGATCTGGAACGGCTGGTGGAGGAGATGGAAGCGCA
>JAJRVX010000126.1:0-5170 GCA_024277095.1 Chloroflexota bacterium
CTCCGCCATTCATTCGTAAGGACAGGCGGATTGTAGAGGCCAGGCATGCCTGGCCCCTGCAATGGGCATCCACGTAGCCCAACGACGGCATCAAGGAGAGGAAAAGCGTAATGAGCGGCAAGAGTGCGAGGCGGATGCTCCACCCATAGCCCCTACGGCATCGCCCGCGATTTCTGGTAGGAGCACGGCGCCGGGTCCCTACCATATGCAGATGTGCCGCCGGTGGATTTTCTCTCTCAGGTACTGTCATGGTGGATAGTCTCTCAGGAACTCGTAGGTGATGCGGGAGAGGTCGGCCATGAGCGTCGAGCTCAGCTCCCACTCCAGCCACACCGGCCGATAGAGATAGACGGCGATGACATAAGGCCCGTTGGGCCCCCAGATGGCGGCCACATCGCCGTGGGTATCGTCAATGAAGCCATGTTTATGGGCCATATACGTGCCCTCCGGCACCCCCGCCTCCAGCAGTACGCCGATGCGCAACCCCGCCATCCAGTCGATCATCTCCTGGCACTCATGCGGCGTGAGCTCATCCGGGTAAGCGGCCAGCAGCGTCCCGCCCCCCTCGGCGCACTGCACGATCATCTCCATGAGCAGCCCCATGTCCTTGGCGGTGGTCTGCATGAACGGATCCGGCTTCGTGTCCAGGTCCTTGCGCTGGTTGGCCGGCGTGACCACGTGCGGGGGAACGCCGGAATGCTTGTCGTACGGGGCGGCGATGAACGTGTTGCGCAGCCCCAGCCGACGCATCGATTGCGTCACGATCTGCGCCCCCCGATCCGGACTGCCATCGCCGATGATGCCCAACAACAGATTCGCCGTGTAATTCCCACTCAGCCGCATGGTCTCCGAGATCAGACGGGATGTCTCCACGTCAGGCTCATCATCCAGGCGCCGGTAGACCTCCATCAGGACGGCGATCTTCATCGTGCTCATGGCCGCGTAGGCCACCTCCTCGTTGATCCCCACCTCCCGCCGGTTGCGGATATCCCGCACCCACACGCTGGCGATGCCGGGGAAGCTATCCAGCCTGCTCTGCAGGAGCTCATGCAACAACGAGATGTCCGGCTTGGGCGGCGGCTCCTCGACGACCACCAGGTCCGCCTGGCGGTCCGTCGCCCGGGTGAGCGCGGCGATCAGGCCCGGCACAGAGGCCTGAGGATCCAACCGCTGACCAGGCTTGCCGGGCGCGATCCGCCCGGTGGCCGGAACCACACGTGGAGGCGCCGGGTCTCGATCATAGCGGGCGGCGATCTTGTTCAGCCAGGCGGCCAACGCGGCCGTGTCCAGCGAGAAGCGAACGGGGACCTCAACCTGAGGAGGGGGTTGATGGGTGGCATAAGCGAAAAAGCCACGCCAGAAATACTCGCCGTGGCGATACCGTTCCGCCTCGGCGAAAATCGCCTCCAGGTCCGGCTGGAAGCCGACCTCGGAGGGCCGCAGGAGCAGATGCTGCTCCCCATAGCGGATCAGCACCGGCTGTGAGAGCGCGTCCGCCAGCGCCTGAGCGGCCTCGTCGAGGGTCCGGGCGCCGCTCAGGTCCATCCCGGCGATGGTCACACCCCGAGGGATCGGCCCCATCTCCCGATGGTACGTCCAGAGCCGGGGCCCCAGGGAGGCGGCCAGAAAAACCGCCAGCCCCAACAGGAACACGCGAGACCTTCGCATCCATCGCCTCACGGCCGCTCACAGCGTCGGGCCACGGCCTCACTCCCACTCGATGGTACCGGGCGGCTTGGAGGTGATGTCATAGACCACCCGGTTCACGCCGGGGACCTCGTTCACGATGCGGCTGCTCACGCGGGCCAGCAGGTCATAAGGCAATCGCGCCCAGTCCGCCGTCATGAAATCGTCCGTGGTCACGGCGCGCAGCGCGATCACGTTGGCATAGGTGCGGCCGTCCCCCATGACGCCCACCGAGCGCACGGGCAACAACACGGCAAAGACCTGAGCCGTCTGACGATAAAGTCCCGCCGCACGCAGTTCCTCCAGCAAGATCGCGTCCGCCCGACGCAGCGTCTCCAGACGCTCCCAGGTCACTTCGCCCAGAATGCGGATCGCCAGCCCGGGGCCGGGGAAGGGATGGCGCCACACGATCTCCTCCGGCAGCCCCAGCGCCTCGCCCACGGCCCGCACCTCGTCCTTAAACAGGTAGCGTAACGGCTCGACGAGCTCGAACTGGAGATCGGGGGGCAGCCCGCCCACGTTGTGGTGGGTCTTGATCTTCTGGGCGGCCCGGGTCTCGGCCGACGTGGACTCGATCACGTCGGGATACAAGGTGCCCTGCGCCAGAAAGTCCACCTGTCCCAACGCCCGTGCCTCTAGCTCGAACACCCGGATGAAGCGAGCGCCGATGCGCTTGCGCTTCTCCTCCGGGTCGGTGACCCCGGCCAGGTCGGCGAGGAACTCCTCAGTGGCGTCCACGGCCACCAGCCGCAGCCCCAACGAGCGCTGGAATGTCTCCACCACCTGCTCCGGCTCTCCCTGACGCAACAATCCCGTGTTGACGAAGATGCACGTGAGCTGATCGCCAACCGCCCGCCCGACCAGGGCGGCCGTCACAGCGGAGTCCACGCCGCCGCTCAGCCCGCAGATGACGTGGCCGCCCCCCACCCGCTCACGAGTCCGGGCGACCGCCTCGTCGATGAAGGAGCCGGGCGTCCACGTCCCCCGACAGCCGCACACGCGGTACAGGAAGTTATGCAGGATCTCACGGCCGTAACGGGTGTGTTCAACCTCCGGATGGAACTGCAGGCCGTACCAGCCGCGAGCGATATCGCCCATGGCGGCGATGGGGGAGTTGTCCGTGCGCGCCAGGACCGCCCATCCGGGGGGCAGGGCCTCGATCCGGTCGCCGTGGCTCATCCAAACCGGCTGGCGCTGGGGCACCCCCACGAAGAGGGGCACGGTGGGATCCAGGATCTCCAGATCGGCGGGGCCGTACTCCCGCTCGGCGGCGGGAGCCACGCTTCCTCCCAGCTCGTGGGCCAGCGTCTGCATCCCGTAGCAGATGCCCAACACGGGCCTGCCCGCCCGCAACACCGCCCGCGGCAGGCGCGGCGCGTCCGGCTCGTAGACGCTGGCCGGCCCTCCCGACAGGATGAACCCCTTGGGCGCCAACCGCTCAAACGCCTCGTCCGGCGCGTCCCAGGGAACCAGCTCGGAGTAAACGTGGGCCTCTCGGACCCGCCGGGCGATCAGTTGCGCGTACTGGGAGCCGAAATCGACGACCACGACGGCTTCACGGGCCATACCCTCACTCCAGGAACTCGATGCGGCCGTTCTCCATGTTGGTGATGATGACCAGGGACTCGATCGGGATCCCCAGCGTCCCCAACAGCTCACGGCCGCCCTCGAAGCGCTTCTCGATCACCGCGCCGATGCCCACCAGGGTCGCCCCCGCCTGCTCGACGATCCGCACCAGGGCGGCGATGGTCTGGCCGGTGGCCAGGAAGTCATCCACCAACAACACCCGATCCTCCGGCCCCAGGTACTCCGGGGAGACCAACAACTCGACCTCCCGCCCTTTCGTGTGAGACGGCGCCACGTCGCGATAGACCTGATCGGGCATGGTGATCGGCTTGCTCTTGCGTGCGTAGACGACGGGGACACCCAGGGCCAGCGCGGTGGTCAGCGCCGGCGCGATGCCCGAGATCTCCGCCGTGATGACCTTGGTCACCCCCGCCTCGCGGAACCGATCGGCCAGCGCCCGGCCCACCTCCAGCATCAACACAGGATCCACCTGGTGGTTGATGAAGCTGTCCACCTTGAGGATCCCTCGCCCCAGGTTACATCCCTCTTCCAGGATACGTTGCTTCAGAGCCTGCACTCCGACGCCTCCTCCTCCTGTTGAAACCACGCCCCCGCGTGGCTCGTGACTCCACGGCGCCCGGTCGCCGATTTCCATACGCAGCATCCTGCCCAGAGCGTTGGGCTATTCTACAACATGAGGCATCGGCCGAGCAAGCCTGCCGGAGGCAAGAACACCCTCTCCGGAGCTCCAAGGTTCAGATGGCCACGGGATCGTCCCCGGCAGACCCTACGTATGCCCACGCCCTTTGGGGAGGAGAGGCGCCCTTTGAGGGGCGCAGCCCCTCAAAAGAGACTTCCCGGTTTCCGCCCCTCACCTGCCTTGCCCGGCCTCGCCCACCCGAATGCGGACGTTGAAAATCCTGGAGCTTCATGGTAAAATGTAGTAGTCAATCCTGGAGGACAAGCACACGTAGGAGGGCTGACATGGGTAGACGGCGTCCCACTATCGCCGGCGTGCTGCTCCTGCTCGCGTGGATGCTGACCATCCCGGGCAGCGCCGGCGCCAAACAGCCCGCGGATCCTCCCGGCTGCACGAACCTCATCGTCAACGGCGACTTCGAGCACACCGGCGGATGGTGGCTCCATGTCAGCCCCGCCACACCGGCCTACGTCCCCGCCCCCAACCGCTCGGGAACCGCGATGCGACTGGGGATCACCAGTCCCCCGAACCAGGAGGCATACTCCTCCATCGAACAGACCGTCACCATCCCCGCCGACGCAGCCACCGTAGAGCTGAGATGGGACTTCTTCGCCATCGCCAAAGGCCCCGCTGATGACGATCGACAGCAGATCAAGATCCTGGACCCCATCTCCCGTGCTCCCCTTGAGATCCTATGGGATACCCGACGAAACGACCATACCTGGCTCACCGCCGCGGCGGACATGAGCATGTACAAGGGGAAGACCATCATCCTCTACTTCAACGTGTACAACGACGGCGCAGGCGCCGACGACGAGACCACAGCGCTCTACCTGGACAATGTGAAGCTGGAGGTGTGCACGGGGGTGACCCCCACCCCAACGCCGTCGTCCACCCCCTCTATCTCCACGACCGCCACTCCGCCCACGTCCACCCCCACGGCAGCCTCCCCGAACGTCGCGATCATCTACATCGAATACGATCCGCCGGGGGCCGATATCAACGGGGAATACGTGCGCATCGAAAATCTGGGAGGGACGGCCGTCAGCCTGACCGGATGGACTCTGAGCGACCAGGCGAATCACAAATACACGTTCCCTCCCTTCACTCTGAACCCGGGCGCGTCCGTGCGCGTCTGGACCGGCAGCGGCGTCAACACGGCCGCGGATCTCTACTGGGGGAGGACCACGCCCGTTTGGAACAACGGCGGCGACACAG
>JAJRVX010000127.1:0-5426 GCA_024277095.1 Chloroflexota bacterium
TCGGTCACCCTCTGCATGGTGATCCTGATCTTCGGTGCGCGCGTGGCGGTCGGTAGCACTCTCCCCTCTCCGACTCAGCCCGTTGCAACGAACGCACCCCGATTTACCTTCCAGGACGGCCTGGTGGTGGGCGTGGACTCCGAGGCCGTCGGCAGCGTCAGCATGGCCGGGGCCGTCCATGCCATCCCCGGATCCAACGTCGGTCTCACGGCCGCCGGCAGCCAATTCTGGACCCAGGATAGCCCCGGCATCCCCGAGAACGCGGAAAAAGGGGACTTCTTCGGCAACGCCCTGGCCGCGGGCGATTTCAATGGCGATGGCTATCCTGATTTGGCCATCGGCGTCTATGGAGAGACCTCAGCCGGGGGCAAGAAGGGCGGCGCGGTCATCGTCCTGTACGGGTCGGCCACCGGCGTGGGGCAACGCAGTGAGCTTTGGGACCAGAACTCGCCGGGCGTGCTCGATAGCGTCGAAGACTACGACAGTTTCGGTGAAGCCCTGGCCGCGGGCGATTTCAACGGCGATGGCTACGACGACCTGGCCATCAGCAATCCATCGGAGGGCTTCCAGACCGACAACGCCGACGCACTGGGGGTGGTGCACATCCTCTACGGGTCAGCCCAGGGTCTGACCGCCACAGGCAACCAGATGTGGCATCAGGATAGTCCCGGCATGTTGGGCGAGGCCAGTGATGGGGATTTCTTCGGCGACGCTCTGGCCTCTGGTGACTTCAATGGCGATGGGTATGCCGACCTGGCCATCGGCATTCGTGGCGAGGAAGTGGCAGGCAAGCTCAGCGCCGGCGCAGTGCAGGTGATGTACGGTTCTGCACAGGGGCTTACGGCCACAGGAAATCAGTTGTTCAATCAAAGCAATGAGGGCATCTCGGGCCAGCCGAAGGAGGATGTCGATTTCGGCGAGGCGTTGGCCGTGGGTGATTTCGATGGCGATGGATACGACGACCTGGCCATCGGAGCGCATAATGAGGATGCCGGGAATGTGAAAGAGGCCGGCGCAGTGCATGTCCTCTACGGCTCAAACAAGGGCCTTACCACGCCCGACCAGCGATGGACGCAGGATACGGGCAGTTTGCCGGACCGCGCGGAAGAGGATGAAGAATTCGGCTATGCCCTGGCCGCGGGCGACTTCGACGGCGATGGCTACGACGACCTGGCCGTAGGCGTCCGTGACGAAGAGATCAATGGGGTGAACGAGACAGGCGCTGTGATCATCATCTACGGCGCCGGCCAAGGGCTGACGGATTCCGACTCCCAGCTATGGTACCAGGGCTCCCCCGGCCTGAACAACGACGGGGCCGATGCGAACGACAGCTTCGGGCAATCCCTGGCCGCGGGCGATTTCAATTGGGATGGCTACGATGACCTCGCAGTTGGCGTCCCTTATGAAGATCTGGGCAACACCCAGAACGCGGGAGCCGTGCAGGTCATCTACGGCTCAACTCAGGGCCTGACCGCACAAAACAATCAGTGGTGGACGCAGGACAGCCCTGGCATCGGAGACCAGGCCGAAGAATGGGATAGCTTTGGCTCCGTTCTGGCGGTCTTGCCCAGGCTCGCCTGTGCGGACGCCTACGAGCCCAACGACAACTTCAGCCAGGCCCGCAGCATCACGCCCGGAACCACCTTGCGAGCAGCCATCTGCTCCGATCAGGACACCGATTACTTCAAATTCAACGTGAGCGCAGGCCAGCGCATCACCATCGATCTGACGGACATCCCCGCCAACACGGACTACGATCTGTGGCTGAGCGATCCCGATCAGGACCAGGTGGCCACCTCCACCAACTCCGGCAATACTGATGAGCGTATTGAATACGTGGCGACCAAGAGCGGCGTCTATTACGTCACGGTCACTTCCTACACAGGTTTCAACACCAGCCAGCCCTATTCCCTTACGATCACGCTGAGCGGCGGAGCCGCCCCCCCGACGCCTTCGCGGCACATCTATCTGCCCATCATACGGCGGCAATAACGGCTCTGTCGCTTTCTTGCAGCGACCCTAGGAGAATCCGTCTATGCAAAGATACATCCCGTGGGCGCTTCTGTGCCTGATCGTGAGCACGATCGTCGCGCCGATGCAAGCGCTCGCCACAGGCGAGGAGACGTTCACCAACCGCGAGTTCATTCGCAACGGCACCTTCGACGCCCGACTGGACGACTGGGGGTGGAACGAGGTGACCTCCACGGAGAGCGTGGGGGTAGGCACCGATCCGGTCCTCGTCCTCAAGACCTTCTTGAGCCGGGGACCGGCGAGCGCCTGGCAGGAGATCTATCTGCCCACCCGCACCACCGCGGCCACCGTCTCCTTCGACTATCGCATGGTGCCCGGCACTTATGGCGCCTATGGCGGCCGGCTCGTCGCCGGCTTCATCAAACACGATGGCACCCAGGCCACCGAGATCACCTCCTGGCAGGTGACCCCCGTGGTGACCGGCGACACAGGCTGGCAGCGCTTCCAATACACCCTGAACGACGGCGAGGTGGCCGCGATTCAGGCCGCGCACCAGGCCAAACAGCGCGTCTACCTCCTTATCCAGCTAGTCCTCAACCAACACGACGCGTTCCAGGCCTATGTGGACAACGTATCCCTCAAGCTCAGCGGTGAGATGGTGTACCCACAGCTGAGCGGGCGCGTCGCCTACCGGGGGGTGGACCACAGCGGCCGTTACACCATCGGCTGGATGAATCCAGACGGCAGCAACCGCCACGTCCTCTGGACATATCCCATCGCCGGCAAGGGGAGGATCTTCGGCCTGGCCTGGAGGCCAGACGGCTCGGAGATCGCGTTCACCAGCGATCATGAGGCGGGCTATTCCCGCTTCCATATGGATGTATATCGCGTCCGCGTGAGCGACGGCCGCGTGCGTCGTGTGACCAACCCGCCCTCCCACGCGGATATGCAAGGCAGCGGCTATGGCCGAGGTACGGTGAGCGGTGTCGTCCGCAACAACAGCAACCGGCAGATCACCGCCGCCTCGATCTATGTGCAGGGAGCGGCTACCCCCATCGCGCTCGGCCCTCTTGGCCCCAACAGCACAACCGCCTTCGTCGTCCCCGACGTAGCGGACCTGGGACCGGGCACCTTGCAGTATATCGTCCTCATCTGGATGGATAGCAAATGCAGCCAGGGGCTGTATACCTTCGCCGGGGGGATGGTGGACGTGCGCACGGGCAAGACGACAGACGTGGGCACGCTGAGCTTCGTCCCCGATGATTGTCAGGCCATCGAGCCCAGCAATCCCTCCTGGAGGCCGGATGGAGCGCTCATCGGCTTCTCGGTCAACGGCGTGGCCCAGACGGTGACCCTGGACGGGCGGCTGGGAGATCCCTTCACCACCAACGCCCGAGGGGTAAGCGATTTCTCCTGGTCCCCCCAGGGGGACGGCACCCTTCTCTACGCCTCATACGCGGGGATCTACCGAACCTCAGAGGGTGGTGGCCAGGGTACCCTGCTGGTGAACGCGGTGAGCACGGGGATCTCCACCCAGGAACTGGCCTGGCTGCCGGACGGCTCCGGCTTCGTTTATACGGACGGGCTTAACTTCTACCTGTATCGATTCGCCACCGGACAGGTACAGCCGTTGACCCAGCTGAACCTATATCGATACACGGAACAGCTCCTCGCCGATCCCGTGCATTCACCCACGATCTCTCCCGATGGAAAGTATCTCATGTTCGATCGCCGCACGGTCAATGGGCGTGACCTGTGGATCCTCAACCTGGAGAACCCGGTGGAGCTGTGGCCCGTCACCACCGACGGCCGCGCGGCATACCCGGATTGGGGAAGGGACGCATCCGGATCCAATGGAGCTCGGAAGATCTATATCCCGCATGTCATGAGATAGCTCCACCTTTGAATATTAAGGAGAGGGATCATGGCATCTCCACGTCAGCACTCCATATCACGGAATCCGATCTCGAAATCCGGGTACTCGCTGGTCCCTTTGCTTCTCCTCTTCCCGCTCTGGATCATGCTCTCCGGACGCTCGGCAGGATCGACCCTTTCGGATCCCCTGCGAGCGCCCGCCCCGGCCCCGGCGTTCCAGACTCAGGACTGCCCCTACGATCCCTTTGAGACCAACGACACCTTCGGCACGGCTTACCCGATCTCCCCAGGATTATGGGAGGCGGTTATCTGCCCTCAGGGGGACGAGGATTATTTTCAGTTCTCCGTTACCGCCGGGGATACGATTCGCCTAGATCTAACCAATTTGCCGGATGACTTCGATCTCTTTCTCTGGGACCCCTCGGGATATCTGACCGCCCGTTCCCAGAACACCGGCACCACCTCCGAGCACATCGAGCATGTAGCTACCCAAACCGGGGGATATCGGGCGAACGTCTTCGGCTATGGTGGTGTGTGGAGCGTAAATCCCTATACGCTACAGGTGGCGGTGCTCACACCGACACCGACGCCGACCGCGACAGCGACGAATACGCCCACATCAACGCCAACTCCCACGCCGACGGGCACGCCCACGCCCACACCAACTCCCACGCCCACGCCTACGTCGATGTGTCCGCCCGACGCCTATGAAC
Source organism: Chloroflexota bacterium (assembly GCA_024277095.1). Taxonomy (GTDB): domain Bacteria; phylum Chloroflexota; class Anaerolineae; order DUEN01; family DUEN01; genus DUEN01. The sequence goes on from JAJRVX010000127.1 coordinate 4,560, forward strand.
CCAATGACGATGGGTTTAACGCGGCGCCCATCTCGCCGGGGCAGCTTCAGGCGTACATCTGCCCTCAGGGGGACGAGGATTACTACAGCTTCTATGTGACCGGCGGGAACGTCGTGGTCCTGGATCTAACCAACCTGCCTGAGGATTATGACCTCCTCCTCTGGGAGCCCGGGAAGGCCACCCCGGTAGCCGCATCGAGGCAGCCCGCCACCACACCCGAGCATGTGGAGCACTATGTTCCCAGGTGGAGCAACTACACTGCTGGCGTTTTCGCCCCTCAAAACGCGTGGAGCGCCACTCCTTACGCCCTCCGCCTGGCCATCGTGACGCCGACGCCCACACCAACGGGGATGCCAGGCCGCATCAAGATCTACCTGCCGGTGCTCCTGCACATGTAGCGGGGAGGGACGCTATGGCACAGCGAGCATTATCTCAGATCATGATGATCATCCCACTCTCGATGTTGGCGTTCATCATGATCGCCCTGAACGAGGGTCATCAGGTACCGGCTCTCGGGTACCATGGCGCCGCCAGCATCGCCCTACCCTCGGAGTGCCCCGATCCCTATGAGCCCAACGATTGGTTCACCCAGGCGACCGACGTGGAACTCGACGCGGAGTACACCGCCTACGTCTGCAACTCCGATGACCTCGACTATTACCGCTTCTATCTCGACGCCGGCCAGCAGGTGGTGATCGATCTATACAACATGGAGCTGAACAGCGATCTGGATCTGTACGGCCCGGGGGAGACGCTCATCGCCAGCTCCACGAATCCGGGCGACACGCCGGAGCAAATCATTTACACGGCTCAGGAGAGCGGCACCCACTACGCCCTCGTCTATGGCACCGAAGGAGAGCTCGTCAA
>JAJRVX010000128.1:0-16815 GCA_024277095.1 Chloroflexota bacterium
GCCCTGGCGATCGTGCGTGAGAAGGAGCGCGGCTCCATCCAGCAGATCTTCGTCTCCCCGCTGCGGCCCTGGGCGTTCATCGTGGGCAAGCTGATCCCCTACATGATCATCGCCTTCGGCGAGCTGGTGCTCATCCTGTTGACGGCCCGTTATTGGTTCCGAGTGCCTATGGCCGGGAGTGTCTGGCTCTTCCTGCTGGCCTCGGTGCCCTATGTGATCGGCACCGTGAGCATCGGCCTGTTGGTCAGCACGCTGACCCGCAGCCAGCTGGCCGCCATGCTGCTGGCTCTCGTGCTCACCTTCATGCCCTCGTTCCTGTTTTCCGGCTTCATGTTCCCGATCTTCACCATGCCGACGCTGCTTCAGATCTACTCCTACTTCTTCCCGGCCCGCTACTTCACCGAGATCACGTACGGCGTGTTCCTCAAAGGCGTCGGGTTGGAGGTCTGGCTGACCCAACTGGCCGTCCTGGTGCTTTACACCGTGGCGTTGGTGACCCTGGCCTCGCTGCGCTTCAAGAAGAAGGTGGGGTGAGATGAACCGTCGCCTGATCGGCCTCATGCGCAAGGAGTTCATCCAGTTCTTCCGGGATAAGGCGCTGGTGCTCCTCATCCTCTACACGTTCGTGGAGATCGCCATCTGCGGCTGGGCGCTGACGTTGGAGGTGCGGAACATGCCCATCGCGGTGTACGACGGCGATCGCTCGGCGGAGAGCCGGGCGCTGGTGGACGCCTTCGCCCGGCTGGATAATTTCCGCCTGGTGGCCCAGGTGGACAGGCCCGGGGATCTCGATCGCCTGATGGACGAGGGCCAGGTGCAGTTCGCACTGGTCATCCCCCCCGATTTCAGCCGCGACCTGCAGGCGGGGAGGACGGCGCAGGTGCAGTTGCTGCTGGATGGCTCTAACAGCAGCATCGCCGGACAGGCCATGGCGGTCACCGCAGGCCTGTTGCGGGACTACAACGAGCGGATCATCCTGGCCCGGGTGGAGCGCATGGGACAGGGCGGCCATGGCTTTCTGCCACGGGTGAGGAACCAGATCCGGATCTGGTACATGCCGCAGCTCAAGTACGTGCATTTCATCATGCTGACCATGCTGGCCATCTCCGTGTTGTTGTTGGGCGTGCTCGTTCCGGCGGCTGCCATCGTGCGTGAGAAGGAGGCAGGCACCTTTGAGCAGTTGATGATCACGCCCATCACCGGGGTCGAGCTCATCGCGGCCAAGATCTTGCCCATGATCCTGCTCAAGCTGGTGGGGCTGACCATCGGGGTGGCCATGTCCATGTGGCTCTTCGGCGTGCCGTTGCGAGGCAGCCTGTGGCTCTTCTATGGCATCTCCGTCCTCATGTTCCTGAGCAGCAGCGGCATCGGCGTGTTGATGGGGACCATCGCACAGAACATGCAGCAGACGTTGCTGCTGGCCTTCTTCATCCTCTTCCCGCTGGCGTTCCTCTCCGGGACCATGGTGCCCATTAGCAACATGCCACGGGCGATGCAATGGCTGACGTATCTCAGCCCGCTACGCTACTACGTGGAGGCCATGCTGGGGATCTTCCTCAAAGGGATCGGGCTGGAGATCCTCTGGCCCCAGGCTCTGGCGCTGGCGATTTACGGGCTGGCGCTGTTGGGGGTCAGCACGCTGCGTTTCCGGCGCAGTTTGGCGTGAAGTTGATCGAGCTATGTGGCGGCAGACGATGAGCGTCCGAATCTTCGCCGTGGGGCTGGTTCTCATCGGGGCTCTGGCGGGGGGTGGCACCTGGTGGTGGCTGTCGCGGCCTGCGGACGCCCGCCCGGATGGCCCGGTGCGGCTATCCGGCACCATCGAGGCGGAGGAGATCTCCGTCGCGTCCCAGCTCGGCGGCCGAATCGTGGAACTGGCCGTGGACAAGGGAGATGAGGTCAGGGCGGGTGACGTGCGGGTGCGGCTGGAGACGGAGATGCTGGATGTCGACCTGGCCCGGACGGAGGCGGCGGTGCAGGCGCTTCAGGCAGCCCGTGACGCGGCCTATGATGCCTGGCAGGCGGCGTTGAAGGCACGGGATGGCCCGCAGGAGATCGATGTCAAGATCGCCGAGGTGCAGGCGCAACTGGAGGTGGCTGAGCTTCAGGTGGAGGCGGCCCGGCTCTCCGGGGACGAGGCTCGACTCAAGCTGGCGGAGACGACGCGGGATGGGCTGCGGAGGGTTCTGGATCTGCTCACGGCCATGCGCTCTGAGCCTTACGCGGGGAGGGTCCGGGTTAGTCAGGCGGAGATGTTCTATCGCGGCCTGGAGGGGCTGTTGCAGATAGCCCTCAGCATTCAGGACCTCCTTCGCATGCAGCGGGAGAGGATGGCGCTGACCGCGCCGCGGGATAGCTATGTGGTTGACCGCCTGCTTTCTGAAGGGGAGATCGCCGCCCCGCTGGCCCCGATCCTGGTGTTGGCTGACCTGCGCGAGGTGACCCTGACCACGTACGTCCCAGAGGCGCTTTACGGTCGGATACAGCTGGGCGATCCGGTAACCGTGACCGTGGACGGCCTGCCCGGTCGGGCCTTCCCCGGCGTGATCGTCTACCTCTCGCCTCGGGCTGAGTTCACGCCCGTCGGCGCGCAAACAGGGAAGGCGCGCGGCCGCCTGATGTATGCGGTGGAGGTCCGTTTGCGCAACCCGGATCTGGCGCTCAAGCCGGGGATGATCGCCGACGTGGCGTTGGGGCCTTGACCCTGCGGCCCGGCGGCTGTCCCGACCCGTTGTCCGGTGCCTGGGGGGCGTTCGGGAATGTATCTTTCGGCCGTGCCGGGATGGGGGGCTGCACGAGGCGGAGGGGTGGGGAGGAAGTCGGAGGGGCTTGTGTGCCCTTCAAGGGGCCCTCGTCCGAATCCTGGACTGTGAGGTGAGGAGATGGCTGACCATATGAACTCTGGCGAGGCACCGCCGCAGATGACGCGGCGAGAGATCTTCAGGTACTTATTGGGGTTCTCTGCCGTCAGCACCCTGGTGGGGGTATTGACCCCTATCCTGGGCTACCTGTGGCCTTCGTCCCATCCCGATGGCGCCATCGGGGGCAGGACGATGGTGGGGTCGGTGGAGGACTTTGCGCCCGGGACGGGGAAGGTGGTTCCGGTGGGCAGCAAGCCCGTCATCGTGCTCAACACGGAGCAGGGCTTCCGGGTTTTCTCCGCCGTTTGTACCCATCTGGGGTGCATCGTGTTGAACAAGGACCCTGGCACGAGCTATATCCACTGTCCGTGCCATGATGGGCGATTCAATCCGGTCAATGGGACGGTCATCGCCGGTCCTCCGCCTCGTCCTCTGCCCGCATACGAGTTCTCCGTAGAGGAGGGGAAGATCTACGTCGGCAAGCCTCTGGGGCCGCTGTACGGCGCGTGAGCGCACATCGGGCGGAGAGGGAAGGCGGGCTGGAGAACAAGCGTCCCTCCGGGCCTGCCTGGGGGGCGATGGGCGTGGCTTTTTCGCGCCGTCGTGCGCACTTGTGGCGCCAGTGAGAGGAGAAGACTATGCCGGAGGAGCGTTTTCGCGTCTTTGTGCCGGATTTCGACTACTATCGAAGCCTGATCGCCTGCCAGTTCGCCTGTCCGGCGGGCACGGACGCCCGGGGATATGTGATCGCCACCGCCCGGGGCGAGTACGAACAGGCGTATCTCATCGCTCGGGAGGTGAATCCCCTCGCCTCCACCTGCGGTTGGGTGTGTGGAGCTCCCTGCGAGGCCGCCTGCCGTCGAGGGACGATCGACGCTCCCGTCGCGATTCGTGCTCTGAAGCGCTTCGTCAACGATCGGTATGGGGTCTACCTGGGTGAGGACCTGTCCCTGCCCCCGCTCCCGTGGCGGGATCGGCCGCCGGGGGCTCGGGTCTATAAGGGCCCCGATGGCGCTTTCGACCTGGGCAATTCCGATCTGCCTCACAGCCTTCGCCAGCTGCGGCGTGCGGCCGCTCGGGGCGAGCGCACCGGCAAGCGGGTGGCCGTAGTCGGCGCCGGGCCGGCCGGGCTCGTCTGCGCCCACGATCTGGCCTTGCTGGGGCATGACGTGGTCATCTTCGAGGCGGCGCCGGTGCCGGGCGGCATGCTTCGCCTGGGGGTGCCGGAATATCGCCTGCCCCGTGATCTCGTCGATCTGGAGATCGCCGCCATCCTGGCCCTGGGGCCGGAGTTGCGCCTCAATCAGGCTCTGGGCCGAGACTTCACCCTGGCCGATCTGCGCCAGGAGTTCGACGCCGTCTTCATCGCCATCGGCACCTACAGGAGCCGACAACTCCAGGTGGAGGGCGAGGATCTGGACGGCGTGTTGCGGGCCGTGGACTTCCTGCTCAACGTGAACCTGGGTGGGTACAGCCTGGATCTGGGCCGCAAGGTGCTGGTCATCGGCGGGGGAAACGTGGCCATGGATGTGGCCCGCACGGCGTTGCGGCTGGGGCAGCCGTCCACCGAGGCGGGCGGCGATATCGCTTTGGCTCTGGACGTGGCCCGGGCGGCGGTTCGCCTGGGGGCCACCGAGGAGGTCCACTGTCTGGTGGTGGAGGATCGCCACGAGATGCTCGCCGACCCGCTGGAGATCGAGGAGGCGGAGCGGGAAGGGGTGATCATCCACAATCACGTGGCCCCCCGGCGCATCGTGGGGCGGGATGGCCGGGCTGTGGCGGTGGAGACGCTGGATGTGGCCCGGACGTTCGACGAGCAGGGGCGTTTCAACCCCCAGTTGATCCCCGGCACGGAGCGGGCGTGGGATTGCGACAGCGTCATCGTCTCCATCGGGCAGACGGGCGAGCTGAGCTGGGTGCAACCCGAGGATGGGCTGGAGGTGACGCGGCGGGGCACGCTGGCGGTGGATCGGGAGACGCTGGCCACCACGGCGCCTGGCGTCTTCGCCGGTGGGGACATCGCCTTTGGGCCGCGACTCATCATCCACGCCGTGGCCGACGGTCAGAGGGCCGCCCGGAACATCCACCGCTTCCTGCAACACGTAGAGCCACGGGTGGTGCGCAAGGGATGGATGACGCCGATCGACCTGCGGGAGTATCCGGATCATGGCCCCACTCCCGGCTATCTGCGATTGCCCCATCGATTGCCCGCGATGCTGCCCGTCGAGCGGCGCATCGGCGTGGCCCGGGTGGAGCTAGGGTACGAGGAGGACGAGGCCCGCCGTCAAGGCGAGCGTTGCCTGGTGTGCAGCGTCAACCCGGTCTTCAACGGCGATCTGTGCATCCTCTGCAACGGCTGTGTGGACGTCTGTCCCACCGACTGTCTCAAGCTGGTGCCCATGAGCTGGGTGGAGGGGGATGACGCGGTGGCCGCCGTGGTGGAGGCCCGCTTCGGGTGCCCGCTGGCGGAATTCCATCAAGGGGAATCCCCGGAGGCTACGACCATGCTCTTCGATCCGGCCCGGTGTATCCGCTGCGCTTTGTGTGCTCAGCGCTGTCCGACGGACGCGATCACGATGGAAGCGTTCCGGTTTACGGAAGAGATGGTGTTTGAACAAAAGATATGATGCGTATTGCGTATTGCGTAGGACGTAGGACGTAGGGCGTAAGGCGCGGGCCTCACGTGACACGCAATACGCAGTAGCGATGAGGTGAGCTGATGAACACTGAAGCCTGGACCACTCGCATTACCCGTTCCCGCCTGTGGCGTTCGTATTTCCGCCATGGCCTGCCGGATAACCCATTGGATCGCTCGTTGGTGATGACCAGCGGCCTCTTCTTCCACCTCCATCCCGTCAAGGTGAGCCGCAAGAGCTTGCGCTGGAGCTATAGCATGGGGTTGGGCATCATCACCGTGGTCCTCTTCGCCGTGTTGGTGTTCACCGGGACCCTGTTGATGTTCTACTACATTCCCTCGGTGGAACGCGCCTATCCGACGATGAAGGCGATCCAGACCTCCGTCTCGCTGGGGCAGTTCACCCGGGCCATGCATCGCTGGGCGGCGCACCTGATGGTTCTGGCCGTTGCCTTGCATATGGCTCGGGTCTTCTATACCGGCGCCTACAAGCCTCCCCGGGCGTTCAACTGGGTGGTGGGGGTCTTCCTGCTGTTGCTCACCCTGGGGGCCAGCTTCACCGGATACCTCCTGCCCTGGGATCAGCTCGCCTATTGGGCCATCACCGTGGGGACCAACATCGCCGGCTATGCGCCGGTGGTCGGCTCTGAGATGCGTGCGCTGCTTCTGGGCGGCCGCGAGGTGGGCCAGAACGCCCTGATCCGCTTTTACACCCTTCATGTGATCGTGCTTCCCCTGTTGCTGGCCCTGGGCATCTCCTACCACATCTGGCGGGTGCGCAAGGATGGTGGCCTGGCGGCTCAGGAAGCGCACGCGGAGGAGCGTGAGGGCGCTGACGCGGGGGAGCGGGAAGGCGAGGGGGCCGAGCGCGCCCCGGGCGGGACGCAGCGGGACTGGGAGATCTTCCCCAAGGATCCCCGCAAGACCTACGGCCTGGTCGAGCTGATGCGCGGCACCTCTCCCCTGGTGAACCGCGGGCCGGAGGACACGGTTTTCTCCTTCCCGGTGCTCCTGTTGTGGGAGGCGGTGTTGTTTCTGGGCACTACCCTGTTCCTGTTCCTGTTATCGTTGGCGCGCAGTGCGCCACTGGGGGATATCGCCAATCCGGCGTTGACCATCGATCCGGCCAAGGCCCCCTGGTACTTCGTCGGCCTGCAGGAGCTGCTGGAGCACATGCATCCCACGCTGGCCGGGGTGGTCGTCCCGACGTTGCTGGTGCTCTTCCTGCTGGCCCTTCCGTATCTGGACTATCATCGGTCCGGGGCCGGGCGCTGGTTCACTTCCCTCCGTGGCAGGAGGATCGTCCTGTGGACGACCTTGTACACCCTGGTGGTGATGCCGGCCTACATCGTCGTGGACAACTGGATCACCCCCCGGGAGATGCTGCGAGGTGTGGCTCCCGGATGGGTCAGCCAGTGGCTCATCCCCATCATCGTGTTCACCGTGCTGGTGGGGGCGCCGATGTTGGTCTTGCGCCGTTGGCGGCCGACGCCCCGTGAGCGGATGCTGGCGTTGTTCACGGTGATGTTCGTCTCCGCATTTGTATTCACCCTGAGCGGGCTCCTCTTCCGGGGGCCGGGCTTCAAGCTCTACTGGCCGTGGAACATGCCGGGGGGATACAACCCGCTCAGTGATCTGTAACCCGAGGAGGTTCCTATGACCACCCACGAACACGCTCCCGAGGAGAAGTTCCCCCGGCGGCGGTTCCTGCTCTGGGCCTGGGGGGCATCCCTGCTGGCCCTGGCGGGGCAGTCCCTGGGGGGGCTGCTTCAGTTCTTCAAGCCGGTGGTCGAGCCGGGGGGCTTTGGCGAGAAGGTCAAGGCCGGCCGGGTCGACGAGTTCCCTGTCGGAAGCATCGTCCACGTACGGAAGGGGCGCTTCTATATCTCCCGTCTGGATGAGGGCGTGCTGGCCATGTGGCATCGTTGCACGCACCTGGGCTGCACCGTTCCCTGGCGGGATGATGAGGACCGCTTCCACTGTCCCTGCCACGGTGGCATCTATAACAAGAAAGGGGAGGTGCTGGCCGGGCCGCCGCCTCGCCCGCTCGATCTCTTCCCGGTCGAGATCGTGGATGGCGAGATCGTTGTGGATACCAGCCGGGTCATCACGCGTGATCGGTTCGATCCGTCTCAAGCGACGCCGGTTTAAGGGGGAGCCATGCGACAAGAAAACTATACCCGCCTGCTCTGGGGGGCGCTGGCTCTCAGCGTGCTGATCCTGGTCGCCTTCCAACTCTACATCAACCGTGAGCCGACCCGGATTCAGGCGGTGCGGGCGGCGGATCGGGCCGCGGCCATCGCCGCCGGCGAGGAGCTCTATCAGGCCAACTGCGCCAGTTGCCACGGCGAGCAGGGGGAGGGCGTGGACGCGCCGGCCCTCAACAACCTGGCGCTGCTGCGCGATACGCCCGATGAGACCCTCTTCGATCTGGCGGCCAGCGGCATCCCGGGCACGGAGATGCCCGCCTGGAGTCAGGCCCGCGGCGGTCCATTCACCGATGAGGAGATTCGGAAGATCGTGGCCTTCATCCGGAGTTGGGAGCCCACGGCCCCGGACCTGGGCGAGCTGCGTATGCAGCCGGACGCCCGGCGGGGTGCCCGGATCTACGCCGCCGTCTGCGTGGTCTGCCATGGGGAGAACGGCCAGGGCGGGACGGCTCCTGCGTTGAACGATCCGGCCCGACTGGGGCAGTTCGATGATGCGTGGTACGCCGAGGCCATCGCCAGCGGAAGGCTGGAGCGGGGCATGCCCGCGTGGGGAGGCGTTCTGTCTCCCCAGCAGATCGGCGATCTGGTAGCCCTGCTCGACGCCTGGCGGCGCGGCGAGGAGATCACTTTCGGCGACGTGGCCAGCCTGCTGAAGGACGCGGCGCATGCCGTCGAACATGGCGAGATCGACGAGGCCGTCGAGCTCCTGGAGCAGGCGGCGGATTCGGCCGAGCACGAGCAGGCCGAGGTGATCGAGCAGGCTTTGGACGCGCTGAACGCGGGCAACGTCCAGGAGGCTACGAGTCTCATCGAGCAGGCTCAGGGCATGGGAGAAGGGATGCCCGCCTCCGGTGAGGGGGCGCCCTCCCCGGCCGCCCCGGTCGATCCGGGCGTGGCGCATCTACAGGAGGCGGCCCGCGCTCTGGAGCGGGATGATCTGGAGGAGGCCAGGGCGGCTTTGCAGGAGGCGTTTGAGTTGTTGCCCCCCGGCGATCTGAAGGAGGCTGCTGAGCACGCTCTGGAGGACATCGAGGCCGGCAAGTCGGAGGAGGCTCGCGGCGCGTTGGAGAAGGCCCTGGAGGGTATCCGCCAGCCGTAGACCCGCATGCTGGCGCGAGGCGATCCCCGCCGACTCCCCTGACGGGCATAGGGGTTTCTGCCCGGTGTCATCCCCGCCGAACGGCGCTGTCTCGGCTCAGGTCGGTGTGCTATGCTGGGATTGAGGTTAGATCGTTGGATGTACTTTCGAGGGAGGGATCACTCGCTCCGGGAGGAAGGCTCTCATGATCGAATTCTTGCAGGCGTATGGTTCCTGGATCCTCTTTGGAGCGCTCCTCCTGATCATGATGCGTGTCCATGGCGGACATGGCGGCGGGGGATGCGGCATGGGCAGAGGACATCAGCATTCGCCCGATCAAGATGAAGAAGGCTCGGAGGATGCTCCGACGAAGCCCACAAGCTGCCATTAGCCCAGTGTGGGTGAACCGTGGATGTGCGTCCGGCCGCCCGGGCAGCGGGTTGGCCGCCCAACGGAGGGTGAGAGATGCTGAAGGATCCCGTATGTGGTCGCAGAATCAATCGGGGGCGGGCCCATGTCGCGATCGAGTACGAGAAGGTGATCTATTATCTATGCTGTCCGCGCTGTCAGGCCGAGTTCGAGGCCGCTCCGGAGCGCTATGCCCGGCCGGGGGTGGGCGTAGCGGTCGGGGGCAAGGCCGGACGACGAGGACGGCGGACCGTCCCCCACCGGTCGGTGGGCGGGAAAGGGCCCGCCGATCGGTGAAGGGCCGGATGCGGCAGGGATGGGCATGGTTGCCCATAGGAGGTGAGAGATGATGAACGGATTGCGCATCAAGACCGTGGGCCTCTCGTTGAGCGTTCTCTTCGCGGTGACCTACGTTTTCTGCGTGTTCTGGGACCTGGTCTTGCCGGGCTGGGCCATGTACGAGGTGTGGCAGCGGCTGTTCCCCGGCTTCAGCTGGAGCGCGGTCGGCCTCCTTATCGGCCTGGTGGAGACGGTGTTCTACGGCTTTTACGTCGCCGTGATCTTCGTGCCCGTGTATAACTATCTGCACCGGCGCGAGATGACGGCCGAGGCGGCTCAGATGCGGTCGCATGCATCTGGGTCCCATTGATATGGGGAGGGAGCCGTCCCTCAATGGCGAGGGGCGGCTCCTCTGCCTCGGCGATCGGGTCATCGTCGTTTGAGCGAGCCGCTCGGTGACCGGGGCCGGGGCTTTCAGGGGGGATCATCGCGTTGGTGTGAGGGGTGAATGATGCGTTACGACGTCATCATCGCCGGGGCCAGCTTTGCTGGACTGGCCGTGGCCGCACAGCTGCGGGGGAAACGGGTGCTTCTGCTGGATCGCAAGCCCATTGGTGTGGGACAGACATCCGCATGCGGCACGTTGGTCTGCACGTTGCAGGCCCTGGGGTTGGAAGGGGCGATCTTGCAGGTCCACGACCGGTTGATCGTCTACACGCCGGGCCACACCTTCGTCTATCCTGTGGCCGAGCCGTTTTGCACCTTTGATTATGGTGTCCTTTGCCGCCTGCTGCGGGAGCAGGGGGACGCTGATTTCGTGCAGGCTGCGGCCCTGGGACTGACGGGCGACCAGGTGCATACATCCCAGGGCACCTTCCGTGGGGATCTCATCGTGGACGCCTCCGGCTGGCGGGCCGCGCTGGGGGGGAGGATTCGGCCGGATCTGGTGCGCCGGGATCGGCTGAACTTTGGCATGGAGACCCTGGTGCCTTATCGGGACGATGGCCTGCACTTCTGGTACGATCCACGGGGTATCCTGCCGGTGGGGATCACCTGGGCCTTCCCTGTAGGCGAATTCAGCCGTGTGGGCATCGGCAGCTACCTGGGGGACACGCGCCTGGGGCGCGAGCTGGACCGTTTCCTGACCGACCTGGGCGTGCGACGGGATGGGGTACACGGCGGGTATTTCCCGCATGCCTTGCGGGATCCCATGGTGGGTGACCTGTTCCTGGTGGGGGATGCGGCCGGGCAGTGCCTGGGGCTAACCGGCGAGGGCATTCGCCCGGCCCTCTTCTTTGGCACTCACCTGGGGCGTCTGCTGCGGCAGGTACTGGAAGGCGAGGCGAGCCTGGCGGATGCCCGGAGAGCTTATCGGGGGGTGGTGGCCGCTCGCAAGCCGTACTATGACGTGTTGTGCCTGGCCCAGCGAGTGTTGCCCCGTCTGCCGCTTCCCCTGGTGCGGGGGGTGATGGCGGCCATCCGGCGGCCTGAGGTGCTCTCCCGGGTTCTGGAGCGCTACACGGAGGCGTTCCGGCTGGGGCCTTCGGAGACCGCTCGGACGGTCGTTCAGGGGACGGTGACGGCGGCGCGCGGATCGTGAGCTGGCCGGTCGAGGATGATATGGGCGAGCATGGCGGATATGCGGAAAGATCGTGCGGCGCCGAGGGGGGCCTGAATCGTCATAGAAGCTTCACATTTGCTTCAACGCATCCTCATAAAACTGGTTCATGATGAAGATGAAGTCGGGCGGAAACGTCCGAGATGCCTTTTCTAACAATCCACTTCACCAACGCGATTCAAGTTGTGTGAACCGAGCACGTACATGCGATGACGGGGGCCTTTGTCTCCCGCGGATGTCATGCGCCTGTCATCGCATCGTGTATTTCACGATGATCTCAAGAAACGAGGTACTATGACACGACAAAAGCTTTTCACTCGACGCGCTTTCCTGGGACTGGGGGGGGCGGGGTTGGCCGCTACCGTGTTGGCCGCCTGCTCGCCCTCCGTTGGCCTGCTCACGCCCGCTGCTCCCACGGCGTCCGCATCCGACGCCGCCGTCGCGACGGCGACGTCCCCTGCTCCCACCCCGCGTGCCGGCGTGGGGGACGTAGATGTGGAGATCGCTCTGGCAGCGGTCGCCGCTACGGCTTCCATCCTCCCAGGCCCGGACACCCGGGTTTGGCGATTCCAGGGGCGGGTGCTCAAGGGAGATCCCGCACACCTCCAGGCCCTGCCCGATACCTATCTCGGCCCCATCTTTCGCGTGGAGAAGGGGCAGCGCCTGCGCGTGAACTTCTCCAGCGAGATCCCGCAGGAGACCATCGTCCACTGGCATGGCCTCCATGTGCCCGCGGAGATGGACGGGCATCCCCGGTATGCTATCCAGCAGGGCGGGGCCTATGAATACGAGTTCGAGGTGTTGAACCGGGCGGGGACGTACTGGTATCATCCTCATCCCCACGGCATCACCGGCCCCCAGGTCTACGCGGGGATGGCCGGGTTTTTCCTGGTGAGCGATGAGGAGGAGCAGGCGCTGGGGTTGCCCTCGGGCGAATACGACGTTCCGCTGGTCATCCAGGATCGGCTCTTCGACGGTGACAATCAGCTAGTCTATCTGCCCAACGGCATGATGGATCGGATGGTGGGGTTCCTGGGTGATCAAATCCTCGTCAACGGCCAGCCCGATTTCACCCTTGATGTGGCCACCCGGCCGTATCGATTGCGCCTGCTCAACGGATCCAACTCCCGCATCTACAAGCTGGGCTGGAGCGATGGCTCGCCGTTTACCGTCATCGGCACGGATGGCGGCTTGCTGGAGGAGCCGGTGCAGCGACCTTATATCACTCTGGCCCCGGCCGAGCGGGTGGAGCTGTGGGTGGATTTCAGCGATCGCCCTGTGGGCAGCCAGTTGACCCTGCAGAGCCTCCCCTTCCGATCGCCCGCGGGCGGCGGCATGATGATGGGCGGAGCGTCGTTGGGGCTGGGCGATCCTTTTGACATCCTCACCGTGCGCGTGGAGCGGAAATCAAGCGATCGGCCGGAGCTGCCGGCCCGCCTTTCCACCATCGAGCGTCTCTCGCCCCAAGATGCGATCGCCACCCGTACCGTGGCCCTGGAGATGACGCCGCGTCGCGGCTGGACGCTCAACGGCCGCACCTTCGAGATGACGGGGGTGGCCCCGGAGGAGCGGGTGAAGCTGGGGAGTATCGAGATATGGGAGTTCGTCAACCGCGGTGGAGGCGGCGGCATGATGGGCGGCGGCATGACGTTGCCCCATCCCATGCACATGCATGGCGAGCAGTTCCAGGTGCTGGATCGCCGGATCAGCCGGGAGGGCCGTGCGGCCTGGGAGGATCTCCGCGAGGGGTTCGTGGATGAGGGCTGGAAGGACACGGTATTGGTGATGCCGGGCGAGACGGTGCGGGTCATCCGTCGTTTCGCCGATTTCACCGGCCTCTTCCTCTACCATTGCCACAACCTGGAACACGAGGACATGGGCATGATGCGCAACTTCGAGATCGTCGCTTAGGAATCGGATGGAGGTGGACGTTGAGGACAGAGACTCCTCTGCCGCTCGTTCGTCCCAGGGGGAGACGCTGGTGGCCCAGGCTGCTGGTGGGGCTGGGGTTGGCGTTGCTGGTCGGCACGCTCCTGCTGGCCGGGCTGATGTCGTCGGCGCGCGATCCGGCCCCGCTGCCGGTGCCTTCGCAGATGGCAGGGTTGCCGTTGCAGTCGCATCAGTTCGGATCGGAGGCGGCGGATGCGATCCGCCGACTTCATCGCACCCCCTTCCCATTGACCGGCGCGGCCGTCGCCATCTATGGAACCGATTCTCCATCGGCCACCCTGTGGGTCGCTCGTTCCTGGAGGATCTGGGGGGCGCGCCTGCTGACCGCCTGGATGACGCGAGCCATCGCGGGATCTGATACCCCCTTTACCCCGGTGGGCTCACGTCGGGAACAGGGGATTCTCGTGTATGAGCTCACGGGGATAGGACAGACGCACTTCTATTTCCAGGCGGGCGATCGGGTGTACTGGCTGGCCGTGGCGCCTGACCGGGCGGACCAGGGCTTGCGGGACTTGCTCGGCTTCGCCTCCGACGCCGCCCAGGTGGGGAGATCCGTTGCGGATTGATGGGGGAGGATCATGGCGGGAACAGAGGCTCTTCCCTGCACTCATGTCGGACACGGCGTGCGGGTGGCCTTGGATTGGGACTATCATCAGCTGGCCCATGCGGCCGATGCGGCCATCCATGAGCTCACCCGACCGTATCCTCGCGCGTCCGCCCTCTATGCGCGCCTGATGGAGGATCCCCAGGTCCTGGCCCTGTGGGATCTGACGGGATATATGAGCGTGGAGAAGCTGGGGTATAACGACCACGGTCAGATGCACGCGCAGGTGGTGGCAGCCGACGCGTTGCGCCTGTTGCATCTGTTGATCGAGGGCGGCGTCGAATCCGATGTGGTGGCCAGCGATGCCGGGACTCTGGAGGATGCGTATGTCGTCGTGTTGGCGGCGGCGCTCCTCCACGATGTGGGCAATCAGGTCGCACGGGAGGGGCATGAGGCGTATAGCGTCATGCTGGCCCACCCGGTGCTGGCCCGCCATCTGCCGCATATCTACCCCGACCCGGCTCAGCGTCAGGTGTTGACCGGGTTCGTCCTCTCCGCCATCGCCAGCCACGACTGCGATCCCATTCCTGCTACTTTGGAGGCGGCCATCGTGGCCGTGGCGGACGGGGCGGATATGACCCAGGGACGGGGTCAGGTAGCCTTCGATCGGGGCAAGGCGGATATCCACGCCGTCTCGGCGATGGCTATCCGGGAGGTGACGATTCGCCCTGGCGAGGAGACCCCGGCCCACATCGAGGTGGCGATGGACAACCCGGCCGGGCTGTTCCAGGTGGAAAAGCTGCTGGGACGCAAGCTGGCCCTCAGCGGCCTGGGGCGGCACATCAGCCTGCGCGCCTGTGTCACGCCCGGCGATGGCCAGGACCAGGCCTTCCATTGTCTGGTGCTGCGGGGGGGACACTTCCAGCCCGAGGTGCTGCCCCGCCGGGATGCCGAATCCTGGCCGGTAGATCCGGTGTGCGGCATGGCGGTGGCGCCGGAACGGGCAGCGGGCAGCATCGTTTTTCAGGGCACGCACTATCACTTCTGCTCGGTGGCGTGTCTGACCCGCTTTCAGAGCGATCCGGTGCGGTATGGCTCGGAGGGCCATTCGTGATCCGCTTCGATCCTTGAGCGCGTCGAGGTTCGCGATGAGATCCGCACGTCGTCTTCGCTGGCCCGTGATCGCCGGGGCGCTGGGCGCGCTGGGGCTGGCGGCGCTCTATCTCGGCATCGTCACCCTGGCGGAGTCCTGGGATCACGCCCGGGGCCTGTTCCGGGAGGACGCTCCCTTCGTGGTGCCCATCATCCTGGGATTCGGCATCCAGGTTGGGCTCTTCACCTACCTCAAGCTGGGGTTGCATTTGCCTGATGGCGCCCGGGCTGCCGGCGCGCTCACCGGCACGGCCGGGGGCACGTCCACTCTGGCCATGGTCGCCTGTTGCGCTCACCACGTGACGGATGTGTTGCCGCTGGTCGGGCTCTCGGCGGCGGCCGTCTTCCTGGCCGAGTACAAGGTCTGGTTCATGGCCGCGGGCCTGGCGACGAATCTGATCGGCATCCTCGTCATGCTGCGTCTGCTGCGACGGGATCGGCGGCGGGCTCTGACCAGATGGCGACTTCAGGAGGGTGGTTGTCGATGAAACGGCTCGTATGGGCTCTTGTGTTGTTGGGCGTTGGCCTGCTGCTGGCGGCGTGTGGCGGGCGCGAGGAAACTCCGGTCGATTCGCCCGCGGCGCGTGCGGGGATCTCGACAGGTCCTCAACAGGCCGCGCAACCTTTCCCGGCGCGCGTCAGTGATGCCGGCCGAGTGACGGTCGAGATCGCGCCGTTGAATCTCGATCAGCCCGAGTCGACGCTGCACTTCCGGGTGGCGATGAACACCCATTCGGTGGAGTTGGATTACGATTTGACGCAGCTAGCCGTGCTCCGCACGGATCGCGGCGACGAAGTGGCCCCCGTGCGGTGGGATGGCGCACGGGGTGGGCATCACGTCAGCGGCGTTCTCTACTTCCCGACGATAGACCTGGATGGCGCGCAGTGGATCGAGGTGGTGATCCGCGACGTGGCCGGTATACCGGAACGTGTCTTCCGTTGGGATTTGGAGCCGTGAGGGTTTCGACGAACTGACTGGGCGGAGCGGTCACGGCTCGTTCAGGGCCGCCTCGATGGCCGCGCGGAGTATCTGGTAGTCGCCCCCTCCTTCGATGAGCCTCCCGTTGACGAAGAGGGTGGGGGTGCCGCGCACACCCTTCTGCCGGCCCTGGGCGGTCTCCTGTTGCACCTTGGCGCTGTATTTTCCGGAATCCAGGCACCGGTTAAACCGTTTCGTGTCCAGGCCCAACTCGGCGGCGAAGCGCTTCAGGTTCTCCTTGCTGAAGGCGCCTATGTTTTCCCCGGCCTGCTCCTCGAAGAGCTTGTCGTAGTAGTCCCAAAAGCGGCCCTGCTCGTTGGCGCACTCGGCCGCCTCCGCCGCCCAGAGCGATTCGTCGCCGATGAAGGCGAAGTGGCGGAAGACGAAGCGCACTTTGCCCTGGCTCACATACTCCTCTTCTAGCCGACGCTCCGCGTCGGTGGCGAATCGCCGACACCACGGTCACTGGAAGTCCCCATACTCCACCACCACAACGGGGGCGTCGGCGGCCCCCTTGCTCTTATCCAGCTCCGCCTCTGCGGCCTGGGACGAGTCGCTTTCGTATCCCGTGATCAACAGGATCGCGCCCACCACCAACACCAACAGCAAAACCAGCAGCCCAACGGCCAGGTGATGCGCTCCCAGCCAGGAGCGCTGTTCTGATCTCTGGCTCGTGGGACGGGGCCTCACCTTACGGGTAGGCTTCCTTTTCTTTTTCTTCGGTGTCATGCGTCACTCCCTTTGGGTAGCGGAGGGCAATGCTCTCCGCTGATGCACCATGAGCATGATGTCACCATGCCCTGACCAGGGGCTTGGCCTCTCCGCCGACTAGAGCACCCAGATCAGCAGGCCAAGGCCCAGAGCGGCCATCACACCGCCGGTTACGCCTCGCACCGCTCGTGAGGATGAACGCTCCCACTCCTGGATCTTGCCTCCCAGCACCGGATCCAATGACAGGAGGAGCACGACGACGAGCGGCACGACGAACATCAGGTTGTAGAGCACCAGGTAGACCACTCCTTCCCAGAACCCAGTCTGGCTGGCCAGCAATCCCAGCACCGCCACATAGGGGCCGCCGGAGCAGGGGAAGGTGTGTAGCCC
>JAJRVX010000129.1:0-3496 GCA_024277095.1 Chloroflexota bacterium
CCCGCGATCGTCCCGCTAAGCCATATGAGAATCCAAATGATGCTCCATCTCACTGTCCATCTTGTCAGACGTGCCCGTCTCATTGCTTTTTCCTCTTCCCGAAACGTTCTCTCGAGATCTCATAATAATCACCGTACTCTCCCCTGCGGGTGGCGCTGCACGAAATCGTGGGCCGTGGAAAGGGTGCTACGGTCGTCATCGATCCGTCCCCCGGTTCCCGGGGTGAGAGCCTTTCCCCGTGGCCCCAGTGATGTGTAGCGCCACCACTCCTTGTGAGGTCGGTGTCGCAGACGAAATTCGTCATGTTGCGGCCCGGGCCCCGGGCCCGGCCGAGGGCAGCGTAAGCTGCCGGAAGGGGCGCTCTGTCCATCGTACTTGCATAACAGAGCATCCCTTTCTAGTCTAAGTGGCACCGGCGCGTTGGACAATGGTACTCGTGGACGCTCAAGGCGGGTTTCGTGCGGCGGGTGGGGAGGTATCTTGCTGGAGGCGTATCAGAGAATTCTGTTGCCTCCGCCATGGGGAGGCCCGGAGGGGGGCGTTCCTCCGGAAGGAACTCCCTGCACTCCCTGACCTGCCGGGCCTTGGCTCGGAGCCCGGCGGAAGGGGCCGAGAGGGATGGGTGCTGGCTGGAAGGCGAGGGTTCTGGGGGGAGCTCATCCCATATCCGGCGTAAAGGGCGTTGCACCCGCGTCGGCGAGGGAGGGAAAAGGGACGGCGGCGCACCACTCGATGCGCCGCCGTCGGTGAGGAATGAAATGCAAGGAGGGATCACCCTCTACGCGAATACCAGGTCACGCCCCCGGCGATGATCAGAATGGAGATCAGCAGGATGGCGAGCACGCCGATATATTGCTCCGGCGTGATCGCCGGGAAGGGGGCCATGGAACCCTCCGGGGCCGTCGCGGGCTTCCAGCTCAGGATAAAGGCCACGATGTCGTTGATGTCCTGGTCGGTCAGCGGCCCGCCGTGCTCCTGACTCCAGGCGGGCATAGGAGAGCCGGGCACCCCTTCCTCGATGGTGGCCTTCACGCGGAGGTCGGCGCGGATGGACGGCCAGTTCTTGGCCAGCGTGGCGCCGACGCGGCCCTCCCCGTTCGGCCCGTGGCAGACGGCGCAGTTCTCCTGATACAGCACGGCGCCTCGGTTGGGATCTCCCTCAACGCCGGGGATCGGTGTGATGGGCGGGCGAGGTGTGAAGGTCGCCGTGGGTTTCAGGGGAGGGATTCCCCCGGTCTCCCAGCTCAGGATATACAGCACCAGGGCGTCGATCTCCTCATCGGTGAGGGGGCCTCCGTACTTCTTGCTCCAGGCGAGCATCGGGGAGCCGGGCACTCCCTCCTCGATGGTGGCCTTCACGCGGAGGTCGGCGCGGATGGACGGCCAGTTCTTGGCCAGCGTGGCGCCGACGCGGCCCTCCCCGTTCGGCCCGTGACAGACGGCGCAGTTCTCGGCGTAAAGCCGGGCGCCCAGCTCCAGCTCAGCCTGCGGGGGGCCTTGGGCCCGGGCGGGTGCGCCTCCGGGCTGCAGAGCCGCCAGGATCGCCAGCAGGGCGATCCCAAGGGCGGTCAGGCGGATGAGTGAGCGTCGCATGGCATCCTCCTACTTTTGGGCCAGCAGGAAGGCCACCAGGTCATCCAGTTCTTGCTGGCTGAGCTGCTCCCCATAATTCTGTGGCATGATGGGTTGGTATCCCTCGACGACGAAGGCGGTGGGAGTCAGGATGGACTCGCGGATGTACTCCTCCGCCGAGAGGTCCGGCTTACGGGATGCAGCGACCTTGCCGATCTGGGTGAGGTTAGGCGCCAGGGTGCCCGCGCTCAATCCCTGGATGGTGTGACAGCCGCCGCAGCCCCGTTCGGTGAACACCTGTTGCCCACGGGCGATCGGGTTGTCGGCCTCTTCGGGGCGCGGGGTCGGTGTGGGCAGCTCGGCGATCTCCGCCTGCCCCAACGCGATCGGCTTCCAGTTCATGATGAAGGCGGCGATGTTGCGGATCTGGTCCTCCCGCAGGGGGCCGCCGTACTCCTCGGACCAGGCGGGCATGGCCGGGCTCCCGCCGCCCGGATATTGATCCGGCCGGGTGGATACAGGACGTCCTGTGGAGATGGTCGCGATGATGTAGTCCTCCAGCGATCCCTCCCAGCCGACCTCCTCCAGCCGCTGGGTGAAGAAGTAGCGGTCGTTGAGGGGCGGTGCAAGGCCGGGAATGCCCTGGGCCTTCAACCCATGGCAGCCGCTGCAATTGATCTCGAACAGGTCCGCTCCGACCTCGATCGCCTCCGCCTGCTGGGCGGCTGCGTAACTGCTCATGCGCTTTTCCTCGGTGAGGCCTACGTAGATGATGAGTGCGGCCGTGAGCAGGGTCAGAAGGATCCCGATGGAGATTTGCGTCTGTGTGCGAGTCATGGCGATCATCAGCCTCCTAAATGGCTATCCGGGTTATTCCCGAGGGCGGTTTTGATGCAGGAAGATGTGCCGCTCGTAGGTCTTCCTCTCCCCGCTCTCCGGATCCGTCCATATGATTCGCGGGGTCACCTTCTTCAGATCGGCTTGCCATTCCTCGATGACCAGCACGGCCTGAACCTCCGGCAGCTTGCCCTGCTCTGCCGCCTTGTTGATCCGCTCGCTGAACTCCGCGAAGACGCGCCCCAGCCGAGGGGGTAACGTCTTGGGATCCGTTTGGTTCACCTCGTAGACCCCCGGGACGAGCTCGTCGTAGGGGATCGAACGGAGGGGGCCGATGCCCTCCTCCGGGGCCAGGTCCTGGAGGATCCGCGTCGCAGCGGGCGTCTCGATGCCGTAACCCGGGGTGCCCATGTAGCTCAGGATGACGAGCACGACGGTGGTGACCAGGCCCAGGAAGATGGCGACAGGTCTCTTGCGGGCCAGCCGGTGGGGGTTCCGATCGATGTAAGGGACGGCGAAGAGGAGGGCGAAGAAGATCGTGGGCACGATGATGCCCATCAGCACCGGATCGCCGAGCTTAAGCAGGCCCTGGAGCCACAGGAAGTACCAGGGCGCCTCGGTGTCCAGGGGCGTTCGTTGCGGGTCGGAATGGTGTTCCAGCGGTGCGTCATAGAAGGTCGCCGACGCGAACACCAGGATGAAGATGCCCAGGCAGACCAGGAACACCTCGTGGGTCAGGAGGTCCGGGATGAAGTCGACGCGCCTGGTGAGCTTCTTCTTCTCCTCCGGAGGCAGGTCGCCCTCCTCCACCCGGGCGGGCAGGGAGAGGCCGTGCTCGCGGGATACCTTGTATTAATGGATGCTGATGACCAGGATGGCGAGGAAGGGCAGGAAGACGACATGGAGCAGGTAGAAGCGCAGCAATCCGTCGGCGCCGATGTCGGGGGCGCCGCGCAGGAGCAGGTTGAGCTCCGTGCCGATCAGCGGCGCTTTGTCGGCCATTGAGGTGCCGATGGTCACCGCCCAGTAGGCCAGCTGATCCCACGGGAGGAGGTAACCGCTGAAGCTCAGGAAGAGGGTGATCAGC
>JAJRVX010000130.1:0-6718 GCA_024277095.1 Chloroflexota bacterium
GACGAAGCGCTCCCCGAGCACCTCCCGCACGCCCGCGAGCAACGCGCGCAGCACGAGATCCACACGGGGATGAGAGGTGAGGTCAGCCGCACGGACCATCATCGAAATCCCTTCCTCGCCCCTCTCCACATCTCACGTTTCCCTGTGATGCCACCAGTGATTGACGAATTGACTAGACGGAATCTTTCCGTAGAATACCCCCAAGCGATCCACGGCCCGGGGAGAAGGCCGAGAGAGGCAGGTGCAAGCTGGAAAGTCGGGTTTCTGTGGAGGGGATCTTCTCAGGCACCCTGCCGGTGAATTCTCAGACACACTCTCAGGCAAAAGGGAGGGCGATGGAACATCCCATCGCCAACATCCCCGTATCCAGCTCAATATATTTTGTCCGATTGTAACCGCAGCGCCTACTCGGAGCAAACACGGACGGAAAAGGGTAGCGTATCTTTTTCGGTGGAAATACAGCGGGGAGCTTTGAGGGGCTGCGCCCCTCAAAAGAAACATCCCGGTTCCCGCCCCTCACCTGCCTCGCCCGGCCTTGCCCACCCGAATCAGGCCGGGAAAGGGCAGGTACAAGGCGGAAAAGAGGATGTTTGGGCGGAGGGAGGTCCCTCCGCACCTCCCCTGTAGGCTCGCGATGGGCCTCGCGGAATTTCCACCATTTTGGATACGCTACCCGGAAAAGGGACATCCAGCCAGCGCCTTCCAGGATGTGCATCCATGATCCGCATCGGCATCGCACCGCGTGGCCCCCGAGCCACGCACAGAGCACCGGACATACCAGCACATTCCACACGCACCCCGAGAGATCTGTGATCGCCATGAACCCCACACCGGATACGACCGATCGCGGCAGCCACGGATGGTCACCTCGGGCTGTGCTGGCGCGCCTCCGGGCCCTGACCGGCGCGCGGGAAGCCCCCGCCGCCGAACCCTCGCCCAGGGCGTCCGGGGATGCCGCCTCCGTGGCAGCGGCCCCTCACCGGCGAGAGGGAGAAAGGCTCCCCGAGTTCGCGCTCCTGCTGGTGCTGTTCATCACCTTCCGGCTGTTCGCGGGGCTCCTGTATCGGCCGGGCGGGTACGTGCGCGACTACTCCGACTTCATCTTCTACCTGGGCGGCGCCAGCCAGATCGACTACGGCGCCCTCCCCTTCCGGGACTACTGGTCGGAATACCCGCCGCCGTTCCCCTGGATCACCGTTGCGCTATACGAATGGACACGCCCCATCCCCCTATGGGAGGACGCCCGGCTGTGGTTCAACGCCGCGCTGGTCCTCTTCCTCCTCCTCTGGGAGACGCTCAGCCTCATCGCGCTGTACGGCATCGCCCGACGCGCCTGGGGCCGAGAGCGGGCGCTGCGAACGGCCTGGCTATACGCCGGACTCTTCACGCCCGTTTACACGCTCACCAGCGCCTTCGACGCGTTCCCACTGGCCTTTATGCTCCTGGGGCTGTGGGCCGTGCTGGCCGCGCGCCCCATCTGGGCCGGGCTGGCCATCGGCACCGGGACGGCCATCAAGCTGTTCCCGGTCGTCATGATGGGGCCGGCCGTGCGCGCCCTGCGCGGCCCCCGGCGATGGGCTGCGCTCATCCTCCCCGCCCTGCTCGTCGTGCTCCTCGTCGCCGCCATCGCATACAGCATGAGCCCGGCCTACTTCGCCGCCTTCGCCCGCAGTCTGGTCACCCGCTCCGGCTGGTCCACCGTATGGGCCCTGCTGGACGGCTTCGATCACATCGGCGCCATCGTCGGCGACCGGTCCGATCCGCTCGCCGACGTCTCGCTATACGAATCCCGCCTGCCCTGGCCCATCATCACGGCGATCTTCGGCCTGATCTATCTGGCCGTCTGGACGCGCCGCTGGAACGACCGCACGCCGCCACGCATCGTGGCCGTGGCAGGCTTTACCACCTCCCTGCTCTTTCTGTACTTCAAGGCGTGGAACCCTCAGTACCTGGTCTACCTGCTGCCCTTTATCGTCCTGCTGCTGCCCAACCTGCGCGGTCTGGCCTATGCCATCCTGCTGGCCGCACTCAGCGCCGTGGAGCACCCGATCCTGGCCGGCATGCTGACGGAGGCCCCCTGGCTGCTGGGCGCGGTGGCGATCGCCCGGGCGGTCCTGATGCTGGCGCTGACCTTCGAGATGGGCGCGATGGTCGTGCGCCCCGACCTGGCGCCGCCCCGCTGGTGGCCGCGGGTCGCATGGGCGGCCATGGCGTTCATCGTGATCGGCGGGCTGCTACTGATACCGCCCGCTCGGGAGGCCTACCGATCCTCCCGGCTGCTGAAGGATCGCTACGGGCCGGCGGCGATCTTCCTCCGCACCCAGGCCCGGGTCGAGCCAGTCACGCTCGTCCTCACCGACCAGATGGCATTTCGCCACCTGTACCCCTTCCTTCACGATCGGGCGAACCTGGTGCTGATCGCGGGGCCGCGACGAGAGGAGCGGCTGGCCTCGCTGGCCCGATCGGAGGCGCCGCTGTGGATCTGGGTGGGCAACGATGAGGGAACGGATGCCGTCAGGCAACTGATCGACGGCCGGCCGGTCATCCGGTGGGCCATGCCCGGCGGCGCGCTCTACCGGACCGGGATGAATGCCGAATGGGCGCTCGCAGGGATGGGCACGCTGGACGGCCGCTTCCGCCTGGTCGGCGCCCACGTGGACCCGCCGCTGGCCATGCCCGGACAGAAGATCACCCTGATGTTGTATTGGGCTCGGGTGGGGGCGGCCGAGGGGAACTACACCGTGTTCACGCACCTGCTCACGCCGGAGGGCACGCTGGCGGCCGGACAGGACAACCTGCCCGTGAACGGGACCATGCCCACCGACGCCTGGCCGGAGCAGACGCTCATCGTCGACCGCTATCGATTGCGCGTCCCGTGGGATGCGCGGGCGGGCGACTATCCCATCGAGGTGGGCATGTACGATCCGGCCACGGGCGTGCGGCTCACGGCGACGGACGCCGCCGGTCGGCCGGCCGGCGATCGCATCCTGTTGCCACAGCGTCTGCGCGTGCTGCCCCGGCTGTGGCGAGCCTGGCGAGACAGGGCACGAAACGGGTGATGCCGTCCGGAGCGAGGGCACCATGAGCCGACCCCGCCATCCCACGTTGTGGCTGTTCCTACTCGCCATCCTCCTGCGCCTCCTGGCCATCGGCCACCCCATCGAGGTGGACAGCTTTCACTGGCTACGTGAGGGGGCCGACTTCCTGCGCAGCCTGCTCACCGGGGACCTCCCGGCCACCTACGGCGGCGCCCATCCGGGCGTCCTCAGCATGTGGCTGATCGGCGTTGGGCTGACCCTGGAGCACGCCTTTCTGCAGGCGCGGGGGCAAACGGACCAGGCGCTGGTGCCCTGGTTGAACGATCTCCTGAGCGTCCCCTATCCCGGGCTGTCCCACTACATATGGGCCCGGATCGTCCTGGCCCCGATCACCGCCGGGCTGCTGGCCGCCATCTACCGGCTGGGAGCTCGCGCCCTCGACCGCCGGGTCGCCGCACTGGCGGCCGCCCTCCTGCTCTTCGAGCCCTACTACCTGGCCCACGCCCGGGTCATCGTCCCCGATGCGCTGGCGGCCAGCTTCGTCCTGCTGGCGATGCTGGCCATGCTGGTCCACCTGCGAGGCCGTGGCGGCGAGCGCTACGTGGCGCTGTCCGGCGTCTGCCTGGGGCTGGCCGTGATGAGCAAGCTGCCGACCCTCGTCGCCGGCCCGCTTCTGGCGCTGTGGCTAATCGCTCATGAGATCACGGCGCCCTGGGCCGAGCGTCGGGGCATCGGCGGCCTCCTGAGAGCGAACCTGCTGCTCGCCGGAGCCACGCTCATCACGGCGTGGGCCGTCTGGCCCGCGCTGTGGACCAAGCCCATCCCCACGCTGGCCCGCTGGTGGTCCGATCTGACCGGACGAGAGCTGGGCTCCCGTCTATCCTTCTTCCTGGGGGAGCGCACCTTCGATCCGGGGCCGCTCTTCTATCCCGTCGTGCTCCTGTTTCGAGCCTCGCCGATCACCCTCCTGGGGGCGCTAATCGCGCTGGGGATCGGCCTCGCCCGACGTGGACGGGATATCGGGCACGGCCGGCCTGCCCTAGCGCTGGCCACCTTCGTGATCACCCTCATGCTCGCCCTCTCCCTGGACGCCATCAAGATCGATCGCTACCTGCTGCCCGCGCTGCCTCCGCTGGCCTTCATCGCCGCGCGGGGATGGGTCGACCTCTCGGAAGCGTTGGCGAACATGCGCACGAGGATGCGATGGAGCCACTGGGTCCTCCCGGCCCTAGTCATCGTCCAGGCAGCGCTGGCCCTGGCCTTCTATCCCGACTACTTCAGCTACTACAATCCCCTGCTGGGTGGCCCTCGCGTCGCGCAACGCGTGCTGCCCATCGGCGTGGGCGAGGGGCTGGACATCGCTGCCCAACGGCTGGCCTCCCTGCCCGACGCGGCCGAGCTGACCGCCGCCGCCTGGTATCCGGGAAGCTTCGCTCCCCACTTCCCCGGCCGCACGGTGAAACTGGCCGACAGGGACGCCGACGGCATCTGGAACTGGGCACGGTCCCACTTCATCGCCAGTTATGTCAACCAATGGCAGCGCCAGCCCAATCAGGAGATCCTGGCCTACTTCAACGGCCAGCCCGCATACGATGTGGTGTGGATGCACGGCGTGGCCTACGTCCCCATCTTCCCGGGGCCGATGGCCCGGCCGGCCGATGTGGCCCGCCTGGGCCAATCGCCGATGGAGTTCGGCGGGATCGTGCGGCTGCGCGGCGTGGAGCTCAGTACTCCGGAGATCACGGCCGGGAGCGAGGCGGTCGTCACCCTCTACTGGGAACCCCTGGCCCCCTTCGACGCAGAGGACTACCTGGTCGCGTCGATCGTGCGGGACGCGGAGGGGCTGGAGTGGAGCCGCAGCCATGGGGCCCCGGTGGGCGGATTCCTGCCGCTAAGCGCCTGGCGGCCGGGCATGTTGATCCGAGACGTGCAGCGCGTCCGGATACCAGCGGGCACGCCGCCGGGGTCATACCGGCTTCTGATAGGGTGGTACAGCCCGAGTACCCGGCGCACGCTGGAGGCACATCGCACGGATGGGACGCCCGTAGGGGACGTGGCCGCCATCGCCTCGCTTCGGGTGACGCCCGGCCCCGTCGGAATGCCGCCGGATGACCTCCCCACCACCCCAGCAGACGTCACATGGGATGCCATCCGACTGGAGGGGTGGCATCTGACGGAGGGGAGCTACCCGGAAGGGGGAACCCTGCCCCTGGCGCTGTACTGGCGAGCCACCCGGGACGCGCCCGATCCGATCCGCCTCCGCCTGCGCCTGGAGGCCGGGGATGGGCAATCGTGGCAGCGCTCCGGCAAGCACGAGATCAGCCCCCGCTACCCGCCAGGGCGATGGCGGGCCGGGGAGTTGGTGTTGGAGCGGTGGGGAGCTCTGTTGCCGGCGGGTCCCCCGGATGGGACGTACGCCGTGATCCTGGAGGCGGAGGACCTCGCAGGCCGCCCGCTGGGCCGGGTGACGCTGGGACACGTCGAGATAGTCGGGCGGCCGCACACGTTCACGTCCCCGGCGCCGCGACACGCGGTGAACGCCCGACTCGGCGAGCATATCCGGCTGCTGGGATACGACCTCGATCCTGACCCGCCACAGCCGGGGAAGCCGTTGCGGGTGACGCTGTACTGGCAGGCAGATGGGGAGATCGACACGTCCTACACGGTCTTCGTGCACGCTCTGGGGCCGGATGGGGACATCGTGGCCCAGATCGATCGGATGCCGATCGATGGGCGGGCGCCCACCACGAGCTGGCTTCCCGGCGAGGTGATCACAGACGAGTACACGATCGTCGCGCCGGCCTCGTCCGACCCGGTACACATGCTGGCCGTGGGGTTGTACGAGCCGCGCACCGGCCGGCGGCTGCCCGTCGTGGTGGGCGGTGCCCCCCGCCCCGACGGACGTGTGCTGCTTCCGCTGGGAAGGTAGCCCCTTCCGGAGAGAGGAAGGCAGGGGGCGATTCGTGAATCGCCCCCTACACAGGCAGACGCTCCCCTCACTGGCGCAGGTAGTGGCTCAAGTTCACCAACAGCTTGCGGCCATCCCTGGTCATGGCGTCCGGGCCCGCGTTGTATCCCCACAGCACATACTTGCGCCCGCTGCGAACCTCCAGCACCACCGGATAGTGCGTCTCATTCCTCTCCTCCCGGGCGATCGGGGTCACCCGCTTGAGCGGCTCGGGGATGTAGACGCCCAGCTCCCGAAGGCGCCTGGGGTAGAGCTGAACCAGAGGGCTCTTTGGCGATGCGTCGATGTTCCAGGGCTCGTTCCAGAAGACCGTCCCCGGTGCCACGGCGTAGACGTTGTTGTTAGAGGAGAACCAGGTCTGGCCGTAGCCGATGAACAGGTCGAGCTCGGCGAAGAGGGCGGCGCCTCCCTCGCCCAGGCCCAGAATGGACGTGTTCCATTGGGCCAGGGCCCCGACCGCGTCCGGGTCGTCGAAGTCGTAGTGATACCCCGTCTCCGGCCCCACCACGATCAGCGAGTATGGGGAGAAGTCGAACCGGGGCACATCCTTCAGCTCCACCAGGTCCACCACCCAACCGTTCTCCTGCAGCAGGCCTTGATAGTCCAACGCTGTGTCCAGGTCGTCATTCCAAAGGTAGGCCGCCCGGGGACGCACGTTGAAGCCCACGCTGGCGTACCGCAGGAAGCTCTCCTCCCGGTTGTTCGTGCCCAC
>JAJRVX010000131.1:0-9435 GCA_024277095.1 Chloroflexota bacterium
AGGATATATCAACCTGCTGGAGCTGCTGGCTATCTGCCTGGAGCGGGGAGAGGAAGCCGAGAACGGCGAAAAGGAGAGCCCATGAATCCCACCTGGGTGGCTGGAGGTATCTTCCTGATCACCTACGGCCTGATTGTCACCGAACGAGTGCACCGCACGTTGGCGGCGTTGCTGGGTGGAGTGGCCATGATATTCCTGGGCGTGCTTCCACAGGAGCAGGCCTTTGGCGCGGTGGACTGGAACGTTATCTTCCTGCTGGCGGGCATGATGGCTATCGCCAACGTGCTGCGGGAAACCGGGCTCTTCCAGTGGATCGCCGTCCAGGCCGTCAGGCTGGGGAAAGGGGATCCCTTCCGTATTCTGGTTATCCTCTCTTTGGTCACCGCTGTCACCTCGGCGTTCCTGGACAATGTGACCATCGTGGTGCTGGTGGCGCCGGTCACCCTGCTGGTCGCGGCCAGCCTGCGAGTCAGCCCGTTGCCCTACCTCATCGCCGAGATCCTGGCCTCGAACATCGGCGGGATGGCGACCCTTATCGGCGATCCCCCCAATATCCTCATCGGCAGCGCAGCCGGCATCGACTTCGTCACCTTCGCCGCGAACATGGCGCCGATCAGCGTGCTGATTCTGATCGCCTTTGTTGGACTGGCCTGGTTCCTGTTCAAAAAGGAACTGCAGCGCGGCAAGAGCGGTCCATTGGACGTCGAGTCTCTGGACACCTCGGAGTTGATAACGGACGTTCAATTGCTGCGCAAATCCCTGATCGTCATGGGAGGCGTGATCCTGGGCTTTCTACTCCACGGAGTCTTACACCTGGAGGTAGCCACCATCGCCCTGGCCGGCGCGACGATCTTAATGCTGTGGAACCGTCACGATCCCCATCACGTGCTATCCGAGATCGAGTGGACGACGCTGTTCTTCTTCATCGGCCTGTTCATTACCGTGGAAGCAGTGGTGCAGGTGGGGATCATTGAGACGGTGGCCCGGGCCGCGCTGCGCCTGACCGGTGGGGACCTGACCCTGACCTCCATGCTGCTTATCTGGCTGTCGGCTGTTGTCTCGGGTATCGTGGACAACATCCCCTACACGGCGACCATGATCCCGGTAGCGGAGAGCCTGGGGAAAACAATGCCGGTGGCGCCGCTATGGTGGGCCCTGGCGATGGGCGCCGACCTGGGAGGCAACGCCACGCTGGTGGGCGCCTCGGCCAACGTCGTCGTGGCCAGCATAGCCGAGCGCAGCGGGCACCCCATCAGCTTCCGCCTGTTCCTGCGCTACGGCGTCATCACCACGTTCCTGTCCCTGATCATGGCCAGCCTTTACATGTGGATTCGCTATCTATAGGACGCGACCCCGAGGTAGGACGGTGATATGGACGAGATCCTTCTGGAGGTGAGCCTGATCCTGGCCCTGATCTTGCTCAACGGCTTCTTCGCCGCGGCCGAGATCGCCGTGGTCTCCGCCCGCAGGAGCCGTCTGCAAGTCCTGGCAGCGGAAGGACACCCTGGAGCGCAGCGCGTACTGGCCCTGCAACAGGATCCGAGCCGTTTCCTCTCCACGGTGCAAATCGGCATCACCCTGGTCGGGGCTCTGGCCTCCGCCATCGGTGGCGCCAGTGTGGTTCGTTTCCTGGAGCCCCGCCTGGCGGCGCTGCCCCTGCCCTGGTCGGCAGCCTACGTCGAGGCAGTGGCCCTGCTGCTGGTCGTGGCCGTGATCTCGTATCTCTCGCTGGTGGTAGGCGAGCTGGTGCCCAAGAAGCTGGCATTACGCCGGGCCGTGGCGCTGGCCATAACGTTGAGCGTCCCTTTGGACTGGCTCTCCCGTCTGGCGCACCCGCTGGTGTGGATCCTCACCCGATCGAGCGATCTGATCCTGCGGCTCGTGATAGGGTTAAGCGACCTCCTGTTCCCGACGGAGGAAGAGGAAGAGCTCGGGGTGACTGATGAGGAGATCCTGGCCATGCTGCGCGAGGGCGTGGCCGCGGGCGCTTTCCATCCCTCCGAACAGGCGCTGGTACAGGGCATATTCCGCTTTGCCGATCGGCGAGTGTAGGAGGTCATGAGACCCCGAGCCGATATCACGGCCGTGGAGGCCAGCACCCCGCTGGCCCAGGTGTTGGATCTGGCCCGCCGGAAAGGATACTCCCGCTACCCGGTCTACGAGGGAGATCTCGACCACATCGTGGGGCTGGTGCATGTCAAGGATCTGCTATCGGGCGACGATCTGCAACGGCCGGTCAGGGAGGTAGCCCGAGAGCCCCTGCTGGTACCGGACAGCCTGCGGCTGATCGAGCTGCTCCGCCAGTTCCAAAGGGCCGGGACGCATCTGGCCATCGTGCTGGATGAATACGGCGGCACCGCCGGGCTGGTCACCCTGGAGGACCTGCTGGAAGAGATCGTAGGGGACATCGAAGACGAGCATCCTCACCCTGTGCCGGGGCCCCGACGTCGCTCCGATGGGATATTGATCGTGCCAGGGACACTGCCCGTGCACGACCTAGCGCAAACGCTGGGGCTGGCCGTCCCAGAGCATCCCCCCTACGATACGGTAGCGGGCCTGATCCTGTACCTGTTGGGCCACATCCCACAGCCAGGGGAGGAGGTCGTCTATGAGGGATATCGGTTCGTCGTCCAGGAGATGGAGGCCCGACGGATCAGGCAGGTGATGATCGCCCCGGTGGCCCGCAAAAAGGGAGGCGGGCAGGACGGGTAGCGCCGCACCCTCGTGGAATTCCCAAGGCTGTGGTAGAATATCCTCGTCTTCCCCTCACCACCAACTCACGGGCGAACACGAGGATGGCCGAACTCACAAGCGCTGACGTTCTCGTCGTAGGAGCGGGTCCGGCCGGCAGCGCGGCCGCGGCCCGGCTGGCCCAGGCGGGCTGGGACGTGCTCCTGGTCGACAAAGCCCACTTCCCGCGCGAGAAGACGTGCGGCGGCGGTCTGACACCTCGAGCCGTCGCCGCGCTGCGCACGCTGGGCGCGCTGGATCAGGTGGCCGCGCGGGCCCATCGCGTGACGGGCGCCCGACTCGTCTCCCCCTCAGGCTACCAGCTCCACATACGCTTCGCCGACCACCTCGATGGGCTTCCCCCCTATGGGCTGGCCATTCCCCGCCTGTATCTGGACGACTTGCTGCGTCGGCACGCCATCGACCAGGGGGCCCGCTTCCTGCCCGGCTGCAAGGTCACCGCCCCCCTGAGCGACCACGTTTCCCACACAGTGATCGGGCAACGGGATGGCGAGCGGATCACCCTGCACGCCCGGCTGGTCATTCTGGCCACAGGCGCCCATCTGCCGATCCTGCGTGCCTTCGGGTTCCTGGACCACATGCCCCCCACGGTATCGGCGGCGCGAGCATATTGGGATGGGCTTCAGGGTCCCACAGACGCGTTCGAGTTCTATTTCGATCGTCGGCTGCGCCCGGGCTACGCGTGGCTGTTCCCCACGGGAAATGGCCGCGCCAACGTCGGGGTCGGCCTGTTCCCCACCGGCCGCGGGCATTCCCACTCCGCCGCCCGCCTGCTACCTGGCCTCCTCGATGGACACCCCCTCCTGCAGGAGCGGCTGCGCCGGGCGCATCGGGCGACTCCGATCAAGGGCTATCCACTGCGCACCGACTTCCCAAGCCACCCAGCGGTCCGGGAAAACGTGATGGTCGTCGGCGAAGCGTGCGGATTGGTCAACCCGGTGACAGGGGAGGGGATCGATCTGGCGATCGAGAGCGGGCTGCTGGCGGCGGAGATCGCGAACGAGGCGCTGCGCCATCTTGGGGATCGCCTCACGACCACGCTACGCCGATACGATCGCGAGCTGCGCAGGCGATTCGCGGAGTTCTTCCGAGAGATGCGGGCTCTACTCCGGCTGGCCATGAGGCAAAAGGCGCTGGACGTTCTGATCCGAAAGGGCGCTCGCCACCCGGAGCTGGCCCACACGATCGTGTACATCAACCTGGGGCTCATTTCCCCACTCGCCGCGTTCACCCCTCGGACGTGGCGGGATATCCTCTTCTGACCCGAGGCCGCCGACGGACCTCCCCGGCAGTCTCATCGACCAAGCGCACATAATCGCCGGCGGGCACCCCTACCAGGTCGAGTGTGAACTGATAAAGCGCATAGACCTCCATGGCGAACGGGAGATAACCGCCATACCCCAGGATGGGCATCTCGAAAACATGGAAAAAGCTGACGAACGGCACGTGGTAGATCCACTTGGGTAACGCGTAGTAGTTCCACATCTCCCAGAAGAAGCCACACGTCAGTCCGCCCAGCCAGAGGGCGACGATGGGCCGCCAGTCCCCCCGACGGAGATAGGTGATGAGGCTGGGGCGGCCGCGCAGGTGATTGATCGGGTCCAGGATCAGATACACGGAGAGCCATACCAGGGGAAACGCGTATCGCGGCGCCGTGATCACCGCCACGACGGCGACGATCCCGAGCAGGATCAGATTCGTGAGCGCACGCGGCGTATCACTCACCTGCGGGCCGGAGGGGAGCCTCTGAATCCATCTCGCCGTGCCCCACAACTCGGCCGTCTCCAGCACGGCGGGCGTCACGATGGTGAAGTGGACCGTGGCCGTCAGAAAGTAGGAGAGCCCGCTCCACTCCCCGGTGCCGATATACTCCCAGTTCTGCAGGTAGTGATTGAAGAACTCGAACAGCCACCAGGCCGGCACGGAGGCGGCGAAGAGCCCCAGGAAGCGCGCACGGTTACGATGCCAGAGCGATGTGCCCTTGCGGACGTAGACCAGGGCGTCCACGACGAGGATATAGCCGACCCAGAGAAACAGGAAGGCATGAAGGGAAAGAAACGCCAGCCCCTCCGGCCTGAGCCAGGATAGTGGCCACCCGGCGGCGATGAGTGCCAGGCCAAGGAAGCCGTAAAACGGGAAGCGCCAGCGTGATCTGTCCTTCACGATCAAATCGATCCTCCTGAGAGCTTCATGATCTTGTAGGCCAAAATAAGGAGGAAAGCCAGGATGATGAGTAACCCGAGAACGCTCTTTGTGCATCCCCACGTCATGGCAGCCGGGCTTGGGCCGGGATCCAAGGAAGGCTTTCTGGGTAGGAAGTATCTTTGTATTGATCCCCACCAATACAAAAATTGGCGTGCGATGAAACCGACCACCAACGCAACCATGCCGCCCCAAATACATCCGCTCGAGAAAGCGGGCTCTATCTCTAGCGGCTGTAAGAACTCCCGAACAATCATGCCAGCTAGAGAATCAAGCAGCGCGTTCCCAATGCGAATCAGCATGCGAACCAGATCCACCATGCCTGCCCCCATGAACTCGAGGAGCCCAACACCAGTTTGACTTTTGCAACGCCCGGCCCTATAATAGAACAGGCGTTCGAGAGGGTGGGAAAGTCTGGATACAAGGTTGGGTGGATGCAAAGGTTACTAGAATTTTTAACAAGTCTATACTGGCTCGCCCTGCCTCAAACCATTGTTGAAAACCTCCTCTACGCTGATTGGAGCACAGCCAAGCGCAAGAATACCCTGGTTAGCGAATTCCTACGTAATCTTCTAGGATTAAACTCTGTGCCCTTTTTCGTTCCTATGGATAGCCCATGGTCCGCAGGGGAAATCCACGCCCTGCTAGCCAAGCATGGTATCAAAATGTGGGGAGTAGGATGGGCCAACGGAGAATTGTTTTTTCGCGTCCGCAAGCAACAAGCGATCTGGGCACAATATGTAATGCTACGCGCTGGCGTCCCACTCACCCATGGACTTCTCGCCTCCCATAGCAGCCTTGAAAAGCACCCAATCCAGCAAGTCTCCTCTGACAAAGGAATGCCCCACCATGAGGCTCGGAAGCAAGCACACAGAAAACAACGCGCCAGGGGACAAGGAATCCTGTCCGCTATTGATCAATTCTTAAATGACATCGACTCATCCTTGGGAGGATAGAAAACCCTTACCAGCATCTCTCAATCCGCGATCACCGTTCGGCGGCGAACGTCGGGATCGGTGAACACGTCCTCCACATCCGTGGCGCGGGACGAGAAGCTCCACACGACAGCACCCTCCGGCCCCGCCTGGAACCAATGAAACGTGTTCGGCGGGGACGTCACCTGATCGCCCGGCCGCAACAACGTCTCGTGCCATACGGTGTACGTGTGCCGCCGATGGGCAGGCGGGTTGGCCCTGGG
The DNA here is from genome assembly GCA_024277095.1 of Chloroflexota bacterium. Classification (GTDB taxonomy): domain Bacteria; phylum Chloroflexota; class Anaerolineae; order DUEN01; family DUEN01; genus DUEN01. The sequence goes on from JAJRVX010000131.1 coordinate 6,152, forward strand.
ATTCGGCGTCGGCTCGCCGGGCATGTACAGGTACAGCTCGCCCCACTGACAGCGGAACGTCTCCTCCTTGCCCGGATAATCGCCCAGCGGCGGGTGCTTGTGCTGAGGACATACCTGGCCGGGGAACAGCGCCAGCACCTTCACCCCGATCGCCGGGGTATCCACGAGCGTGAGGATCTGCGCCCCGCTCTGCTCCAGTTCCCCCAACCCGAAATCGGCCACCTCGATGCGCTCGATCTCCTCCGGCCTCGCCACGATACCGGCATGGCGCAGCATCTCCGCCGCGCGCCGACGGGCGGCCTCATACTCTTGCCGTGTGATCATAACAGCGCCCTCACCAGATGCTGATAGGCTCGGGCGGGGATCCCCTCCTCGATGAACGCCTGCAACCGATCGCGTCCCAGCTTATCCAGCAGCTCCCGGGCCGCCTCGACGATGGCGATGGTGGCCTCCATGGTCTCCACCGGATCGCCATCGCGGGTAAGTACATCGTATGCCAGCCAGCCCTCCCAATCCAGCCGCTCCAGGTAAAACAACATCTCCACCAGGTCCCAGAGGTTCACGGAGCCGGGGAGCATGTCCCAATCCCATTCGCTGCCGTTGTCGTTGAAGTGGACATAGAACAGCCGTCCGGCCTGCGCCGCCAGACACATCACCTCGGCCGGCGCCTCCTTCGCCACCAGCGCGTGTCCCACGTCCATGGTGACGCCCACGTTGGGCAAGCCCAGCCGCTCACACAGGTACAGAGTACGCCCCATGTCGCCCAGGATGATGTAGTTACGCGCCTCGTTCAGCTTGTACTCCAGGCTGATCCGCACGTCGGAGCGGTGCCGGGCTGCCTCGGCGATCCCCTCCTCCAGCCAGCGCCACTGTTTCAGGTAATCGGCCTGGAAGTTGTAGTTGTGCCCATCGATCAGGGGACAGCAGGTCACCATCCACGCTTCCAGCTCGGCCGCCAGGTCCATGGCCGTCTTCAACTCGGCGACGGCATCGGCCCGTAATTGAGGATCGGGCGCGGTGAAGGAGCCCCTCCGCCACTTCCCGGCCGACTTCACGTTCAAGTTCACGGCCGACACGGGGAGCCCGGCGTCCTGAACCATGGCGATGGTCTGGTTGGGATCGGAGAAATCCTGCGGATAGACGATCTCGATCCCTTCTACGCCGCGCACCCGCTTCACCATGGCCAATCGCTCGGCCAGGTCACGGGCGGGCTGATACTCGTGAAAGCGATCGGCCTGGCGCCCCATCAGGGAGACCATGACGGCGTGTTTCAGTTGCATCAGCCACTCCCTTCTTCCTTACAATTGGAGCCTGGGGTTCCGGGCTCAGGGTACAAGATACGGGATACGGATGCAGGATACAGGATGCAAGATGCAGGATGCAAGATGCAGGATGCGGTCATATGCCCAGCAAGGAACGAGCTTCGGCGGGTGAGGCAATGGAGCGCTCGGCGTCCCGGGCGATCCGGGCGATGCGCTCGATGAGTACGGCGTTGCTGCTCGCCCGCTCACCCGGCCGGTAGAAGATGTGATCCTCAAACCCCGCGCGGGCGTGTCCCCCCAGGGCGATAGCCCACAACGCCGCCCGCAGGTCATGGCCGCCGTGTCCGGTCACCTCCCACAGGGCGCCTGGGGGCAGGCTTTCGATCAGGAACATGAGATTTCGGGCCGTCGCCGGCAGCGCGCCGGTCAGCCCCAAAACGAAGTTGAAGAACAGCGGTTCGGCGATCAGCCCCTGGCGAGCATACCGCAGCGCGTTCTCGATCATCCCCGCCTCGAAGATGGCGATGCCGGGCTTGATGCCGCGTCGGCGCATCTCCCGCACCCAATAGTCGATATCCTGAGGCGAGTTGATGTAGACGCCCTGATCGTAGTTCACCGAGCCTGGGTTCAGGGATGCCAGGTCGATATCGGCTTGCAACGCCACAGAGCGGTCGGCCGCGCTGAAGCCGGTGAGCCCGCCCGTCGAGCCCTCGATGAGGATGTCGCAGCGCTCACGGATAAGCGCGATGGTGCGACGGAACGCGGCCAGATCCTGCGTGGGGCGTCCCTGCTCATCCAACACGTGCAGGTGCGCGATGGCCGCGCCCGCGTTCCAGGCCCGCACCACTTCATCGGCGATCTGCTCGGGCGTTCGCGGCAGGTCTGGGTAAGCATCCAGTTGGCCGGGCGGCGCACACGGCGCCACAGTGATGATGAGCTTATCCACGGGCCACTCCCCAATTTCTGATCCTCAGCCCCCACCTTCCGGCTCAGGACCGACACGCGTCCAAAATCAGCCGCAACACGCCGGTGTCGTTCTCCTTCTGGTCCTGCCACAGCCCGGGGCTCTGGGCCACCACCAGGTCCCGGCTGGGACAAACCCAGATGTGCTTGCTGCCCGCGCCGGAGGCGGCGTAGCTGTCCCGCGGCAGCGAGGGCCACAGCCGCCCGTACTCATTGGTCCAGAAGGCATAACCGTACATCCACTTCTCCTCGGGCGCGCGGGAGCGGATATCCGGCGCCACCCGCACCGCCTCGCGCAGCCACGCCTCGGGGACCACCTGGCGATCCCCCCAGCGCCCCCAGTTGAGCCATAGCCAGCCCATGCGCGCCATATCGTGCGCCGTGGCGTAGATCTGCGTGTAGTTGCCGAAGATGTGAATGCGAGCCCGTGGGGGCAGCTCGAAGTTGGTATATCCCCAGGTCCACGTGCCCCCGATGGGGTCCCGGATCTTCTCCTCCAGCAGCCGCCCGAACCCGGGCAGCCGCTCCGGATCGCGACTGTCGTAGTACCCATAACGAGTCGCGATGGCATGGCAGAGGATGTTCATGCCGAAGGTCTGGTAGTGGAAGACCTTCCCCGGCTCCTCGCCCGGCTTCAGATACCCGGACGTGTTGGAGATCAGCTGGCGGAAGGTGATGGCGCGATCCTTCTCCCGGGCGAAGCGGCCGGGCTTGGGCCCACATCCCTCAGGCACGTTCATCATCTCCGGATAGGAGCCCATCACCCGATCGTCGGCCGAGCCGATCACGCCCTCGGCGATGGCGATGCCCAGCATGCAGCTGTACAGCGACTTGGCCGCCGAGGCCATGGGAAGCCGCTCGTCCGCCGCCACGCCGTCCGCCCACTCGGCCGCCAGGTATCCGTGACGCACAACCACCACGCGGTACGGGCGGCCATCGGCGCGCTCCGCCAGCCAGCGTCCTGCCGCCTCCAACTTCTCCGGATCAAACCCCAACGCGGCGGGCTCGCGTCGCGTCCACTTCTCCTCCGGGTATACACGTTCGATGATCGCCATCCCT
>JAJRVX010000132.1:0-4605 GCA_024277095.1 Chloroflexota bacterium
AGGACAGATCAGGAGGTAGCGCGCTTTCAATGTGAGCATTTGATTTTAGGATGCGTTCGCGCACGCCTAAGAGTGTATCCGAGAAATACCACTGCTTCGGCTGCAGGGAGGCCCGGAGGGGCGGAGCCCCTCCGGAAAAAGCCTTCCTCCCGCTTTCGACCTGCCCGGCCTCGGCCTGGGTCCTTTGGGAAGGGCCGAGAGAGGCAGGTGCGGGCCGGAGAAGTGGGGTTTCCGTGGAGGGGAGGTCCCCTCCACACCTCCCCCTGTGGAGCTGGCCGTTGAGGAAGCCCCTCAGGCATCTTGCCGGTAAATCTTCAGACACGCTCTAAAAGGCCCCTTCGGGATCCCGCCGGGAATCCTGGGGTCGCGAGCCGATGAAGGTCGGCTGGGGCGACGTGAACTGCCGCAGGTGGAGCGCGGGGACTCCACCTGCCTGGGAGGCGCATGGACCGTACCCCTTCCTCGAGCCCGTCTCCTGCCTCTTCGCCAGACAGGGGATCACGAGGACAGGGAATCGCCCCACCGGGGATAGAGAGATCGAGATGGGAAGATGAGACGAACCGGATTTGGAGATTCGGCGAACCAGAGAACAGATCAATGTACGAAAGGGAGGAAGTCGTGAGCTACGAAACGATCCAGGTTCCGACGGAAGGCGAAAGGGTCACCATCCAGAACGGAAAGCTACAGGTTCCGGATCACCCGATCATCCCCTTCATTGAAGGGGACGGCACCGGCCGGGACATCTGGCGGGCGGCCAATCGCGTCCTGGACGCGGCCGTGGAGAAGGCATATGGCGGCCGCCGGAGGATCCATTGGATGGAAGTCTACGCGGGCGAGAAGGCCTTCAACAAGTTCGGCACATGGCTACCCGATGAGACCATCGCCGCGTTCAAGGAGTTCCTGATCGGCATCAAGGGCCCGTTGACCACTCCCATCGGGGGCGGGATCCGATCCCTGAACGTGGCCCTTCGCAAGGCGCTGGACCTGTACGTCTGTCAGCGGCCCGTGCGTTGGTTCCCCGGCGTTCCCTCGCCGGTGAAGCATCCGGAGTACGTGGACATGGTGGTCTTCCGGGAGAACACGGAGGACATCTACGCCGGGATCGAGTTCGAGTATGGGACGGAGGAGAACCAGCGCTTCCTGGCGCTTCTGAAGGAGCATTTCCCGGAGGAGTACGCCAAGATCCGCTTCCCGGAGACCTCCGGCATCGGCATCAAGCCGGTGTCCAAGGAGGGCAGCCAGCGATTGGTGCGGGCGGCCATCCGGTGGGCGCTGGAGAACAACCGGCGCAGCGTGACCCTGGTGCACAAGGGGAACATCATGAAGTTCACGGAGGGCGCCTTCCGCAATTGGGGCTACGAGGTCGCCGAGGAGGAGTTCGGCGATCAGGTGTACACCTGGGCCCAGTGGGAGCGCACCAAGGCGGAAAAGGGGGAGGAGGCAGCCAACGCCGAGCAGGACGCCGCGCTCAAGGCCGGGAAGCTCCTGATCAAGGACGTCATCGCCGACATCGTCTTCCAGCAGACGATCACCCGCGCCCGTGAGTTCGATGTGCTGGCCACCATGAATCTCAACGGGGATTACCTATCAGACGCCCTGGCCGCCCAGGTGGGCGGGATCGGCATCGCCCCCGGCGGCAACATCAACTACACCACCGGCCACGCCATCTTCGAGGCGACCCATGGCACGGCCCCGAAGTACGCCGATCAGGACAAGGTCAACCCCGGCTCCGTGATCCTGTCCGGCGAGATGATGTTCCGATACATGGGCTGGCACGAGGCCGCCGATCTGATCATCAAGGGCATCTCGGGGGCGATCGCGGCCAAGACCGTGACGTATGATTTCCATCGGCTGATGGAGGGCGCCACGCTGCTGAAGTGCTCGGAATTCGGCGACGCCATCATCCAGCACATGGATGACTAAAACGCGATGAGCGAAACGAAAGGGGGGCGTCGCGATGACGTCCCCCCTTTTATGTCATCTTCTCGCCTTCGCCGGGCCGGGCGCGCTATGGCGCAGCCTGGGTGGAGGTCACCGTTGCGGTCGCCTCGATGGCCCCCGTCGGCGTGATCGTGCCCGTCGTCTCCACCGTTGCCGTCGGCGCGGCCTCCTCCGTCGGCGTCGAGAGCGCGGCCGCCTCCTCGGCCGTCTTGGGCGCTCCGGCCGCCACCCATCGCTCGAAGATCTCGACCAGCTCCGGCTTCAGCGCCTTGGTCGGCGGCATCGGCCCGCCCGCCTCGATCTCCTGGCGATGCAGCATCAGGATCAGATTGCTGTTCAGGTCGCCGGGGACCACGTTCGGCGCATGATCGCCGGTGGTCATCGTCTCCTCGTACGAGCGCATGTAGTAGTTGTTGTTCTTCTTCCCCGGGCGGTGGCAGGAGACGCAGTACCGTTTGACGATGGGTTCCACGTGCACATCATAGGACGGCACCTCATCCGGCCCCAGGGTGGGGATCGCCGAGGCAGCCGCCGCCTCCTGGGGCAGCTCCACCCGGTCATCCCACGTGTAGCGCATGAAGGTGACGATCGCCTCTATCTCGCCCTGGGTGAGCTCCCCGCCGTATGCCAGCCCGAAGGGTGGCATGCCGTACGCCGGCTGACCGTAATTGATGACGTTGAAGATGGTGTCGTCGGTGCGGGTGTACATGAAGTCCTGATCGTTGATGGGATTGAGCACCACGCCTTCGAGCCCTTCCACCCCCTTCACCTCGCCTCCCTCGCCATCGGCCCCATGGCATTCCACGCAGTGCACGGAGTACAGCTCCAACCCCACGGCGATCTTCTCGGTCAGCGTGGTGGCGAGGGGCCGCTGCTCCTCCTGGGGCGGCGAGGTCACCACGGCGGCGATGGTCAGCGCCACGATTCCAACCATGACCACGGTCATGGCGGACACGGCAATCTTCCGCCTCTTCCAATACCGATACGGGTTCTTATCGAGGAACGGCAATAGCAGCAACGCCAACACGGCCAACCCGGGGATGACCGTCGTGCCTACCCACTCCAACTCGCCGGGAAAGAACTTCAGCAACTGGAACAGGAAGAGGAAATACCATTCGGGGCGGGGGACATAGGAGGTGTCGGCCGGATCGGCCTTTGGCTCGGCGGGCACACCGACGAAGGTGGCCAGCCCGACCAACAGCAGGAAAAGAGCGAAGATGACCAGTGTGTCCTTGAAGATAATATCTGGATAGAACTTCACACCCTTTTGCTTCGCCTGCTGATATCTCTGCCAGTAACGCTGCTTTTGCTCCTCATTCACGGCGGCGTTCCTCTCCTCAACTGAGTCTACGGCGACAGCCCGCGCAGCGGCCCAGGACGGCCCCCACGCGAAACGCCTCATTCCGATAACGGCTCACACGGCCTGCGATCGCATCCTCGCCCATCCCTTCAGCTCCGGTAAACGGAGGATCAGTCCTCCTCCGTGGGCACGGAGGAGATCCCGATGCGGACGACGAGATAGAGATGAATCCCCACGACCGCGAGGATGATGGCCGGCAACCCCCATATGTGTATGGCGAAGAACCGGGCCAGCGTCACGGCGCTCAGATCGGTCCCCCCGCGCAGGACGCGCATGATCAGGGGGCCGATCACCGGCACCGTCCCCGCGATGGAGGTCCCCACCGTCGTCGCCCAGTATGCCCGCTGATTCCACGGCAACAGATAGCCGGTGAAACCCATCCCCAACGTCGCCAGCAGGAGGATCACGCCGGTGAGCCAGGTGAGCTCGCGAGGATACTTGTACGCGCCCAGGTAAAAGGTGCGCAACATGTGCAACACGACGAACACCACCATCAGGCTCGCACCCCAATGGTGAATGCCCCGGATGAGCCACCCGAAGGCCACCCCGGTCATGATGTACTGGACGCTATCGTACGCGTGGTCGGGCGAGGGGACGTAGTACACGGTTAGAAAGATGCCGGTCAGGATCTGCATGATCAGAAGGAAGAGGGTGGCACTCCCCAAAGTGTACCACCAGTTCACCTTGGGGACCTTTCGATCCAGGACGACGCCGTAGATCGTCGTCAATCCCAGGCGCTCGTCCAACCAGGAGAAAACCTTCTCTGCCATCATCAACCCTCTACAAAGTGAATGAACAGCTTGCCATCCTCTACCTTCGTCTCATATTGGTCCAACGGACGCGGCGGAGGGCCGCTGATCACATCCCCGTTCTTGGCGAAAGAGCCATCATGGCAAGGGCAGGCATACTGCCCGAGATCCTCCCGCCACTTCACCCGACAGCTCAAATGGGTGCATACGTTGGAAAACACCTTGGCCTGATCCTCCGCGGTCCGCAGCACGTACACGCCGTAGCTGCTCACCGTCCTCTCCCACCCGTGCACCTTCGTACGGGTGAAATTGAAGGCCGTGGGCACATCAATGGGGTAGTTTTCCAGCGGTCCCAACGGGATCCACGCATCCGATTTCTGCGCCCTCAGGGCCGGCGACACCAGGTAACCGATGATCGGAATACCCACAACAGCGCCCATGATCCCCCCCAGCGCCCCTACCACGAGATTCACAAACTCCCGCCTGCTGAGCCGATAGCGAGATCGCTTAGCCATCAACGCCTCCTCGTCCCCTCATCTGAGTCGGATAGCCGAC
>JAJRVX010000012.1:0-17557 GCA_024277095.1 Chloroflexota bacterium
CTCATCGGCCAGCGTCTTGGTCAGGCCGTTCACCCCGGCGCGCATGACGTTGGAGAGGATCAGGCCCGGGATGGGCTGCTTGACCGACATGGAGGTGATGGTGATGATGCGCCCCCATCCCCGGGCCTTCATATCCGGGATCACGGCCCGACACAGGCGTATGGCGCTCTCCAGATTCAGTTCGAAGGCGGCCCGCCAGGCCTCGTCATCGAAATCCAGGAAGTCGCCCGGGGGTGGGCCGCCCGCGTTGCACACCAGGATGTCGACAACACCGAAACGGTCCCGTACCGCTTGCACCAGCCGTGCGATGTCATCGGCCCGGCTGACGTCGGCCACCTGGGCGAACACCTCGGCCCCGGTCTCCCGTCGAATGTCCTCGGCCGTCGCCTCTAACGCCTCGCGGCCTCGGGCGCAGATGGCCACCCGGGCGCCCTCCCTCGCCAGTCCCAGGGCCACCGCCCGCCCCATCCCCTGGCTGGCGGCCGCGACGAGCGCCGTCTTTCCCTGTAGACCCAGATCCATGGCCGCCTCTTATGCGTCCTCGACCAGCGGCAGATCCACGGGGGCGTCCGCCTGGGAGGACCGATAGATCGCCCGGATGATCTCCACGGCCTTGCGCCCCTCGGCCCCGTCGATGAGCGGGGGCCGACCGGTCTGGATGGCCTCCACCATGTCGGCAATCTGACGTCGATGGCCCTCGTGGCCGATGGCGGTGGGATCGGCCGCGCCCGTGCCCCCCACGGCGACGCTCATGACCTTCGCCTTCTCCTCCTCGGTGGCGTCGGCCAGGTCCCAGCAGGTGACCTGGCCCTCCGTCAGCACAATGGTCCCCTTGTCGCCGTGGAGTTCCACGCGCGCGGGCGTGCCGGGATAGGCGGTGGTCGTCCCCTCGATGACGCCCATGGCGCCGCTGGCATAGGAGAGGACGGCCACGGCTGTGTCCTCCGTCTCGATGTTATGCACCAGCGTGCCCGTGCGGGCGTAGACCCGGGCCACAGGGCCGACCAGATACTGCAGCAGATCCACGGTGTGGATGGACTGGTTCATGAGCGCGCCGCCACCGTCCAGGGCCCAGGTACCGCGCCAGCCGCCCTGCAGGTAGTAGGAGGCCGGCCGGTGCCACTTGACATAGGCATCGGCCAGGGTGAGGCGGCCCAGGCGTCCCGCCTGAAGCGCCTCTCGGGCGTAGCGGACGCCTTCCTTGTAGCGACTCTGGAAGATGCAGCCCAGCAAGACGCCGGCCTCCCGGCAGGCCCGGATGATCTGATCGACGCGAGCCAGCGTGATCTCCAGGGGCTTCTCCACCAGGACATGCTTGCCGGCCCGGGCGGCCGCCACGGCGGGCTCCAGATGCCGCCCGCTGGGGGTGCATACGGATACGAGCTGGACGTCGTCCCGGGTCACGGCCGCTTCCAGGTCTGTTGTCCAATCCGCTCCGTACTCCTGGGCCAGCGCTCGCGCCGTCTCCGGCCGGGTGGTGCACACCACGCGCAGGCGGGCTTCCGGTATGTCCGCGATGGCGCGGGCCTGGATCTTGCCGATGTTCCCCGCCCCGATCAAAGCGATGCCGATCTCCCCTGTCATACACTCGCTCCTCAGCATTCCGTTTCCATCACCACACCCGCTCCCTCTGAGGTCTGGCAGACGAAGAGGTCCGGCGGGTGGCCGGTGGCCTCCTCATAGGCGGGCGCGACCTGAGAGAAGAATCCGCTTTCGTGACCAGCCTGGACCAGGGCCACGACGCAGCCGCCCCAACCTCCGCCCACCATGCGGGCTCCCAGCACCCCATCCACCGTCAGGATCAGGCCGCGCAGGGTCTCGATCTCGGGGCAGCTGACCTCGTAATCGTCCCGGAGGCTCTCGTGAGCCTCGTTGAGCAACCGTCCCACTGTGATGGCATCCCCCCGCCTCCAGGCCGCTATGCTGTCCAACACGCGGCGGTTCTCGCTGTGTACGTGGCGGCATCGCGCCCTCAGCTTCAGCCGTGTGTCCCGAGGCACCTGGAGGTCCCCCAGCCAGGCGTCCACGTCGATCCCCGTAGCAGCCAGCTCATCGATCGTGGCCTCCTCAGGCAGATGGGGGGCCAGCGCCTCCCATGGCTCCGATTGGACGTCGCGCAGCGTTCGGACGTTGGGATAATGGCGGGCCAGGCAGGCGGCTCCCAGGCGGCATTCGGCCACGCGCACGTTGTATCCGCCGGTCGTGTGCGTGTGACGGGCCCGGCTATCCGCCAGCACGAGCGTGTACCCGTCCAGCAGGGGAACCAGCTCGGTGTGGTAGTATCGGGTGCCGTCCTCCGCCGTGCGCGGCAGGCAGTCCAGGAACAGCGCGTGGCCTCGGCGTCCCAACATGGTGGCGAACTGGTCGAGGATGCCGCCCCGGGTGCCCACGTACCACTCCGCCTCGCTGCAGAGCTGGGCGAGGCGATCGGTGGGCACCTCCAGCGCGTTGATGTGGACGAGCGCGATGGCCGAGGCCACGGTGAGCGCGGTCGAGGAACTGACGCCGGCGCCGCGCGGCACGCCGTGGGGCGGCCGGCTCACGACCAGGCCGTCGAAGCCGCGCAGCGGCCCGAAGACCTGCCATAGCTTCTGGCCCGCGCCACGCGAGTAGTTGCCCCAATCCCCCGGCGGGCCAGAGGGGATGTCCGCGCTGAGCGTGAACCGTCGAGGGGGGAAGAGATCCGACTCGATGTTGGCCAGGGATACGACGGCATCCTGGCGGGGGCGCACCAGCAGCAGGAGGTCCCGGTCCAGGGGAGCCGGTAGGCAGAACCCGTAGTTGTAATCCGTGTGTTCACCGATTAAGTTGACCCGGCCTGGGCAGCGACAGATGACTACCGGGCCGGGTCCATAGGCGGTGCGGAAGGCGGCAAGGGCCTCCTGGTAGCGGGCCTGCTGTGTTTCTACGGCCTCATCCCCGTACACCTCCGCCAGCCGCGCCGCCCATTGAGAACCCATGCGGTGCATACGCTCAGTCACTCGGCAATCCCAGTAATTGCTTGGCCACTCGGACGGCCTGATTGGCGTCCTCTCCGTATCCGTCGGCGCCGATCTGGTCCGCGTACTCCTGGGTGATCGGCGCGCCACCGATCATGACCTTCACCTTGTCCCGCAATCCCGCCTCGGTCAGCGCGTCGATGGTGGCCTTCATGCTGGGCATGGTGGTGGTCAGAAGGGCCGACATCGCCAGGATGTCGTACTCGCCCTCCTTGATGGCGTCCACGAACTTCTCGGGTGCCACGTCGATGCCCAGGTCCTGGACCTCGAAGCCGGAGCCCTCCAGCATCATGGTGACCAGATTCTTGCCGATATCGTGCAGGTCACCGCGCACCGTGCCGATGACGACTTTGCCCAGCGGCTCGACCTCTTCGCTTTCCGCCAGCAGCGGGCGCAGGATCTCCAGCGCGGCGTGCATGGCGCGGGCGGCGATCAGCAGCTCCGGCACGTAGAACTCACGGGCCTCGAAGCGACGCCCTACCTCGGCCATGCCCGGGATCAGCCCTTCCTGCAGGATAGTGCCCGGGGTCACGCCGGCGTCCAGGGCTTTCTGGGTCAGCTCCTTCGCCTGAGGAGCGTTGCCCGTGATCACGGCCTCGGTGAGTGGAGTCAAATCGAACATGAGAGAACCTCCTCCTGTGGGTTTCAGGATGCGACGGTGTAATGCGGGATCGCTCGTGACATGATTCTGGCTCAGTATTGAAGACTCAGGCGGCCCGCTTTTGACGCGCTCGCGCCGCCGCCATCTGCTCTTCCCAGCATTGCGGATGCGGGATCCCGAAGGCCTCGCGCTTCACCTTCAGGTAGTACAGGTAGTTCTCGTACGTGACGTCGGGTGGCACCCGATGGTCGACGTGCGGGATGTACCCGCCGTCCGCGACCAACGGCTCCAGCCGAGCGATCTCCTTACGTATCGCCTCCTTTCCCTCGATCAACTTGGTCTTATCCACGCCGCCCAGCAGCCGGACGGCCTTGCCGAATCGCTTACGGATCAGCACCGGATCTGAGCCGCCGCGCACTTCCAGCGGGAACATCGTGTTCACCCCTGCCTCCAGCCAGAGCTCCACCAGCTCGGTGATGTCTCCGTCGCAGTCCACGTACACGATGTCCACGCCGTGCTCTCGCAGCAGGTCCGTGATCCGCTTGTAGCGAGGTACCATGAACTCCCGGAACATCTTGGGAGAGATCATCGGCCCGCTTCGAAACGCCATGTCCTCCCAGAAGGCGGCGAAATCCAATTGTACGTCCTGGAGCGCCCGTCGGATGGTCTTGAGGGTGAGTTCCGTCAGATGTTCCATCATCTCGTGGATCCAGTCCGGATCGTCGTGAATGGTGACGGCGATGTGCTCGAAGCCCATCCAGTTGCGCAGCCATCCGAACAGGCTCCCCACGTGGATGCCCAGCGGGTAGGTGCGCTCCTTCCATAGGCGCACCCACCACTCCCAATCGACGGGATATCGTCGCGGATCATTGGGATCCAACCGTCGCTTAAACTCCTCCCAGTCCGCCCGGGTTTGGAGTGGGAATCGCACGAAGTGGGGAATGGACGAACTGCCGTCCTTATGGATGACCGCTTCTGCCCCCTCCTCGGTGATGATGACCTGATGCCGCTCGTCTTCTCGGATCACGCGGCGGCGGAAGTGAGGCAGTAGCCCCACGTTGACGGGCACCGTCTCTCGAGGGGCGAAGCAGAAGAAGCGATCCGCGATGGCGTTGTCCTTGACCTCGCGCGGCAGGCCCTGCCTGTGCCAGACCGTGAAGGTCTCGTCCCAGTAGCCGAACTCCTCGTCCGGGATGTGGTCGACCGGCTCGTAGTGCAGGGTTGCCAGCCAGCGCTCACGATCGTTCATGGAGGCCCCTCCTTGCCGGGATGCCCCAGCTTAGATGACGAACTGGGAGAGGAAGCGTTGCCCCAGGATCAACCCCTGCTTCACCTTCTCGTGGCTGCCCTCCCACACGGGATCCTCGTGCTCCGTGCTCAGCACGTAATCGTACCCCATCTCGTTGAGCGTGGAGATGAAGCGGGCCCAGGGGATCTCGCCCAGGCCGGGCATGCGATAGCGCCACCATCCTCGGCCGAGCAGGATGCCTACCCGGTAGGTGTTCTCCGAAAGGATCTCCGTGTCCTTCGCGTGGACGTGGAAGATCCGATCGGCGTAGTCCCGCACGGCTTTGATGGGATCAATCCCCAGCCACCAGAGATGGGAGGGATCGAAGTTCAGGCCGAAGTGCTCCGCCGGCAGGCGCTCGAACAACGCGTCCCATAGTTTGGGGCTGTATGCGATGTTGCCGGCCAGCCCCTCGAATTGCCAGCCGGGCATGGGGCAGTTCTCGATGGCGATGCGCACGCCTCGCTCCGCCGCACGCTCCACGATGGGTGTGAAGACCTGGATCGCTTCCTCTAGGTTCTCCGCCTCCGTCAGTCGGGGATCACGTCCGATGAAGGTGCTGACGTTCTGCACACCCAGTAGCTTGGCGGCCTCGATGACCTTATCCAGGTGGGCCAGGTGATGCTGGCGGATCTCGGGGTCCGGCGCCAGGTTGTTATCGCAGTAGGTCAGGCAGGAGATCTCCATCTCGTGCTCAGCAAACAGGGCTTTGATCTCATCCGCCTTGGCGGGCGTCAGGTTGGCCACATCCAGCGTGCTGGCGGAGTAGTCTCGCTCGTTTTGCATGGGCCAGCACGCCAGTTCCAGCGCCTGGAAACCGTTCTTCGCAGCCCAGGTCACGATCTCTTCCACCGAGAGGCCTCGCAGGCAGGCGGTCAAAAAGCCGAGTTTCATCGTTCCTATCTCCTTATGCATTTCACGGAGTTCGCGGAGGGGCTTCCCCCTCTGTCGTGTCGGCTCAGCTGGCGTATGTTCGGATGACCTCAGCCACCCGGTCGTAGGCGGGCTTTAGCATACCATATAGGTTGCGATAGATGGCGTAATACGCGTCGTAGATCTTCACCCGCTCGGCGTCCGGCGCCGTCCGGCCCGTGATCTTGATGGTGGCATCGCACGCCGCGGGCACTGTAGGCCACACGCCGGTGCCCACGCCGGCCAGGAGGGCGGCGCCGTAAGCGGGCCCCTCCGTGGCGTTGATGGTGACCAGCTCCGTGTCGTACACATCCGCCTGGATCTGGCGCCATAGGTCGGAACGTGCTCCACCGCCGGAGGCGCGCACCTGCTCGATGGGCACCGCCATCTCCCGCAGGATCTCGAAGGAGTCCCGCAGGCTGTAAGCCACGCCCTCCAGAATCGAGCGGATCACGTCGCCGCGGGTGTGGCGCGCCGTCAGCCCGAAGAAGACCCCTTTGGCGTCCGGGTCCAGATGCGGCGTGCGCTCGCCCATCAGGTAGGGCAGGAAGATCAGTCCCTCGCATCCGGCGGGGGCGCGGCGCGCCTCATCGACCAGGATGTCGTAGGGATCGACGCCCAGCTCGGGGGCCAGCGCCCGTTCCATCCCGCCGAATCGATCGCGGAACCAGCGCAGGGAGAGCCCCGCGCCCTGGGTGACGCCCATCACGTGCCAGGCGCCGGGCACCGCGTGGCAGAAGGTGTGCACGCGACCCTTCGGGTCGAGCTTGGGCTGGTCCATGTACGCGAACACCACACCCGAGCTGCCCACCGTGCAGGATACGATGCCAGGTCGCACGACGCCGTTGCCCACCGCCCCGGCCGCCTGGTCGCCGCCGCCGCCCACCACCGGCGTGCCCTCTTTCAGCCCCGTGATCTGAGCGGCCTCCGCGGTGATGTGGCCCGTCACCTCCGGCGATTCATACACCTTGGGCAGCAGCGATGGATCGATCCCCAGCGCGTCGAGCATCTCCTGGGACCAGCGCCGGTTCGTCACATCGAAGAGGAGCGTCCCGGAGGCGTCGGATACCTCGCTGGCCCGCTCGCCCGTGAGCTTGAAGCGGATGAAATCTTTGGGCAGCAGGAACGTCCGCGCCCGGGCGTACAGGTCCGGCTGGTGGTCGCGAATCCACAGCAGCTTTGGGGCGCTGAAGCCAGTCAAGGCGGGGTTGCTGGTCAGCTCGATGAGCCGTTCCGCCCCCACGCGCTCGGTGATCCAATCGCATTGGGCCTGGCTGCGCTGATCGCACCAGATGATGGAGGGGCGCAGGACCTGGTCGTGCTCATCCAGGAGCACGATGCCGTGCATCTGGCCGGTGAGGCCGATGCCCTGGATGTCGTCCGGCCGGATGTTGGCCTGGGAGATAGCGGCTCGGATGGCGTCGCAGGTGGCCTGCCACCAATCGGCCGGGTCCTGCTCCGCCCATTGGGGTTGCGGGGTGTAGAGGGGATACTCCTCGGTGGCTCCGGCGACCACGTCGCCCGTGGCGGGGTCTACGATGATCGCTCGCGTGCCGGTTGTGCCGACGTCAATACCCATCAAATACCCCATATCCATCCTCCTCGCCGTGGGTCGCGATGATGCGGAATTCGGAGACGTCAGCGTCTCCGAGCGCACAGGGTTACCTGGGTCCCGTGGGACCCGTTCGACGGGTGAGGTCGCTGGCTAGTAGGAGCCATGGGCCAGCGCGGCCTCGAACATGGCGGTGATATTCTCCGGCGGGACGCCGTGCTGGATGTTGTGGATCTGGTTGAACACATAGCCGCCGTCCGGCGCGAAGATCTCCAGCCGCTCCTTCACCTGTTGGCGTACTTCCTCCGGCGTGCCGTGTGGAAGCGTGCTTTGGGTCTCGCAGCCGCCGCCCCAGAAGACCAGGTCGCGGCCGAACTCTCGCTTCAGGCGAACCGGGTCCATGCCATGGGCGGAGGTTTGCACCGGGTTCAGGATGTCCACGCCGGCGTCGATCAGGTCCGGGATCAGGTCGTAGACGCCGCCGCAACAGTGCAGGAAGACGTAGATGTCGGGATAGTGATCATGTACCCAGCCGTAGATGCGCTTGTGGTACGGCTTGATCCAGCGGCGATACATGTCTATGGAGATCTGGGGCCCTCGCTGGGTGCCGAGGTCATCGCCCATCTGGATGATCTGGATATACTCGCCGACGGCGGCCAGATAGCGTTCCAGGTTCCGCAGGTGGTTCTCCGTCAGCAGCTCCAGGAACGTCTCCAGGAAAGGGCCGCCGTAGGCCAGGTCGAGCATGAACTGCTCCCATCCACGCAGGCCCTGGCCCGATTCCAGGATGTTGCCCCCGAACGCTCCCATGATGGCGTAGTCCGTCTCGTGGTACAGCCGACGGGCCTCCTCTCGTAGCCGGGCCAGGTCCTCATCGGAGCGGCCACTCCATGAGAAGGCTTTCAGGTCGTCCACGGTTTGGGCGTCGGCCAGCGGATGGTAGATGGAGTCGAAATAGTATCCATCGGGGGGCATGGCTGCCCTCCGACGTCCCTCGTCGTCAAGGAGGTAGAGGGTCCCATCCTCCGCCTTCTCGATCCGATAGTGAGCGGGGACCCGCGCGGGGGTCCCATCCGGCAGCGTATACGGCTGCCACGGGCCCAGTGCGTCGAAGTCCAGTGGGACGACGTCCACCCCGAATCGTTGCCGGATGGGTTCTTCCACCAGCGCCAGTTGCTGGCCAACATCGTAGACGTCGATGTTGCCATCTTCTATGCCGAGGGACCGTTTGAGCGGGGCGTAGGCCAGGGCCATGATGCCCGTGGAGCGCATCCCGCCGAAGTCGATCGGCACCCGATCGGGCTCCTTATGGGCCAGGGCGGTCAGAACGCGTTCGCGAGGTTTCATGATTCCTTTGCACCTGTCTTCGTTGTGGGATCGGGATCAGGGCCGTTCGCCACCTTTGGCCCCGGAGGCGGGTGGCTTCCCCCCGGTGGCTCTGGTCAGACGATCGCCTACGTGATCGCAAGCATGCACCATGATAGGCGATGGGGGGAACGCATCCACGCGAGGATTTGGAGGGTGAAACGCGGCCTTCGCCCAGCCGGATGGACGCCCCACCGCCTGTAGATCCACCTTCGGATCGGTCGACCTGGCGCGAGTATACCATGCTTTGAGGGCGTTGTCTAGACCTTTTGTCACGTCACGTGTCATGGAATTGCCCTGACAAGCAAGCTCTCGAGTCCCGGGCGGCATCGCCCATGAGCGGCATATTCGCGGTTCCGTGCCTTTCGTCTGATTCTGGGAGTCCCGGGCTCAGCGGTCGCCCTATTCGCATCAACTGAACAGCATGGGCGAGGCCCCCCGCCTGTCGCTTTTTCCCTCCATGGGCGGTCGCACCTGAAAGGGGAGGGGCAGAGGGGAGGCCCCTCCGCAGGGAAACTCTTTTTCTCGCCTTTTCCCTGCCTGGTTGGGGCTTTGGCCGGTGGCCTTCGGCCCCACGGGGCAGGTGAGGGCCTGAAAATAGAGTTCTTCGGAGGGGCTGACGCCCCTCCGAGCCACCCCAGAGATGCGGGGCCACGCTTCCAAATCGCTTAAGTTGATACCAGTGCCTGGGCTCAGCGGTCGCCTCTTGAGGGGGACAGGTCTGGGTTTTGAGCCTCGAGGCTTATGGGCAGTCCCGTTGCGGTTTTCGCTGTTGTAATCCGGGGGGGCTCGTATTATAATGCCTCGTGTGGGCTTGTCCGTTCACCACGATGTGGCCTCGGCGAGAGTCGTGGCACCTTTCGTTGATCCTCTTGGAGGAACGGCGGGCCTCGATCGCAGCATCTTCGGGTTTCACACCAAAGGCGACTTCGTCGCCGCCATCATGATCGACAGGAGAGTCACTATGTCCCGAGTGTCGTTGGCCGGCTGGAGTCTCGTGCGTCGCTTCCGGCGGGAGGAGCATCCTCTTACGCTCCTGGAGTTCCCTCGCGTGGCGCGTGAGGAGTTCGGCATCGATCAGATCGAGCTCAATGAGCCCTTCTTCGAGCGGCAGGATAACGGCTACCTGAACATGCTGCGCGCGGCGGCCAATAGCCAGGGCGTGCGCATGCTGAACATCGCGGTCGACCGGCAGGGGGATCTGGGCGCGCCCGATCGCATGGAACGCATGATGGCGGTGTCCAATCACACGCGTTGGTTTGAGATCGCGGCCGCCCTGGGGTGCAATGCCATTCGTGCCAATATGGGAGGACATCATGATCCCGACGTGGCCGGGCGGATCGAGCGCCTGATCGAGAGCTTTGGTGCTCTCGCTGAGGTCGGCGGACAGATGGGGATTAAGATCCTCATCGAGAACCACGGCGGCGTATCGGCCGATCCGGAGAACATCCTGCGGGTGATCCGCTCCGTGAACAGCCCCTGGATCGGGACGTTGCCGGACTTTGGGAACTTCCCTCCGGAGGTGGATCGCTTCGCCGCGCTGGAGAAGCTGGCTCCCTACGCCGTGGCCGTCCATGCCAAAGCGCGCGAGTTCGACGCGACCGGCAATGACCCCAACATCGATATCCCGCGCTGTATCCAGATCCTGGAGAAGTCCGGCTACACGGGTTCCTACGGCATCGAGTTCGAGGGGAAGAGCGACGACCATGAGGGCATCCTCAAGTCCAAGGCGCTGATCGAGCGTAGCCTGGCGTAGGAAGGCCTTGCCTTCTCACGAGGAGAGAGAGAATGGGCAACCCGGCGTTGCGTCAAGCGATCATCGAGCGGCTGGGGCGATTCCCCGAGCGTGTGCCGCCGGAGGTCGCCTTCGGCTCGGAGGTGGACCTGGGCGACCACGTTCGCGTGTCGGTCTCCTACGCCGTCGAGCCGGGCGAGCGCGTCATCGCCTGGCTGCTGCGCCCCAGGGGATCCTCGCCCGCGGCCGGACGGCCCGGCATCCTGGCCATCCACCAGCACGCGGGGCAGTATTACCTGGGCAAGTCGGAGCCGGCCGGGCTGAGCGCCAACCGCATGTACCATTATGGGCTTGATCTGTGCCGGCGTGGGTACGTCGTGCTGTGCCCCGATCACCTCTGCTTTGAGGACCGACGGCCGCCCGAGTACGTGCGCATGGAGAACCCCCATCTCAAGGATCGGGAGTATGAGGGGTTCGAGTTCACGCGGCGTATCCTGCTCGGCTCCTGTCTGCAGACCAAGTACCTGCATGATCTGGTATGTGCGCTGGACGTGCTGGCCGGGTTGCCCGATGTGAATCCAGGGCGGTTGGGGGCCATCGGCCATTCGTTGGGCGGCCAGGAGACCCTCTGGCTGGCCTGGTACGACGAGCGCGTCCGGGCGGCCGTCTCCTCGTGCGGGTTTGGCCTGATCCGCACGATCCTGCGCGATGGGATCAATCATAACCGGGCCATGTATGTGCCAGGCCTGCTGGAGCTGTGCGATCTGGATGCCCTGGTGGCGGATATCGCCCCGCGGGCTTTCTTGCTCACGGCAGGTGAGGAGGACCGGATCTTCCCCATCGACGGCGTGCGGGAGATCGCCGAGAAGGCGCGGGCCGTCTATGCGGAGGCCGGGGCGGCCGATCGGTTCCAGGCGATCCTCTTCCCCGGAGGCCACAGCTTCCCCGACGAGGTGAAGGCGGAGGCGTACGCGTTCCTGGATCGCTGGCTGAGCGAAGGGTGACCATATCCCCTCACGCTTCACGTTTTGCTCTCGTTACGTTTTGCCCTTTACGTTTTAGAACGTTTGTCCCTCGGAGGTGCCTTACCATGCTAGCTGAGGTCGTTCTCACCGTCTCGCAGTCGAAACGTCTGATCGCCAAGGGTGTGGCAGCCCACCCCGCCGTACAGCGCGCCCGACGACAGGGGTGGATGGTCATCTCGACCGGTACCACGGATGGCTACGTCGTCGAGGAGGTCCTGGGAAAGCCCATCGACCGGTATGCGTACGTGACCGGGCATGTGGTCCCGCCGGGCTTTGACAGCAAGACCCGCCTGGCGCCCAAGAACCTGCCCGATGTGATCCTGCATGACGGACAGCCGGTGCAAGGGATGAATCGCTTTGAGGCGGCGCGCCAGATGGGCCCCGGCGATGTCTTCATCAAGGGGGCCAACGCGCTCAACTACGAGAAGAAGGTGGCCGGGGTGTGCATCGGGGACCCCAACGGTGGAACGGTGGGCGGCGCGTTGGGGCCGATCATCGGGCGGCGGGTTACACTGGTGATCCCGGTGGGCCTGGAGAAGCTGGTGACGCATGATATCCTGGAGACGGCGCGCGTGTTGGGACAGGGCGAGGAGGCGGCCAATCACGTCCATCCGCTTTTTCCCATCACCGGCGAGATCATCACCGAGATCGAGGCGTTTCACCTGCTCTGCGGCGTTCGGGCCCGCCATGTCGGCTCCGGCGGCATCTTCGGCGCCGAGGGGGCCGTGCGCCTGCTGCTCCAGGGGACGGCGGAGCAGATCGAGGCCGCCTTGCAGTTGATCGAGGAACTGCATAAGGAGCCGCCCTTCTAAAAGCGTGCCTGAAAAGTCCTGTTGCTCCTGTTATGGGGAGGCCTGGAGGGGCCTTGTCCCTCCAGAAAGAATTTTCTTCCGCCCTTGACCTGCCGGGTCCCGGCCCGGACCCTTGCGGAAGGGACCGGGAGAAGCAGGTGCAGGCCGGGAAAGCGGTGTTTTCCGTGGAGGGGAGTTCCCCTCCACATCTCCCTGTGGAGCTTGTGTATTGAGAGAGGCGTGCCCGTCGCACAGGAGGCGGTATGGAAGAGGCGTGGACGTTGGGGATCGATATCGGCGGGACCAAGATCGCCGCCGCGATGGTCGCCCCGGATGGCACACTGTACCATGCGCGCTCCGTTCCCACGGCGGTGCACGAGGGAAGCGAGGCCGTGTTGCGTCGGGTTGTGCAACTGGCGCGAGAGGTGGCGGCCGCGGCGGAGCGTCCCCTGGCGGCGATCGGCGTGGGCACGGGCGGTCAGGTGGACCCGGGCACCGGGGAGCTCGTCTATGCCACGGATCTGATCCCCGGCTGGACCGGCGTGCCCCTTCGTCGGGAGTTGGGGGCGGCGCTGGGGATACCCGTCTGGATGGACAACGATGTGCACGCCATGGCGCTGGGCGAGGCGACGTATGGTGCCGGCCGGGGGGTGCGGAACGGGCTGTATGTGGCGGTGGGCACCGGGATCGGCGGCGGCTGGGTGCTGAACGGGCGTTTGCACCCGGGCCGCGCCGGGCTGGCCGGGGCGGTAGGGCATGTCAAAGTGGTCCGGGACGGCCGGCCGTGCACCTGCGGCGACCGCGGCTGTGTGGAACAGTACGCCTCGGGGCCAGCCATCGCTGAGCTTTATCGCCGCCTGCGCGGGCTGCCCAGCGCTCCCACAGGACGAGAGGTGGTGGAGGCGATGCGGGCTGGGGATCAGCTGGCGCTCTTCGCCGTGCAGGAGGCCGGCCGCTGGCTGGGGTTCGCGCTGACCTCGCTGGTGAACGTGATGGCGCCGGACGCGATCATCATCGGCGGAGGGGTGGCCGAGGCCGGCGAGCCGTTCTTCCAGGCCATCCGCTCCTGCATCGCCCGGCACGCGTTGCCCACGGCTCGATCGACGCCGGTCTGGAAGGCCGCTTTGGGGCCGCAGGCGGGCGTGATCGGCGCGGGCGTGCTGGCCCGGCTGGGGCTGATAGCGGAGAGAGGGTCGGCGTGAGCACTCACGAGCACTACGCCACCATCGCCGACCTGCATCCCCGGCTGGGGATGGTGGTGCCGGTCTGGTATAACCCCCAGGAGTCCGATGAGGCCATCGCCGATCTGCTGCGTTTGACCCTGGCCGACTGCGGGCTGTTCATGCCCTGGGATCAAATCGTGCTGGTGGTGGACGGAAGCCCGCGTATCGCCCGGGTGGCTCGGGTCGAGAGGGATCGGCTCCTGCGGCGGGAGGGCGTCGCCCCGGCGCTGATCATAGAGGACGAGAATCGCGGCAAGGAGCACGCGGTCACACAGGGGATGCGCTGGCTGCTGAGCGAGAGGCCGGACGCCGACCTGTTGTGCGTGCGCGATGCCGACGCCGATCACTTCATCAACGACCTGCCCAATCTGGCGCGGGCGGCGGTCCATATCGCCCGGGAAACGGCCAACGATCGCGTGCTGGTGATCGGGCGGCGGGGCAGCCTGCATCGACCGATGGGCTGGCTGCGCGGCGAGCTGGAGCTGTTGCAGGATCGGGTGTTGTTGGACGCCCTGCGCTATCACCTGGCGCGGCAGGGCCGCGTGTTGGATCTGCGCTTCTGTGCGAGCCCGGAGGACGTGCCCGACTTCAACTCCGGCTACAAGCTGTACACCCGCGCCGCCGCACAGGTCATCTTCGCCGACCCGGGCGCGGAGATGCGTTGCCTGGGGGCGGATGAGTTCTGGCGATGCGGCGCGGAGACGATCTCCATCATCCACGGCGTGTTGGGCGGCGCCACGCTGGGCGAGGTGCGGCGCATGACGTTCGACGGCCAGCCCACATCCACCTTCCGCGCTGGGGAGGAGGCGCGCCTGCGCTGGTATAGCGGGGTGATCGCCTGGATCTTCTGCCGGCTGGACGTGCCCATCGACGTGGCCCAGGGCATCCTAGACAATCACGTGGCCGCCAGCCGGATGATGACGTTGGGCCCGGCCGCGGAGGAATTGTGCGCGATACGCGATGCGGTCCTGCGCCGGGTGGCCGCGTACTACCGGGAGGCGTATACGCCTCCGCCGCTCTCCCGCCCGATCCCGTTTCTGTAAGAGCGTGTCTGAGAATTCATCATCGCCGGAACATTTGTCTATAGTAGTAGGGGCACGGCGCCGCCGTGCCCCTACCAAAAACCAAATTCTTTGGCATCTTTGAGGCTTAACTTAGATGGTGTTTCTCAGACACATTCTAAGAGCGTGTCTGAGGAATCCTGCCTCTGATCTGCCTGGCCTCGGCCTGAGCCTCTACGAGAAGAGCCGGGAAAGCAGAGCTTCGGTGGAGGGGGAAAGAGGGCCGATGAGCCTGTTCAGGGTCGCGCTGTTGCAGATGGTGGCCTGTGGGGACGATCAGGAGGCGAACCTCGCCAAAGGGGATGCGTTCTGCCGGCGTGCGAGGGAGTTGGGAGCGGACCTTGCGCTCTTCCCGGAGATGTGGAACATCGGGTATACCTTTTACGATCCGGGTCGGCCGGGCGCGCAGGAGGAGTGGCGAGCGCAGGCGATCGGCCGGGATGATGCCTTCGTCCTACACTTCAGGGCGCTGGCGAAGGAGCTGGAGATGGCCATCGCCCTGACCTACCTGGAGAGATGGGAGGGCGCGCCGCGTAACTCCGTCTCCCTGATCGACCGACGCGGCGAGCTCGTGATGACGTACGCCAAGGTGCATACCTGCGATTTCGATCGGGAGATCGCCCTGACCCCTGGGGACGATTTCTACGTGTGTGATCTGGAGACGGAGGAAGGGACGGTCAGGGTGGGCGCCATGATCTGCTATGATCGGGAGTTCCCGGAGAGCGCTCGTATTTTGATGTTGAAGGGGGCGGAGATCATTCTGACGCCCAACGCCTGCGAGCTGGAGGCGCATCGCATCGGCCAGTTCAGGGCGAGGGCCTTTGAGAACATGGTAGGGGTGGCGATGGCCAACTATGCCGCGCCGCAGAACAACGGGCACTCCATCGCCTTTGATCCCATCGCCTTCGACGAGAGGGGGAACGCGAGGGATACCCTGGTGATCGAGGCGGGCGAAGAGGAGGGCGTCTACCTGGCCGTCTTCCATATGGATCGGATCCGGGCGTATCGGGATCGTGAGACGTGGGGGAACGCGTTCCGGAAGCCCCGTTGCTATGGCCTGCTGACATCCCTTGAGGTGAGGCCGCCCTTCGTCAGGACGGAGGATCGAAGGTAAGGGGGCTGCTCCCTCCCAAAGGGCGTCGGCTCTCTGGGAGGTCGTCGATTTTCACGCCAGTATAAGGCAAGGAGGAGAAGCCATGACCAAGCTGAGCGAACGCATTCAGGAGGCTGATTGGAAGAAGGAAAAGCACGTGCCGGTCATCGAGTGCCCGGACGAGGTGAAGGCCGACGAGATGTTTCAGGTGACGGTCAGCCTGGGGAAGGAGGTGGGACATCCCAACACCACGGAACATCATATCAGTTGGATCTCCCTTTACTTCCACCCGGAGGGAGAGCCGTTCACCCATCAGGTGGGGCATTTCGAGTTCACCGCTCATGGTGAGGCGGTGGCCGGCCCCAACCAGGGCCCGGTGTACACGCATCACGCGGTGACGGTCACATTGAAGGTGACCAAGCCCGGCACCCTGTACGCCCTGGCTCTGTGCAACATCCACGGATTGTGGGAGAGCAGCAAGGAGATCCGGATAGCCTGAGCCAAGCTCTATGATGGACTGGGGAGCCGTATGGTGGTGGACTGAGGGGAGCAGGGGATGTCTCCGGAAGGGTGGGGGTTCAGCGCGCTGAACCTCCACCTTTTGAAAAGGAAAGCTTCCCCTTGATGTCTCTTGGAACCCCACTGGGAGGATAGGGGGGCTCTTTTATGGAAATCCGTGAACTGGCCGAGGCTGACTTACCCGCCTTGCTGGACCTGTGTCAACGTGCACTTCCCCTGGATGTGTTCACGCCGACCCTGTTGCGCCGTCGCGTTCTGGAGGAGCCCGGCCGGGACCTGGCTTATCAGCTGCTTGCCTGGGCGGATGATCGGTTGGCGGGGGCGATCCTGGGCGGCGTCCGTGAGATGGACGAGGGGAGGATGGCCTGGGTGCGTCTGGTCGCGGTCGACCTCGCCTGTCGCCGTCGCGGCCTGGCCTCTCAACTGTTGGAGGAGCTGGAAGGACGTCTGCGCGCCGACGGGCTCACCCGGCTGCGGCTGGGCAATAGCGCGCCCAATTACTTCTGGCCCGGTCTGGACGTGCGCTACACCCCGGCCTATTGTTTCTTCGAGCGCCACGGTTTCTACCGCTTCGGCGAGGCAGTGGATATGGAGGTGGACCTCCTCGCGCACGATTGGGATACCCGTGAGGAGGAGGCGCGCCTGGCCCGGGAGGGGTATGCTATTCGACGATTGCGGCCGGAGGATCGGGAGGCCTTCAGCGCCTGGCTGCAAGAGCGGTGGAGCTCCGTATGGCATTATGAGGCCCTCTCCTCTTATGAGAATGATCCCATTTCCACCTTCGTGGCCACGCGCGAGGATCGTATTTGCGCGTTCGCCTCGTATAACGTGACCATGTTCGAGAACGGCTTCGGGCCCATGGGCACGGAGCCGGATCTGCGCGGCCGGGGGATCGGCCGGGTGCTCTTCTGGCGCTGTATGCGGGATATGAGGGCGCTGGGCCATCGGACCGCCGACATCTGCTGGGTGGGGCCCATCGCCTTTTACGCTCGCGTGGCCGATGCCCGCATCCACCGCGTGTTCTGGTGGATGGAGAAGGAGCTCTAAGGTGGCTGGGAGGCGTAGGGGTAAATCCGTACCTACCCCATTGGTATCAAGTTAAGCGATACGGAAGCGTGGCCCCGCATCTCTGGGGTGGCTCGGAGGGGCGTCAGCCCCTCCGAGAGAAATCTATTTTCAGGCCCTCACCTGCCCCGTGGGGCCGAAGGCCACCGGCCAAAGCCCCAACCAGGCAGGGAAAGGGCGAGAAAAAGAGTTTCCCTGCGGAGGGGCCTGTCAAGTCCTGAAATACGTTTACAACAAAAAGGGGGGAAAAGGGGGCAAATCATCGGGAATCCTCCTGCGGACCGGGCACCCACACGACCTCTGCGCGCACATCACCCCGGTATACGGC
>JAJRVX010000133.1:0-6697 GCA_024277095.1 Chloroflexota bacterium
GACGGCGGGCATCCTCGCGCAGAGCAGTTGCATACGCCATGAGCTTCCTCCTAACAGGTTGTGAACGGGCTCAAGCGCCCAGCCCGGCCAATATCCCGGACAGCAACGATTGCAGCGTCTCGAAAGAGAAATGGCGGCGGGCGACCTCGTAGTTGTGGGCTACCATCGCCTCGCATTGCGCCGGATCCACCAACAGGCCCCGAACCTGGGAGACGACGGCATCCGTGATAGCGCCATCGATCTCCACGAACCGGAATCCCTTGGGGGCGATATCGGCCGTATACACCGGGTAGCGGTTCACCAGGAGCGGTCGCCGGAAGTATACCGCCTCCAACAGCGCGTTGCCGAACCCCTCGATGCGGCTGGGATACGTGACGAAGTCGGCATGGGGATAGACATCCCAAAGCGAGTACACCTTGCGGCCATCCCGGTATCCCCGCCGCTCCTCCACCCGATCGAAAGCCCAGCACACGTCGACGTGAAGGCGCTCCGCCTCCGCCTGTAGACGCCGAAAGTACTCCATGCCCTCATCGCCGGGCGGATGGGTCACCACCAATTCGCAGCCCGGGAGGTCCAACCGGGCGACCAATTCCATCGCCAGCTCGATCCCCTTACGGGGGATGATGCGCGTCGGCTGCAGGATCAGGGCACCGTCCGGGGTCAACCCGATGACCCGGCGAAAATCAGCGCTATACGCGTCCGCCTTCGGCGGCGTAGCGAAGTCGAACACGTTGGGAACAACGACGCTCTCCAGCCCTCGACGCCGCCTCAGCGCCGCCTGTGCCAGGGAGTTGATGACCACATGGTGCACGCTCGGCAGGTCCGGCGGGAAGCAGCGATCCAACAGCGCCCGTACACGAGTGTGCTGATAGCGCGGCCGCTCCCAATAGAAGTCATGATGGTGGGCGATGGTCGGGAGGCCCGTCTCCTCCAGCACATCCGTCAGGGCCATCCCCAGCGGCAGATTCATGGGGATGGCCAGAGCGTTCTCCACGATGACAAGCTCCACCCGAAAGTCGCGCAGGAACTGCCGAAGCGCGTCCCGCAGCAACCCGGCATGTTCGGCGATCCGAGCGTCCAGGTCCGGATCGGGCACGTCCCCGTCAAACGCCCGGCGGGCCGTCTCCTGAGCGACCGGGTGCAGGAGATGCATCTCCGGCACCTCTCGCCCGGGCCGGAACTCCGGACCCAACTCCCCGGCCAGGAAAGTGCACGTGTGCCCCATGCGTCGCAGCACGCGGGCCCACTTCTCCGTCTCCAGGGAGACGCCGTCGGTGCCCGCCAACCGTTTACTGACGAAGCCAATCCGCATACCCACCTCGATCGATCAGGAGCGGTACAGGCACAACGCTACCCCGCTCCCGAAGATGATCACACATACCCCTTGGGACAGCGGTATTGTCGCCGGCAACGCGCACGCTGTCAAGCCCCCATCCAGCGTGATTCCTCGCATCCCGCCGCGGAGTCATAGAAGGCGCAGGGAGGAAGAAACGAGGGAGGGATGATCTCTGCGTCCCCGGCATCCCCAGGGCACATCAAGTATGCGCGCAGTGCTTATGGGGGATCATCGCGAGGTACCCTATTCGCATCAACTCAACAGCACGGGCGAGGCCCCCGCCTGCCGCTTTTTCCCTCCACGGACGGCCGCACCTGAAAGGGGAGGTGCGGAGGGGCTTCCCTCCGCAGGAAAACGCTTTTTCCCGCCTTTTCCCTGCCTGGTTGGGGCTTTGGCCGGTGGCCTACGGCCCCACGGGGCAGGTGAGGGCTTGAAAACAGATTTCTTCGGAGGGGCTGACGCCCTTCCGAGCCACCCCAGAGATGCGGGGCCACGCTTCCGCATCGCTTAACTCGATACCAATGGGGGATCATCGCGAGGCGCCCTATTGACACGCCCCCGTATTTATGATAAAGTATAAATTGCCACCGGTGGCAACTCCTCGCAGGGAGCAAGAGAGTGCATCATGCCCCGACGTAAAGTCACCATTTCCGACATCAGCCGGGATGCCGGCGTCTCCAAACGAACCGTCTCTCGCGTGCTCAACAACTCGCCACTCGTCAGCAAAACCACCCGAGAGCGCGTGCTCGCCTCCATCCGTCGGCTCAACTACCAACCCGACATCATCGCCCGCAGCCTGGCCGGTGGCAAGAACCGGATCCTGGGAGTCTTCGTATACGAGTCGAGCTTTCCCCTGGAACCTCCCGACTTCTACTACCGATTCCTCCTGGGCATTCAGGCCGAGGCCCAGGCACGCGATTACAACGTGTTGCTGTACACGCGCCACCTCGACTCTGGGCAGCCTAGAAGCGTCTACATGGAGGGCGTCAACACGTTGCAGGTCGCCGATGGCAGCGTGCTCCTGGGCGTGCAGACGAACCATGAGGACCTGCGCCGGCTGTGCGAGGAGGAGTATCCCTTCGTGTACATCGGGCGCCGGGATGTCCCCGGGTGTGAGATGGACTACGTGACCGCCGACTACGCGGCGACGACCCAGCGGATCGTCCAGGAGCTCTTTGAGAGGGGACACCGACGCATCGCATACTTGCGATCGGAGGTGATGCGAGAGCCCAGCATCGATCGACTCGAGGGGTTCCTGGCAGGACGAAAGGCGCTCGGGTTGTCGGATGAATGGATCATCTGCGTAGGAGCAGGGAACGAGTCCTCGACGCCCGATGGCGGGGAGGAGGGCCTGTGTTCGCCCACCCTGGTTGCCGAGTTGCACGCGCAGGGCGTGACCGCGATCATCGCGAGCAGCGCCGATAAGGCGCTCTCCTGCCTGGAGACAGCGGAGAAGGCCGGCATACGCATCCCGGAAGACCTCTCCCTGGTGGCGCTCAGCGATCCCCTGGACCCCGCCTTCCGCCGATACCCTCCGCTGACCCACCTCTCCGTCCCCCGCCGCGAGATGGGACGCGTCGCGGTCCAGATGTTGGTAGATCGCCTCGAGGGGAAAGTTGACGGCCCCCAGTCTCGGTGTTTGCACTGTCGGATAGTGGAAGGAGCAACGGTCCGCACGCTATCCGACGCATAATGTCGGGCGTCCTTCATCGGGCTGCATGAACACCCCCACTCAGCAGCCCCCCATGCAGAAGGGAGGAGGAAAGATGAAACCCCCCATAAGCCGACGGGAGTTCCTGCGCCTGTCCACCGGACTGGCTGTGGGAGCGGCGCTGGCAGCCTGCGCGCCCCCGGCCGAGCAGCCGCCCGAGGAAGCGGCCAAGGAGGCCGAGGAAGCACCGAAGCCCGCCAAGGAGGAAAAGGTCACCGTCTACTGGATGAACTGGTGGGGAGGGGCCCGTGAGCCGCTCATGCTCGAGATCATCTCCCGCTTCGAGGAGGAGAACCCCGACATCCACGTGGAAAATCAGCTTCAGCCATGGGACAATCGGGCACAACGGGCGGCCACGGCGATCGCCAGCCGGAATCCCCCCTCGCTGATCATGGTCACCCGGATAGAGGCCCAGAAGTTCGCCCACGAGGGACTGATCGTCCCCATCGATCCGTACATCGAAGCCAACGACATCGACGTCTACGAGATCTTCTACCCCAGCGAGATCAACAACTGCAAATGGGCGGATCAATTCTGGAGTTACCCCCTACCCACCGGCGGCGGGGCGACCTGCATCTGGTTCTACAACAAGAACGTGTTCCGTGACGCAGGGCTGGACCCCGAAAAGCCGCCTCAGACCTGGCAAGAGGTGGAAGAGGTTATCAAGGCCACGACCGTGATCGAGGACGGGGTGATCCAGAAGATCGGCCTCGCCGCGGTGAACAACTACCACTTCCCCGCCTGGCTCTACTGCAACAACGGCAAGTACTACAGCGATGACTCCAAGCAGCTCCTTTTCAACCAGCCCGAGGGCGTGGAGACCCTGGAGTGGATGGCGCGCATCATCCACGAGTACTACGGCGGCATCGAGGCCTTCAACGCCTTCTTCGAGGGCGTGAACATGCAGAGCGCCGACTACCCCTTCTACACGGATACGCTCGCCCTCCTGCCCTCCGCCGTCTGGAACTTCTTCCACTTCGAGACCTTTGACCCCGAGATGTACGCGGATCCGAACCAGTGGGGGGTGCTCCTCGTGCCCTACAACGGCAACAACCCCGAGGCGAAATCCACCGGCATCTCGGGCTTCCACTTCGCCTGGAACCAGGTCATCCCCAAGGGTCTGGATAAGAAGGTCCAGGATGCGGCCTACAAGTGGCTGGAGTTCTTCACCGTGAGAAAGGAGGGCGGCTGCTGGTTCCTCTTCGAGCAGCATCGTCCCTCCCCCGTCAAGGCCTGCAACGAGAACCCGGCGTACTACGAGGGCAACCCCTACTGGGACACGGTGCTCAAAGGGCTGGAGATCGACGTCAGCGTGCCGGTCACCCCGGTTCAGAGCGAGATCGCGGCCTTGGTGAACGAGGCGCTGGACGAGGTGTGGTTCGGCATGAAGGAGCCCAAGGAGGCCCTCGACTGGGCGTACGACAAGGCACAGCCGATCCTGGACAAGTTCTGGAGCGAGACATGACGGCCACAAGCGACTTGGCCCGTACGAGCGAGAGCCGGGTGCTTACCCGGCTCTCGCGATGGCGAAATCGCCATCGCCACTGGATCGGATGGCTCTTCATCCTGCCGTGGTTCATCGGCTTCCTGTGCTTCGACGTGTTGCCCTTCTTCCTCAACCTCTACCTGAGCTTCACGGACTTCTCGGTAGGAGCCCGACTCCCCAATTGGGTTGGCCTGGCCAATTACAAGGAGATGGCGGGAGGCGACCACCTCATCGGCATCAGCTTCAAGAACACCGTTTACTACATGGGGTTCAGCGTGCCGCTACTGATCATCTTCGCCTTCTCGCTGGCCCTCCTCCTCAACGCCAACATCCGCGGCCGGGGGATCTATCGCACCATCTACTACCTGCCCTCCCTGGTGCCCGTCGTCGCCGCCTCGATCATCTGGCTGTTCATGCTGCGGACCCGAGGGGGGCTCGTCAACCTGGCCCTGGGACTGGTCGGCCTCGGACCCGTGCCGTGGCTGAGCAGGCCGGAGTGGGCCAAACCGGCGCTGATCCTGATGAGCCTGTGGGGATTCGGCGGGCAAATGGTCATCTACCTCGCCGGGCTGCAGGGCATCTCACAGGAGCTCTACGAAGCGGCCGAGATCGACGGCGCCAGCGGCCGGCAGCGGCTGATCCACATCACCGTCCCCCTGATGACACCCACCATCTTCTTCAACCTGATCATGGGGATCATCGGCTCCTTCCAGGTGTTCACCGCCGCGTTCATCATGACGGGCGGGGGGCCGCTCAACTCGACGCTCTTCTACATGCTCCACCTCTACAACAACGCCTTCAACTACTTCAAGATGGGCTACGCGTCGGCCATGGCCGTGGTGCTATTCTTCATCATCCTGACGCTCACGTTGATCGTGAACTGGACGTCGGAGCGATGGGTGTACTACGACACCGGCTGAGCGCGTCGCCGGTCGCTCCATCCTGAGAGCGGGAGCTCCCGCCCCGTGGGCATCTCCGCCCCAGGTCGATCGGCGAAACGCACCGAGGATACAGGTTCGTGAAGAGGTATAGGGGGGATCGATGACCATTTCTATCCGCCGAGAGCGCGTCATCCATCACGGTCTCATCTATTCCATCGTCACAGCGGGGGCCATCGTCATGCTTTTCCCGCTGCTGTGGACCGTCTCCACCTCGCTGAAGACGCCCGATCAACTGGTGTACACCCGCATTGAGCTGATCCCCGATCCCATCGCCTGGGAGAACTACATCAAGGTATTCGAAATCGCCCCGGTGCTCCGGTACTTCCGCAACACCATGATCATCGTCCTCTGCGCGGAGTTCGGATCCCTGGTGGTGTGCTCCCTGGTGGCCTACGCCTTCGCTCGCATCCCCTTCCCAGGCCGGGACCTTATGTTCGTGCTGCTGCTGAGCAGCATGATGCTGCCCGGCGTGGTCACGCTGATCCCCTTCTTCATCATATTCGACCGCCTGGGATGGATCAACACCTTCCTCCCATTGATCGTGCCGCGGTTCCTGGCCCACAACCCCTTCTACATCTTCCTGATGCGCCAATTCTTCCGGGGCGTGCCACAGGACCTGTCCGACGCCGCACGGATCGACGGCTGCTCCGAGTTCGGCATCTGGTGGCGCATCGTGATGCCGGTCTCCAAGCCGGTCCTGGCAGCCGTGGCGATCTTCACCTTCCAGTGGATCTGGAACGACTTCCTTTACCCGCTGGTCTATCTGGGAGGTAACAAGGATCTGTGGACGCTGGCCCTGGGGCTGAACAGCCTGAAAGGCATGGAAGGGGATGTGACGACGCACTATCAGATGGCGTTCTCGGTATTGATGATCATCCCCATGGTGATCATCTTCGCCTTCGGCCAGAAGTACTTCATACGAGGCATCACCTTCTCCGGGTTGAAGGGATAACTTCGAACGTGGCCCTCCAGGGAGACGAGACTCACCAGGCGTGCACAGCCCCCGAGATCTGCGACGATACAGAAAAAGGGCAGCCGATGCGCTGCCTTTTCTGATGCCGGCCCGCACGAGGTGCAACGCACGCGAGCGCGACGCTGGGAGGAAGCCCCCCCGAACCGCTCAGGGATACCGCACATGGTCCGGCGGTGAAGGGATAACGATGATCAGCGACGCGAGCCAACGGAAGCGCAGGAAAGTGCTATCCGTCAACCCTCGGTGTAGA